>NZ_JBSFGU010000019.1:0-141923 GCF_053596725.1 Kitasatospora sp. NPDC001660 | reverse complement strand
CGCCCGGTTACATTCCGAACCCGGAAGCTAAGCCTCACAGCGCCGATGGTACTGCAGGGGGGACCCTGTGGGAGAGTAGGACGCCGCCGAACAATCATTCCAAAAAGACCCACTCCCGATCGGGAGTGGGTCTTTTTGCGTTACCCTCTGCCAATGCAGAACCTGACCCTTACCTGGCAGTCCGCCGGGGGCACCGCCGTTGCTCTCTACGGCGGTGCGTACGTCGCCGCGAGGGTCCGGAAACCGTCCCTGTCGGCCCTTCTGCGCGAGGCCGGCACCCTGCTTGCCCTGTTCACGCTCTGGCAGCTGGTGGGGCGCCTGTCGGTGATGAGCGCGGACCACGCGCTGGACCGGGCGAGCTGGATCCACCGGACCGAGCTGGCGGTCGGGCTGCCGGACGAGGCGTCCTGGCAGGCCGCGATCACGCCCTACCCGGTGCTGGTGAGGCTGGCGAACTACTACTACGCGGTCATGCACTTCGGCGTCATGCTGGCGGTTCTGCTCTGGGTGTTCCTGCGGCACCGCGAGCGGTACGCGTGGGTGCGGAACACCGTGGTGATCACGACCGCGGTCTGTCTCCTCGTTCAGTTCATTCCGGTGGCACCCCCGCGGATGCTGCCGGAGAACGGCTTCGTGGACCTGGCCGCGCAGTACGGGCAGTCGGTGTACGGGGGCGCGGTCGGCGGTGTGGTGGTGGCGGACCAGCTGTCCGCGATGCCGTCGGTGCACGTCGCGTGGTGCGTGCTGGCGGCGGTCGCGGTGATCCGGGTGTCGCGCAGCCTGTTTCGTTGGGTGATGGTCCTGCATCCCGTCCTGACGGTCGCCGTGGTCGTCGTGACGGCCAACCACTTCTGGGCGGACGGCATCGCCGCCCTCGCGATCCTGCTCTTCGCCTACGCCGTCCTGGCGTTGGCGGCGCACCGACGGGGCCGGCCCCCCGTCGAGACGGAGGACCGGCCCCGGAGCGAGTCCGAGTCGCGGACCGAGCAGGTCACTTGACCGGCAGGGCGATCCGACCCCACTTGCCGTTGCTCAGTTTGGCCGTGGCCCCGTACCAGGCGATGAGCCCGGAGAGCGCCGCGACCCAGCCCGCGAGTTTGGTGAGGCTGCCGTGGCTGCCGAACGCGCCGATGGCGGCGAGCAGCAGGGACAGCGTCAGCAGGCCGTAGACCGCCCGGTTGTACAGGCCCGCGCCCCAGCCGGCCGCGGTGAGGGTGAGGGCGAGCAGGGCCCACAGCAGCAGGAACAGCCCGGCGGCGTTCTTGCTCGCGCCGCCGGCCACCGACCAGGTCGCCCAGAAGGCGCCGAGGCTGGTGAAGGCGGTGCCGGTGAAGCCCTCGCCCCCGCGGAGCTGCCAGAGGCCCGCGACGAACAGGGTGATGCCGCCGACGACATGGGCGAGGTGTGCCGCGTCCCCGACCCCGGTGCCCTTCAGGATTCCGGTGGAGAGCAGGCCGTAGGCGAGAAGTGTGAGGCCGAGTGCGAGGTAACCGAGGTTACCGGCGTCGGCTCCGGTTGAGCGGGCGTTCGTTGCCCCGGTAGCGTCGTTGCTCACCGGAGGCTCCTTTCACTCTGGGCGCGCGCAGGGCGCAGTCAACGCAGTGACGTGGTTCGAAGGGGTGGTTGCGAGTGGATGCGCGCGACCGCGCCGAGGGCGCGCGGCAGGAGCGTGCGCGGGCTGCGGTCAGAGGTGATGGGCCGAGGGCCGAATGATCCGGGGGAATCCCCGCTGAGGTCGGTGTACCCGGGCCGACCTTGCTTGTACCCTTGTGAATCGCACAATTTGCGGCGTCGTCAGCTGTGGAACGCTCACGATCGGCCGCCGGGCGGCCCCGGGCGTGGCAGATCTGCTCAGGCAACGCGCCAGCCGACGGGTCAGCCGACACGTCACGCGAGGCGTCAGTCGACGCGCTGGGCGGGCACCCGCAGTGTCAGGATCGCCATGTCGTCGGACGGCGGCTCCGGGGCGAAGCGTTCGACCGCGCGCTGAACGCGCATGGCGACGGCTCCGGCGGTGAGGCCGGTGCAGCCGGTGAGGACCTCGGCGAGGCCCTCGTCCCCCAGCATCCGACGGCCCTCGCGGCGTTCGGTGACGCCGTCGGTGACGCAGAGCAGGACCTCGCCGGGCGAGAGCACGAGGTGCTCGGCGGTGAGGTCGAGGTCGTCCATGACACCGAGCAGCGGCTGCGGGGTGGCGGCGCGGTCGACCTGGCCGTCGGTGCGCAGCCGCAGCGGCAGCGGGTGGCCGGCGCAGACCAGGGAGAGTTCGGTGCTGCCGTCCGGGCGGGGCGTCAGCTCCCCGTAGAGCAGGGTGAGGAAGCGGCTGCGCGAACCCTCGTCCAGGATGGCCGCGTTGAGCCGGCGGAGGACCTGCGGAGCGTCCAGGCCCTCGCGGGCGAGCAGGCGCAGCGAGTGCCGGGCGAGGCCGGTGACGGAGGCGGCCTCCGGGCCGGTGCCGCAGACGTCGCCGATGGCGAAGCCGTACGTTCCCTCGCGGATGGTGAACAGGTCGTAGAAGTCGCCGCCGACCTCGTTGCCCTCGCCGGCGGCCTGGTAGTAGACGTCCACCTCGACGCCGGGGATCTCGGGCAGGTCGGGCGGGAGGAGGCTGCGCTGGAGGGCCTGGCTGGTCGCGGTGCGCTCGGAGTAGAGGCGGGAGTTGTCGAGGGCGAGGGCGGCCCGGCGGGAGAGGTCCTCGGCGAGTTCGAGGATCTCCTGACGGAAGCGGATGCCGGTCGGGGTGCCGAGGGCCAGCAGGCCGATGACGCGGTTGCGGGCGGTGAGCGGCAGGACGACGGTCTCGCCGAGCACGCCGGTGAGTTCGGGGCTGTCGGTGAGCCCGCTCGCGGTGGCGGTCTCGGCGGGGGCGGGCCAGAAGCGGGCGCTGTGGGCCGGGCCGGGGTCGGGCGCCGGGGTCTTGTCGAGCAGGCCGCGCAGCGCGTCGATGCGGTCCTCGTCCTCGTGCAGGACGAAGGCGAGGCCGGGGGCGGCGCCGTGGTCGCCGTTGGTGTAGACGGCGCACCAGGAGGCGAGGGTGGGGACGGCCATCTGGGCCATCAGGGCGAGGGTCTGCTCGTGTTCGAGGGTGCCGGCGAGCAGGTCGGAGGCCTCGACGAGGAAGGAGAGCGAGCCGCGGCGCAGCCGTTCGAGTTCGGTGAGGCGGGTGCTCTCGACGGCGAGGGCGACCCGGTCGGCGGCGAACTGCAGGCGCAGCGCGTCCTCGTTGTCGTAGCGGCCGGGGGCGGCGGTGGCGATGCCGAGGGAGCCGATCAGCCGGCCCTCGACCTTGAGCGGGACGGTGACGAGGGAGCGCATGCCGCTGCCGTCGAGCAGGGGCAGTCCGGTCGGACGGGCGGTCAGGTCGTCGTGGACGGAGGGCAGCCGGGCGGAGTCGTAGCGGTTGCCGTGCTCGACCGGGAAGCGGGTGTGGCGGCGGTGTCCGGTGGTGAGGCCGGTGGCGGCGCGGACCTCGAACTCGGTCTCGTCCTCGGTGGTGAGGAGCAGGTAGGCGGCGTCGGCGTCGAGGAGGTCGCGGGCGCGTTCGACGGTGCGCTGGAGCAGGGTGTCGAGGTCGTCGGTGGCGACCGGGCCGGCCAGCAGGTCGAGTCGGGGCCCGGCCGGGTCGGGGCGGTCGCCGGGCAGGGCGCGGGCGGGGGAGCGCAGGACCGCGCGGTCGGGTTCGAGGACGAGCAGACAGAGCGTGGACGGGACGCCCTCGGTGTCGCGGACGCGGACCTGGACGCCGTACACCTCCTCGGTGGGCCCGTCGGCGCGGCGGACGGCGAAGCCGCCCTCCCAGCGGGCGAGGCGCAGCGTCTCGGCGAGGCCGAGGCCGCGGGCGGGGGTGTCGGGCCAGACGGCGAGGTCGGCCCAGGGGCGGCCGAGGACGGTGTCGGCGGGGTGCCGGAAGAGGGCCTCGGCGTCCGGGTTCCAGGCGAGGACGCGGCCGTCGTCGTCGAGCTGGACGACGGCGACGTGCACCGGGCCGGGGCCGCTGGGCAGGTCGCTGCCGGGGGTGGCGGGGACGGCGTAGCGGGTGCCGGCGACGGGGACGGGCAGGGTGAGCCGGAACCAGACGGTCTTGCGGCCGGCGGAGTACTCGACGCCCCAGCGCTCGGCGAGGGCGGAGCACATCAGCAGGCCGCGTCCGCCCTCGCCGTCCGGGTCGGCGTAGCGGTCGGAGGAGGAGACGGGGCCGTCGGTGAAGGCGGGCAGGCCGCGTTCGGGGTGGTGGTCGGTGACCTCGATCCGGACGGTCCCCTCCTCGCGCAGGCAGCTGACCTCGGCGGCGGTGCCGGCGTGCACGACGGCGTTGGTGACCAGTTCGCTGACCAGGACGACGGCGTCGTCGACGACTTCGGGCAGGCCCCAGCCGAGCAGCGCGTCCCGGACGAAGCCCCGCGCGGCGGCCGCGGACCGGCCGTCGGGGTCGAAGGTGGCGGCTGCGCGCGCGGTGACCACGTTGCCACTTCTCCTCTGCTGCTCTTGCCCTGGCTGTCCGGGGGGTGCGGCGCCGACTCCCGGTACGCGCCGGCGGGTGGGCGGCGGCGCTGGGACGGGTCGTGGCCCGGTGCAGCGCTCCACCCTACTTTCCGCTTGGTTCCCCGTGGGGGCGGGGCGCCGAAACGGGCACCTGAGGGTGATTCTGCCCACGCGTTTCGGGAGAGGCGGTAACAACCCTGTGCAACCGGCCGTACACCCGGGGGCGGTGCTGCCAGACTGGGGGGTCCGCGACGGTCGGTCGGGGCAGTACGGTCGATGCGGGTGCCGGTGCGTCGTGAGGGACGGCCGGTGTGCAGCCCAGCCGGGACGGTGCCCGGGCTCCGGTCCGCCGGGGCGCGGACGGTCACCGGACAGTTCACGATGTGGGAGGGGCCCGTTGAGTTCGGCCACCAAGGACGCAACCGGTACGACGCAGACCGCTCAGCGCGGTGGTCGCCCCGGGGCCGCGCCGCGGAGCGCGGCCGGCCGGCGAGCGAACCACAGCCGGGGCGCGGAACCGGCGGAGCTGCGCAAGCTGTTGTCCGCGCTGACGGCGATGCGCGACGGTAACTTCCGGCGCCGGCTGACGGTGCCGGGGGACGGGCCGCTGGCGGAGATCGCCGCGGTGTTCAACGAGGTGGCCGAGCGCAACCAGCACCTGACCGGTGAACTGGCCCGGGTGCGGCGGGCGGTGGGCCGCGAGGGCCGGCTGAACGAGCGGCTGGAGACCGGTGCGGGCGAGGGCGCCTGGATGGCGGCGGTCGACAACTGCAACGCGCTGATCGACGACCTGGCGCGTCCGATGGCCGAGGTGGGCCGGGTGCTGACCTCGATCGCCGAGGGCGACCTGGACCAGAAGATGGAGCTGCGGTCGCTGCACAGCAACGGGGTGAGCCACCCGCTGCGCGGCGAGTACCTGAAGATCGGGCGGACCGTCAACGGACTGGTGGACCAGCTCTCGGAGTTCACCGACGAGGTGACCCGGGTGGCCCGTGAGGTCGGCACCGAGGGCAAGCTGGGCGGTCAGGCCAAGGTCCGCAGCGTGTCGGGAAGTTGGAAGGACCTGGCGGACTCCGTCAACACGATGGCCGGGCGGCTGACCGCGCAGGTGCGCAACATCGCCCAGGTGACGACGGCGGTGGCGAAGGGCGACCTGTCCCGCAAGGTCACCGTCGAGGTGGCCGGCGAGATGCTGGAGCTGAAGAACACCGTCAACACGATGGTCGACCAGCTCAACGGCTTCGCCGCGCAGGTGACCCGGGTGGCCCGGGACGTCGGCACCGAGGGCCGGCTGGGCGGTCAGGCGCAGGTGCCGGGCGTGGCCGGGGTCTGGCGGGACCTGACCGACTCGGTGAACGGCATGGCCGACAACCTGACCGGCCAGGTGCGGAACATCGCCCAGGTGACGACGGCGGTGGCGCGCGGCGACCTGTCGCAGAAGATCGAGGTGGACGCGCGCGGCGAGATGCTGGAGCTGAAGAACACCATCAACACGATGGTGGACCAGCTCTCCGGGTTCGCCGAGCAGGTGACCCGGGTGGCCCGCCAGGTGGGTACCGAGGGACGGCTCGGCGGCCAGGCGCAGGTGCCGGGCGCGGCCGGTGTGTGGCGCGATCTGACCGACAACGTCAACTTCATGGCGAACAACCTCACCGATCAGGTGCGCAACATCGCCCAGGTGACGACCGCGGTCGCCAAGGGCGACCTGTCGCAGAAGATCCAGGTGGACGCGCGCGGGGAGATCCTGGAGCTGAAGAACACCATCAACACGATGGTGGACCAGCTGTCGGCGTTCGCGGACGAGGTGACCAGGGTCGCCCGGGACGTCGGCACCGAGGGCATCCTCGGCGGCCAGGCCAGCGTGCCGGGGGTGTCCGGCACCTGGAAGGACCTGACCAACTCCGTCAACCTGATGGCCAACAACCTGACCAGCCAGGTCCGGAACATCGCCGAGGTGACCACGGCGGTCGCCCGCGGCGACGTCTCGAAGAAGATCACCGTCGACGCCCGGGGCGAGATCCTGGAGCTGGTGACGACCGTCAACACGATGGTGGACCAGCTGTCGGCGTTCGCCGACGAGGTCACCCGGGTCGCCCGCGAGGTGGGCACCGAGGGGATCCTGGGCGGTCAGGCCCGGGTGCGCGGGGTGTCGGGCATCTGGAAGGACCTGACCGACAACGTCAACTTCATGGCGTCGAACCTCACCGGTCAGGTGCGCAACATCGCCGAGGTCGCGGCCGCGGTGGCCCGCGGCGACCTCTCCAAGAAGATCACCATCGAGGCCCAGGGCGAGGTCGCGGCGCTGGCCGGGACCCTGAACACGATGGTCGACCAGCTCTCCTCCTTCGCCGTGGAGGTGACCAGGGTCGCGCGCGAGGTCGGCACCGACGGCACCCTGGGCGGCCAGGCGAGCGTGCCCGGCGTGGCCGGCATCTGGAAGGACCTGACCGACAACGTCAACCTCATGGCCAACAACCTCACCGGCCAGGTGCGCAACATCGCGCTGGTGATCACGGCGGTGGCCCGCGGCGACCTGTCGCAGAAGATCGACGTCGATGCGCGCGGCGAGATCCTGCAGCTCAAGACCAGCATCAACACGATGGTGGACCAGCTGTCGGCGTTCGCCGACGAGGTCACCCGGGTCGCCCGCGAGGTGGGCACCGACGGCCGCCTCGGCGGCCAGGCCCGGGTGCCCGGCGTGGACGGCACCTGGCAGGACCTCACCGAGTCGGTGAACGAGCTGGCCAACAACCTGACCCGGCAGGTGCGCGCGATCGCCCAGGTCGCCACCGCCGTGACCCGGGGCGACCTGAGCCTGCGGATCGACGTCGACGCCGCGGGGGAGCTCGACGAGCTCAAGGACAACATCAACCAGATGATCGCCAACCTGCGCGAGACCACCCGCACCAACCAGGAGCAGGACTGGCTCAAGACCAACCTGGCCCGGATCTCCGGCCTGCTCCAGGGCCGCCGGGACCTGGAGGCCGTCGCCTCGCTGATCATGACCGAGCTCACCCCGGTGGTCTCCGCCCAGCACGGCGCGTTCTTCCTCGCCCAGCCGGCCGGCCGCACCGCCGAGCTGATCACCGAGGACGACGACGAGAACGACACCGTGCTGCGCCTGATCGGCAGTTACGGCTACCAGCGGCGCGCCATGCCGACCACCTTCCGCCCCGGCGAGTCGCTGATCGGCCAGGCCGCGGTGGAGAAGCGGGCGATCATCCTCAAGGAGGCGCCGCCCGGGTACCTCAAGATCGCCTCGGGCCTCGGCGAGGCCTCGCCGGCCCACATCGTGGTGCTGCCGGTGCTGTTCGAGGGCCGGCTGCTCGGCGTGATCGAGCTGGCCACCTTCAGCTCCTTCACCACCGTCGCCCTCGACTTCCTCAACCAGATCGCCGACCTGATCGGCGTCACCGTCAACACCATCAGCGTCAACACCAAGACCGAGGGCCTGCTGCTGGAGTCCCAGCGGCTCACCGCCGAACTCTCGATGCGCTCCGCCGAGTTGGAGGCGCGTCAGGAGGAGCTGGAGCGCACCAACGAGGAGTTGCAGGAGAAGGCCGAGCAACTCGCCCAGCAGAACCGCGACATCGAGATCAAGAACAGCGAGATCGAGGAGGCCCGCCAGGTCCTGGAGGAGCGCGCCGAACAGCTCGCCCTGGCCTCCCGCTACAAGAGCGAGTTCCTCGCCAACATGTCGCACGAGCTGCGCACCCCGCTCAACTCGCTGCTGATCCTGGCCAAGCTGCTCTCCGACAACAACGAGGGCAACCTCTCGCCCAAGCAGGTCGAGTTCGCCGACACCATCCACGGCGCCGGCTCCGACCTGCTCCAGCTGATCAACGACATCCTCGACCTGTCCAAGGTCGAGGCCGGCAAGATGGACGTCCGCCCGAGCCGGATCGCCCTGGTCCAGCTGGTCGACTACGTCGAGGCGACCTTCCAGCCGGTCGCGCTGGACAAGAACCTGGACTTCGCCGTCCGGGTCTCCTCCGCCCTGCCGGTCACCCTGCACACCGACGAGCAGCGGCTCCAGCAGGTGCTGCGCAACCTGATCTCCAACGCGGTCAAGTTCACCGACGCGGGCGCCGTCGACTTCTCGATCAGCCCGGCCGGGCCGGAGGTGCCGCAGCACGTCCGCGAGCAGCTGCTGGAATCCGGCTCGATCACGGACCCGGACGATTCGCTGATCGCCTTCGCCGTCTCCGACACCGGCATCGGCATCCCCCGCAACAAGCTGCGGGAGATCTTCGAGGCCTTCAAGCAGGCCGACGGCACCACCAGCCGCAAGTACGGCGGCACCGGCCTCGGCCTGTCCATCAGCCGGGAGATCGCCCGGCTGCTCGGCGGCGAGATCCACGCCGAGAGCGAGTACGGGAAGGGCTCGACCTTCACGCTCTACCTGCCGCTGCACACCGAGGCCCCGGACGCGCCGCCCGCCGAGCGCGCCGGGGTGCCGGCCGCGCCCGGCACCCCGGCGCTGCGCGCCACGGTCGGGTTGACCCCGGTGGGCGTGCCCGTCCCGGTCGGAGAGAATCCGGCCGACCACTGGGCCCAGGAGGTCCGGGAACTCGCCGAGGAGCGCCGCCGGGGCGCCGTGGAGCGCCGTCGCGCCGCCGCCCTGGACCTCCCCGCCGAGGGCCGCCCGGTGGAGCCCGTCCCGCTGCGCCCCAGCCGCACCGACGCGCGCTTCGACGGCCAGCAGGTGCTGATCGTCGACGACGACGTGCGCAACGTGTTCGCCCTCACCAGCGTGCTGGAGCAGCACGGCCTGACCGTCCTGTACGCGGAGAACGGCCGTGAGGGCATCGAGATGCTGGAGCAGCACGAGCACGTCGCGCTGGTCCTGATGGACATCATGATGCCGGAGATGGACGGCTACGCGACCACCGAGGCGATCCGCCGGATGCCCCAGTTCGCCGGCCTGCCGATCATCGCGCTGACCGCCAAGGCGATGAAGGGCGACCGGGAGAAGTCCCTCGCGGCGGGCGCCACCGACCACATCACCAAGCCGGTGGAGACCGACCACCTGCTGTCCGTGATGCACGAGTGGCTGCGGGCGGAGCGCGCCTAGGGCCCGTTGCCCGGGCGGGACTTGGGCGACGGACCCGCCGTCGGGGCGCACACTGCGGTCTGGGCTCCGGGGTGCGCGCCGGGCCGGCGATCGGTTTGCTGGCGGGGAAGGCCGGGAACCCGGTAGGGTCACCGATCGTTGCGAACAGTGACCGGATGACGACGCGCTGCTGAGCGTGCGCCGGAGCACTGACCGCGCGCCCCTCCGAACCGGGTCGCGACGGAGCGATGTGCCGGGCGAGGGGGTGCGGCTAGCATGACCGGGGTAGCGGTGGGCAGTACGCGAGTGCCTTCACCGGGCAGGCAGGCGACAGGAGGGCGGGCCCTGATGCAGAAGGCGAAGATCCTCCTGGTCGACGACCGGCCGGAGAACCTGCTGGCACTGGAGGCGATCCTGTCGGCGCTCGACCAGACGCTGGTGCGCGCCGCGTCCGGCGAGGAGGCGCTCAAGGCGCTGCTGACCGACGACTTCGCCGTGATCCTGCTGGACGTCCAGATGCCGGGCATGGACGGCTTCGAGACCGCCGCCCACATCAAGCGCCGCGAGCGCACCCGGGACATCCCGATCATCTTCCTCACCGCGATCAACCACGGCCCGCACCACACCTTCCGCGGCTACGCGGCCGGCGCGGTCGACTACATCTCCAAGCCCTTCGACCCGTGGGTGCTGCGCGCCAAGGTCTCCGTCTTCGTCGACCTGTACGTGAAGAACTGCCAGCTGAAGGAGCAGGCCGCGCTGCTGCGGCTGCAGTTGGAGGCGGGCGGCGGCGAGCCGACCCTCGGCGGTGCGCTGCTCGGTGAGCTGTCCGCGCGGCTGGCGGCGGTCGAGGAGCAGGCGGAGGCGCTGGGCAAGCAGCTGGACGGCAGCGCCGACGCCGGGGTGGCCGCCACCGCGGCGCACCTGGAGCGGAAGCTGGCCGGGCTGCGCCGCGCCCTGGACGCGCTGCGCCCGGGCGCAGCGTAGGGGCCGCCGGTCGGCCCGCCCGGGTGGTTCGCGCGGGCGTCCGGGTGAAACCCGGTCAGCGTGACGGTGTGTCTGCGACACGTCCGGGTGCCCGGCTCGCCACATGTGCACCGGTGGCCCGCACCGGTAGGCTGCTGACCCATGGCCACTCGTACGCCCGGAAACGCAGCACGTAAGACGAGTCCGGGACCGTCGAAGAAGGCCGCGGCGAAGGCCCCGGGCAAACCGCCGGCGAAGAAGGCGGCGGCCCGCAAGGCGCCCGCGAAGAAGGCGGCGACCAGGTCGGCCCCGCCACCGCCGCCGTCCAGGTCGATACTCCTGCGCACCCTCAACGCCCTGGCGAGCCCGATCGCGGCGATCTTCCGGGGCGTCGGCGACGGCGCCAAGAACCTCCACCCGGACCACCGCAAGGACGGGCTGGGCCTGGTGCTGTTCGCGCTCGCCCTGGTGACCGCCGCGGGCACCTGGTTCAGCCCGCAGGGCTGGCTGGGCGCGGCGGCCACCGCCGTGGTCTCCGGGCTGTTCGGGCGGCTCGACGTGCTGGTGCCGTTCCTGCTCGGCGGGATCGCGATCCGGCTCTGGCGCCACCCGGAGCTGCCGGAGGCCAACGGGCGGATCGTGATCGGCCTCGGCGCGCTGGTGGTCGGCGTCCTCGGCCTGGTCCACATCGGCTGCGGCGCGCCCACGATGGGCAGCGGCGCGTCCCGGATAAGGGCGGCGGGCGGCATCGCCGGCTGGGCCGCGTCGACGCCCATGATGGCCGCGGCGGGCCCGGCGCTCGCCGTGCCGCTGCTCCTGCTGCTGGCGTTCTTCGGCCTGCTGGTGGTCACCGCCACCCCGGTCAACCGCATCCCCGAGCGGCTGCGGGCCGCCGGCGTGCGGCTCGGCGTGGTCGAGCCCGGACCGGAGGACGAACCGCGCGTGGGGCGCACGCCGGAGTACGAGCCGTCCACCGACCCGCCGGAGGACGCCGACCCGTCGGCGCTGCCGTTCACCGTCGACTCCGAAGACCCGGCCGACGAGGTGGCCGCCCGCCGGCGCCGCCGCCGTCGCAAGCAGCGGCCCGAGGACGAGGAGGCGGCTCACGAGCCGGTCTCGCTCAGCAAGGACGCCTTCGACACCGACGACCCGTACGCCACCCGCGACCTCGCCGCCGGAGCCGCCGCCGACCTGGACGGCGCGCTGGTCTACGGCGTGCCCGCCTCCTCCGCGGTGGCGAACATGATGCACCAGGTGCAGGACCGCACCGCCCCGCCGGAGGAGCCCGTCGTCCCGGCGGCCCGCGGCGGCGGCCCGGGCGCGCCGGAGGACCACGGTCCGGCCCCGGTGCGGATGGAACAGCTCCAGCTCGCCGGCGACATCACCTACAGCCTGCCCCCGCTCGACCTCCTGGAGCGCGGCGGCCCGGCCAAGCCCCGCAGCGCCCTCAACGACGAGGTGGTGGCCCAGCTCACCAGCACCTTCGCCGAGTTCAAGGTGGACGCCAAGGTCACCGGCTTCACCCGGGGCCCGACGGTCACCCGCTACGAGGTCGAGCTCGGCCCGGCCGTCAAGGTGGAGCGGATCACCGCGCTCGCCAAGAACATCGCGTACGCGGTGGCCAGCCCGGACGTGCGGATCATCAGCCCGATCCCGGGCAAGTCCGCGGTCGGCATCGAGATCCCCAACCGGGACCGCGAGATGGTCAACCTCGGCGACCTGCTGCGCTCGCGCGCGGCCGCCGAGGACACCCACCCGATGGTCGTCGGCATGGGCAAGGACGTCGAGGGCCACACCGTCATGGCCAACCTCGCGAAGATGCCGCACATCCTGGTGGCCGGCGCGACCGGCGCGGGCAAGTCGTCCTGCATCAACTGCCTGATCACCTCGATCCTCGCCCGGGCCACCCCGGACGAGGTGCGGATGGTGCTGGTCGACCCCAAGCGGGTCGAGCTGACCGCCTACGAGGGCATCCCGCACCTGATCACGCCGATCATCACCAACCCCAAGAAGGCCGCCGAGGCCCTCCAGTGGGTGGTGCGCGAGATGGACATGCGCTACGACGACCTCGCGGCGTTCGGCTTCCGGCACGTGGACGACTTCAACGCGGCGGTGCGGGCCGGGAAGGTCACCCCTCCGCTCGGCAGCGAGCGCGAGCTGACCCCGTACCCGTACCTGCTGGTGATCGTCGACGAGCTGGCCGACCTGATGATGGTCGCGCCGCGCGACGTCGAGGACTCGGTCGTCCGGATCACCCAGCTGGCCCGTGCCGCCGGCATCCACCTGGTGCTCGCGACCCAGCGGCCCTCGGTGGACGTCGTGACCGGTCTGATCAAGGCCAACGTGCCGTCCCGGCTGGCCTTCGCGACCTCCGCGATGGCCGACTCCCGGGTCATCCTGGACCAGCCCGGCGCGGAGAAGCTGATCGGCAAGGGCGACGCGCTCTTCCTGCCGATGGGCGCCGGCAAGCCGGTCCGCATGCAGGGCGCGTTCGTCACCGAGGCCGAGATCGCCGCGGTGGTGCAGCACTGCAAGGACCAGCTGGCCGCCCGCTACCGGGACGACGTCATGGCCGGCGCCGGGCCGAAGAAGGAGATCGACGAGGAGATCGGCGACGACCTCGACCTGCTGATCCAGGCCGCGGAGCTGGTGGTCTCCACCCAGTTCGGCTCGACCTCGATGCTCCAGCGAAAGCTCCGGGTCGGCTTCGCCAAGGCGGGCCGGCTGATGGACCTGATGGAGTCGCGCGGGATCGTCGGCCCGAGCGAGGGCTCCAAGGCGCGCGACGTGCTGGTGAAGCCGGACGAGCTCGACGGGGTGCTGGTGACCCTGCGCGGCTGACGGACGGTGCCCCGGGCGTCCCGGTGCCGGGGACGTCCCGGTGTCCCGAACGGGGTGTCACTCGTTCGGAGGAGGGTAGGCGCCATGCGGGGAACCGAACGTCCGCGCACCGCGTCACTGGCCGGAAAGCGATCATCGTGCTCCCCCTGCGCGACCCCGCTGACGGCCGGTCGGCGGGGCCCGTCCCGGACCGGGGCGGACGCGCGCATTCGGGCCTGTTCCGCTTGAGAATCGATCCGTCCACGCCCCTAGACTGTTCCCCAGCAGGTGGCCATCCGCTCGAAAGGCGTGCCCCGTGACCATCGGCAAGTCCCCCGACCACGAGAACGCCCCGTCGTCCGCCGAGCCGAGCGACGCGGTGCAGGCTGATGCCCCCAGCATCGGCAGGGTGCTGTCCGCCGCCCGGATCGAGGCCCGGCTCACGGTGGACCAGGTGAGTGCGGCGACCCGCGTCCGGGTGCCGATCGTGCATGCCATCGAGGAGGACGATTTCGGCCGCTGCGGCGGCGACTTCTACGCGCGCGGCCACATCCGCTCGATCGCCCGCGCGGTGGGCGTGGACGGCGAGGACCTGGTGGCCCGCTACGACGCCGCGCACGGCGGCTCGCCGGCCTCCAAGCGGCCGGCCCAGCTGATCGAGACCGGCCCGATCAAGGTGCCCGCCCGCAGCCGGCCGAACTGGACCGCCGCCATGGTCGCCGCGATCGTCGCGGTGGTCGCCCTGATCGGCTTCAACCTCATGAGCGGCAAGGGCGGCGGCCACACCAGCACCGGGTCCGCCAGCGCGCCGCTGCCCGGCGGCACCGGCACCGGCTCGATCGCCCCCGAGCCCTCGCCCTCCGTGCAGCCCCAGGCCGCCGCGCCGAGCGCCGCCGCGATCGCCGCCGTCCCGGCCGACAAGGTCACCGTGAAGCTGGTCGCCGAGGGCGGCACCAGCTGGGTCTCGGCCACGGACGGCAACGGCAAGTCGCTGTTCCAGAACAACATCGCCGGCGGCCAGGACCAGACCTTCACCGACCCCAAGCAGATCAAGCTGGTGCTCGGCAACGGCGGGGCCGTGCACGCGTACGTCAACGGCAAGGACCTCGGTCTGCTCGGCAAGGACGGCCAGGTGGTGCACGTCACGTACACCCCCGGAGACCCGCAGGCGGGCTGACCGAAGGCCCCGCCCGGGGCCCGGCGGAGATCGCGTTACCGAGGCGCGCGGCCTCCGGGGCGAACGGCACCGGGAGCCGCGCGTTAATCTTGGGCCTATGCCTGAACGCCGCACTGTCGCCCTTGTCACGCTCGGATGCGCCCGCAACGAGGTGGACTCCGAGGAACTCGCCGGGCGACTGGAGGCCGACGGCTGGTTGCTGGTCGACGACGCCGCCGAGGCCGACGTCGCCGTCGTCAACACCTGCGGCTTCGTCGAGGCCGCCAAGAAGGACTCCGTCGACGCCCTGCTGGAGGCCAACGACCTCAAGGGGCACGGCCGCACCCAGGCCGTCGTCGCGGTCGGCTGCATGGCCGAGCGGTACGGCAAGGAGCTCGCCGACGCCCTGCCCGAGGCGGACGGCGTGCTCGGCTTCGACGACTACGCGGACATCTCCGACCGCCTCCAGACCATCCTCTCCGGCGGCCACCACGCCCCGCACATCCCGCGCGACCGCCGCAAGCTGCTGCCGATCAGCCCGGCCGAGCGGCAGTCCGCCGCCGAGTCCGTCGCACTGCCCGGCCACGGGGCCGCCGAGACCCCCGCCGAGCCGATCTCCGACCTGCCCGAGGGCCTCGCGCCCGCCTCCGGCCCGCGCACCCTGCGCAAGCGGCTGGACGACAGCCCGGTGGCCTCGGTCAAGCTCGCCTCCGGCTGCGACCGGCGCTGCTCCTTCTGCGCCATCCCGGCCTTCCGCGGCTCGTTCATCTCCCGCCGGCCCTCCGACGTCCTGAACGAGGCCAAGTGGCTGGCCGAGCAGGGCGTCCGCGAGATCGTGCTGGTCAGCGAGAACAACACCTCGTACGGCAAGGACCTCGGCGACATCCGGCTGCTGGAGACGCTGCTCGCCGAGATCGCCGAGATCGACGGTGTCGAGCGGGTCCGGGTCTCCTACCTGCAGCCGGCCGAGATGCGCCCCGGCCTGGTCGACGCGATGACCGGCACCGCCGACGTCCTGCCCTACTTCGACCTGTCCTTCCAGCACTCGGCGCCCGCCGTGCTGCGCCGGATGCGCCGCTTCGGCTCCACCGACCAGTTCCTGGACCTGCTGAAGACCATCCGGGACAAGGCCCCGCAGGCCGGCGCCCGCTCCAACTTCATCGTCGGCTTCCCCGGTGAGACCGAGGAGGACTTCGCCGAGCTGGAACGCTTCGTCACGCACGCCGGGCTGGACGCGATCGGCGTCTTCGGCTACTCGGACGAGGACGGCACCGAGGCCGCGACCTACGACGGCAAGCTGTCCGAGGACGTGATCGCCGACCGGCTGGACCGGCTCAGCCGGCTCGCCGAGGAGATGACCGCCCAGCGTGCCGAGCAGCGGATCGCCACCGAGGTCGAGGTCCTGATCGAGTCGGTCGAGGACGGTGTGGTCGAGGGCCGCGCCGCCCACCAGGCCCCGGAGACGGACGGCCTGACCACCCTCACCGGCGTCGAGGACCCGGAGGTCGGCCAGTTCTGGCGGGCCAGGGTGGTGGCCAGCGAGGGCGTCGACCTGATCGCCGAGGCGCTGGAGCAGGTGCGACTGCCCAGTCCTTCGGGGGCCAAGGTCCCGGGAGCCGGGGAATGACCAAGGGGCCCGGCGCCCCGCCCGCGGCCCACCCGGACAGACCGGCCGCCGCGCTCCCGCCGGCGCCGGGAATCTGGAACATCGCCAACATGCTCACGATGCTCCGGCTGCTGCTGGTACCGGTCTTCGTGGCGCTGCTGTTCGCCGACGGCGGGCACGACCCCAAGTGGCGCTCCGTGGCGTGGGCCTCCTTCGCCATCGCGATGATCACCGATCTGTTCGACGGCGAGCTCGCCCGGCGCAAGGGCCTGGTCACCGACTTCGGCAAGATCGCCGACCCGATCGCCGACAAGGCGATCATGGGCTCGGCGCTGATCGGCCTGTCGGTCCTCGGCGACCTGCCCTGGTGGGTCACCGCGGTGATCCTCGCCCGCGAGCTCGGCATCACGCTGATGCGCTTCTGGGTGATCCGCTACGGCGTCATCCCGGCCAGCCGGGGTGGCAAGCTCAAGACCCTGACGCAGGGCATCGCGGTCGGCATGTACGTGCTGGAGCTGACCGGCTGGCTCGCCACCGCGCGGGCCGTGCTGATGGGTCTGGCGGTGCTGCTGACCGTCGGCACCGCGCTGGACTACGTCGGGCAGGCGCTGCGCCTGCGCCGCGAGGGACTGGCCGCGGAGCGCGCGGACCGCTGATCGGGATCGAGGGGGAGACCGGGTGACGGACTACGAGCTCGCGGTGCGGGCGCACGCGGCGCTGCGCGGGGAGGGCAACACGGTGGCCGTCGCCGAGTCGCTGACCGGCGGGCTGCTGGCGGCCGCGCTGGTCGACGTCCCCGGGGCGTCCGCGACCTTCCGGGGCTCGGTGACCGCGTACGCGACCGAGCTGAAGGCCTCGGTGCTCGGGGTGGACGAGGGCCTGCTCGACGTCCACGGGCCGGTGCACCCGGTGGTGGCGCGGCAGATGGCCGAGGGCGTCCGGCTGCTGCTGGGGGCCACGTACGGGCTCGCGACGACCGGGGTGGCCGGGCCGGAGCCGCAGGACGGGCAGCCGGTCGGCACCGTACACCTGGCGGTCGCCGGCCCGGGGGGAACTCTGGTCAGTTCGCCCCGGCTGTCCGGGGAGCGTGCCACAATCCGTCACGGGGCGGTGACCGCCGCTCTGGAACTGCTCGTCGGCCGGCTGTCGGCCCGCTAGGGCTCCGTCCGTCGGGATCTCCACCGAACCGGGATCCGCCGAACCGGCGCGCGGGCACGGCACAGCTGGAGGATCGTGTTACATCCAACAGCCTGGTTGGGCAGAAACCAGGTGGCGAACGAGTTGCGTCACGGTGACCGGGTGGCCCGCGACGGGTACCACGAGGGGCCCGGGGACCCGGGTACGACACCGGAACGAGGAGGGGGACAGCCTTGCAGCCCAGAGTGAACACGACCAGGGTCCCCGCACGCGAAGCGGGCAAGGCGGTACGGTGGGGGCGTGACATCTCGATCCGCAGTCCGAGGAGGGAGGCACCGATGATCCTGCTCCGTCGCCTACTGGGCGATGTACTGCGTCGGCAGCGCCAGCGCCAGGGCCGCACACTCCGCGAGGTGTCGGCGGCCGCCAGGGTTTCGCTCGGTTACCTCTCCGAGGTCGAGCGGGGGCAGAAGGAGGCTTCGTCCGAGCTGCTCTCCGCCATCTGTGACGCACTCGACGTCCGGATGTCCGAGGTCATGCGCGAGGTCAGCGACGAACTGTCGCTCGCCGAACTTGCGGCGATGGCCACCCTCTCCGAAGGTGATCTGCTGAGGCCGGTGCTCGAACCGGTAC
Organism: Kitasatospora sp. NPDC001660; assembly: GCF_053596725.1. Taxonomy (NCBI): domain Bacteria; kingdom Bacillati; phylum Actinomycetota; class Actinomycetes; order Kitasatosporales; family Streptomycetaceae; genus Kitasatospora; species Kitasatospora sp. NPDC001660. The sequence continues at coordinate 124,073 of NZ_JBSFGU010000019.1, read as the reverse complement.
CGCTGCCCGCCCCCGGCGCCGACCGGGCGAACATGTCGCCCAAGGCCGCCGCGATGGACGTGGTCGCCGCCTGATCCGGCCTCGACTCCCGGGATGCCTGTTCGACGCAGGAAAAGGGCCCGGGGCGAGCGAAGGAGGGCGGTCGTGCGGAGAGACGCGACGGCGCGCACGGTGGCCCGAATACGGCTGCGGTTGCGGCGCCTGGTGCCGTGGCCGGCCCGCTGGGTCCTGGTGGTGCTGTCGGCCGGGCTGGTCTGGTGGCTCCTGGTGGTCCGGGGGCAGCTGTCCGACGGCGCGGCGCTCGGCCTGCTCGCGGCCGGCGGCTGGGGGCTCGGTCTGATCCCGGTCCACGTCGACCGGGGCGCGACCGGACCGGCACGCCGCCGCAGGGCGGGTGGGGCCGTGGACCGAGCGGAGGCGCCGACGCCACCCGTCGGGTGAAGACGTGTGCGGGAAGGCCGCGGGGTCGTTGACTCCGCGGCCTTCGGCGTTCAAGGGCGCAGTCGAAGCCCGCGTGGGGTGGCGTGGAAGCCGGCCTCCTCCAGGGCGGCGCCGAGTGCCGAGCCGAGGGCGGGCTCGCCGTTGGCCCGTTCGACCGTGACGCTGCCGAGCGCGCCCTCCCGGACAGCGGCGGCGAGGGCGGAGGCGGCCAGCGCCCGGGTGGCCCCGTCCTCGGGCCAGGCCAGCAGGGACTTGCCGCCGCGCTCGACGTACAGGGCGAGTTCGCCGTCCACCAGCACCACCAGGGCGCCCGCCTTGCGGCCGGGGCGGTGCGCCTTGGCCTCCTTGGCGCCCGGGGCGGTCGGGGGCTCGGGCCAGGGCAGGGCGGCGCCGTACGCGTTCGCCGGGTCGGCGGCGGCGAGCACCAGCACCTGCGGGGGCTCGGCGGCCGGGGCGGCCGGCCACTCGGTGGCCCGGGTGCGCTCCAGTCGGCCGTTGACCGACCGCAGCCGGTCGGCCGCGCCCTCCATCGCGAACTGGGCGCCGCCGAGGCCCTCGACGAAGTAGCCGCGGCGGGTGCGGCCGCGCTCCTCCATCGCGGCGAGCACCCGGTACACCCCGGCGAAGCCGCCCGGCACCCGCTCGGCCGCCACCGTGCCCCGGGTCAGCAGGCCGTGCCGGTCCAGCAGGCTCTGCGCCTGGGCGGTGGCCCGGACCGTCGGGTCGGCGGCTGGCGCGGGCAGGAGCGACCAGCGGCCGGCCACCGTCGGCGGGCCGCTGCGCAGCGCGCCGCCGACCCGGCCGAAGGCGCGGCCGGCGCCGCCGTAGCGGCCGCGGGGGGTGGCCCTGGGGGCGCGGTGGGCGGTGGCGCCCGCCGTCCGGCCGGAGCCGAGCAGGGCGCGCAGCGGGGCGAGGGTGTCGTTGCTGACGTAGCCGGCCCAGACGAGGTTCCACAGGGCGTCGACGACCTCCGGCTCGGGGGTCTCGTCGCCGTCGGCACGGAGTCGCTCGACCAGCTGGCGGAAGAACAGGCCGTAGCCGCCGGTGAGGGCCGCCAGCAGGGCGCTGTGCAGCGGGGTGGCGGTGGGTGGGACGGGCTCGGGGCGCAGCAGGTGGGCGTTCTCGGCCAGGTGGAGGCTGATCCAGCCGTCCTTGCCGGGCAGGGCGCCGGCGCCGCACCAGCCGAGTTCGCCGGCCGCCATCAGTTCGTCGAGCAGGCCGGGGGAGTAGTCGGCGAGGCGGGCCGGGAGGATCAGCTTCTCCAGGGCGGAGGCGGGCAGGGCGGTGCCCTGGAGCTGCTCGACCACCCGGAGCAGGCCGTCCGGGCCGCGAAGCCGGTGGCCGGCGAGGTGTTGCCACTGGGGGAGGAAGGCGGCCAGGGCGCGCGGCGGGACGGGCTCGACCTCTTGGCGCAGGGCGGCCAGGGATCGGCGGCGCAGGCGGCGCAGGACCTCGGCGTCGCACCACTCGACGGTGGCGGTGTGCCCTTCGACGGGCCTGAACTCGCCCTGGACGAGGCGGCCGGTGGCGGTGAGGCGGTGCAGGACGCCGGTGACGACGGCGGTGCCGAGGCCGAGGCGGGCAGCGGCCTCGGCGGCGGTGAACGGGCCGTGGGTGCGGGCGTGCCGGGCGAGGAGGTCGCCCAGGGGGTCCTTGACCGGCTCGGTGAAGGCCTCGGGGACGCCGACCGGCAGCGGGGTGCCGAGGGCGTCGCGCAGCCGTCCGGCGTCCTCGATGGCGGCCCAGCGCTGCTCGCCGGCGATCCGGACCTGGATGACCCGGCGGGCGGCCTCCAGCTCCAGGGCCCAGAGCGGTTCGGCGCCGCGGGCGGCGAGCTCGGCCTCGGTGAGCGGGCCGAGCAGGCGCAGCGCGTCGGCGACGCCCTCGGCGTCCTTGATCCGGCGCTCGGGGGTGAGGCGCTGGAGCTCGGCCTCCAGCTCGGCGAGCACCTGCGGGTCGAGCAGTTCGCGCAGTTCGGCCTGGCCGAGGAGTTCGGAGAGCAGCCGGGAGTCGAGCGAGAGGGCGGCGGCGCGGCGCTCGGCGAGCGGCGAGTCGCCCTCGTAGAGGAACTGGGCGACGTAGCCGAAGAGCAGGGAACGGGCGAAGGGGGAGGGCTCGGGGGTGGTGACCTCGACCAGGCGGACGGCGCGGGATTCGAGGTCGCCCATCAGCTCGACCAGGCCGGGCACGTCGAAGACGTCCTGGAGGCACTCCCGGACGGCCTCCAGGACGATCGGGAAGGAGCCGTACTCGGAGGCGACTTCGAGGAGCTGGGCGGCGCGCTGGCGCTGCTGCCAGAGGGGCGTGCGGCGGCCGGGGTTGCGACGGGGGAGCAGCAGGGCGCGGCCGGCGCACTCGCGGAAGCGGGAGGCGAACAGGGCGGAGCCGCCGACCTGGTCGGTGACGAGCTGTTCGATCTCGCCGGGGTCGAAGAGGGCGGCGTCGGCGCCGACCGGGGCGTCGTCCGTACTGGCTTGTTCCGAGGGGCTGCTGAAATCGAAGTCGGGGGCCAGGAGGTCGGCGTCGGGCAGGCGGAGGACGATGCCGTCGTCGGCGTGCATGACCTGCGGGTCGAGGCCGTGCTTCTCGCGCAGCCGGGCGCCGAGGGCGAGGGCCCACGGCGCGTGCACCTGGGCGCCGAAGGGGGAGTGGATGACGATCCGCCAGTCGCCGAGTTCGTCGCGGAAGCGTTCGACGACGATCGTGCGGTCGTCCGGGAGGTGGCCGCAGGCGGTGCGCTGCTCGGCGAGGTAGTCGAGCAGGTTGTCGGCGGCCCAGTCGTCCAGGCCGGCCCGCTTGAGGCGCTCGGTGGCGGCGTCGGGGGCGAGTGCGCCCAGCTCGCGGGTGAACGCGCCGAGGGCGCGGCCGAGTTCGAGCGGGCGGCCGAGGGTGTCGCCCTTCCAGAACGGGAGCCGGCCGGGGATGCCCGGGGCGGGCGTGACGAGGACCTTGTCGTGGGTGATCTCCTCGATCCGCCAGGACGTGGTGCCGAGGGTGAAGACGTCGCCCACGCGGGACTCGTAGACCATCTCCTCGTCGAGCTCGCCCACCCGTCGTCCGCCGCCACCCTTCTTGGGAAGCGCTTCGCGCTGCCCCTCGTGTCGGCCGCCGCCCTTCTGGCCCGTTTTCGAATCGGACGCAGTCGTGCCGGCGATGAACACGCCGAACAGGCCGCGGTCGGGGATGGTGCCGCCGGAGGTGACGGCGAGGCGCTGGGCGCCGGGGCGGCCGGTGACGGTGCCGGCGACCCGGTCCCAGACCAGGCGGGGGCGCAGCTCGGCGAAGGCGTCGGAGGGGTAGCGGCCGGCGAGCATGTCGAGCACCGCGTCGAAGGCGGACTGCGGGAGGGTGGCGAAGGGCGCGGCGCGGCGGACCACGGTGAGCAGTTCGTCCACCTGCCAGGTGTCCAGCGCCGTCATGGCGACCAACTGCTGGGCGAGCACGTCCAACGGGTTGCGCGGGACGCGCAGGGCCTCGATCCGGCCGGCCCGCATCCGCTCGGTGACCACGGCGGACTGGACGAGGTCCCCGCGGTACTTGGGGAAGACGACGCCGGTGGAGACGGCGCCGACCTGGTGGCCGGCCCGGCCCACCCGCTGGAGGCCGGAGGCGACCGAGGGCGGGGACTCGACCTGGACGACCAGCTCGACGGCGCCCATGTCGATGCCCAGCTCCAGGCTGGATGTGGCGACCACGGCGGGCAGCCGGCCGGCCTTCAGGTCCTCCTCGACCAGGGCCCGTTGCTCCTTGGAGACGGAGCCGTGGTGGGCCCGGGCGAGGATCGGCGGGACGCCCCTGGCCGCGCCGGAGCCGCCCATCAGCTGGGCCGGGGCGTGCGCCTCGGGGGCGGCGGCGCCGGTGGCGCGCTCGTGGGCGATCTCGTTCAGCCGGTTGCACAGGCGCTCGGCGAGGCGGCGGGAGTTGGCGAAGACGATCGTCGAGCGGTGCGTCTGGACGAGGTCGACGATCCGCTCCTCGACGTGCGGCCAGATCGACGCTCCCCCGGCCTGGTGGCCGGCAGGTGCCCCCGGGCGCTGTGGATCGCTGTCGGAGGAGCCGGCGGTGGCGGGGGCGGCGGGCAGGTCGTCCAGGTCGGGGACGGGGACGACCACCGAGAGGTCGAACTCCTTGGTGGACGCGGGCTGGACGACGACGGCGCCGCGCTGCGGGCTGAGGAAGCGGGCCACCTCCTCGACCGGGCGGACGGTGGCGGACAGGCCGATCCGGCGGGCCGGGCGGTCCAGCAGCTCGTCCAGGCGCTCCAGGCTGAGCGCGAGGTGCGCGCCGCGCTTGGTGCCGGCGACCGCGTGCACCTCGTCGAGGATCACCGTGTCGATCCCGCGCAGCGCCTCCCGGGAGGCCGAGGTGAGCAGCAGGAACAGCGACTCGGGGGTGGTGATCAGGATGTCCGGCGGGTGGGTCGCGAAGCGGCGGCGGTCGGCGGCGGGGGTGTCGCCGGAGCGGATGGTGACCTGGACGTCCGGCTCGGGCAGGCCGAGCCGGACGGCGGCCTGGCGCAGCCCGGCCAACGGGGCACGGAGGTTCCGCTCGACGTCCACGGCGAGGGCCTTGAGCGGCGAGATGTACAGGATCCGGCAGCGGCGCTTGGTCTCGGCCGGGGGCGGGGTGCTGCTGAGCCGGTCCAGGGCGGAGAGGAAGGCGGCGAGCGTCTTGCCGGAGCCGGTGGGGGCGACCACCAGGACGTCCGTCCCCTGCCCGATGGCGCGCCAGGCCTCCGCCTGGGCGGTGGTGGGCGCGGAGAAGGCGCCCGTGAACCAGGCCCGGGTGGCCGGGGCGAATCCGGCCAGCGGGTCGGCCGGCGGGTCGGCCGGTGGGGTCTGTTGCTGGGGCGCCATGCCCCCATGGTGCCGGGTGGGACTGACAGCCGGGCGAGTGCCCGGTGAGTGCCGGGCGGGTGAGGTGAGGCGGGTGAGGTGAGCGGGTGTAGTTAAAGGAGCAAAAAAGACAATCCGCTCATATGGTGATGATTCAGGCCCATGATCAACCCGCGAGCCTGCGGGACCGACGAGCGGAGACCGTGCGATGGCGCAGGTGCACCCGTCCGGAACCGGTCCCGTCCGCGCCGCCCGCCGTCGGGTCCGCGGGCCCTTTCGGGCGCTGTTCGCGATGCTGCTCACCGCGCTCGTGCTCGGCGGCGCCGTGCCGTACGTGTCCGGGAGCGGCCGGTCCTACCTCAGCTACCTGGTGCTGGCCGAGGAGGAGGACGCCGCCGGTGCCGCCCGGGCCGGGGCCGAGGCCCGCGCGGCGGGCGGGCAGGTGGTCCAGGAGTACCCGCAGATCGGGGCCGTGCTGGCGTACGCCACCGGCGGCTTCGCGGACAAGGTGCGGGCCGGGCCCGGGATCGCCGCCGTCGGGGCCACCCGCACCGCGCCGGTGGTCGGCCCGCCGAGGTCGCTGGACGGCGCCGGGGACTTCGCGGCCGGCACCGAACGCACCGGGCGCAGCAGCGCGGACCGGTCCGGCAGGGCGGAGCGGTCCGGGGGGACCGACACGGCCGAACTGTCCGAGCGGCAGGAGGGCGGCACCGTCTCGGTGCCCGACCCCGGTGAGCGCGACGCGTGGAACCTGACCATGCTCGGTGCGTCCGGCGCCCGCGCCGGAGCCGCGACCGCCCCGCCGGGCGGGCCCGCCTCCGGCGGCGGGCCGACGCCGGAGGCGCTGCACAAGGTGGTCGTCGCGGTGCTCGACTCCGGCGTCGACGACACCCACCCCGACCTCAGGGCGGCCGTCGACCCCAAGGCCTCGGCCTCGTGCGCCGACGGCCGCCCCGACCCGCGGAGCGGCTCCTGGCGGCCCGACCCCGGGGTCGGCGAGAGCGGGCACGGCACCCACGTCGCCGGGATCGTCGGCGCCGCACGGGACGGCCGCGGCGTCACCGGGGTCGCGCCGGGCGTGCGGATCGCCGCCGTGCGGCTGCTCGGGCCGCTCGGCCAGTACTACGCGGAGAACATCGTCTGCGGCATGCTCTGGGCCGCCGACCACGGGGCCAGGGCGATCAACAACAGCTACTTCGCCGACCCGTGGAAGTACAACTGCCCGGAGGATCCCGACCAGGCCGCGCTGGTCACCGCCGTCGGCCGGGCCGCCGCCTACGCCCAGCGCAAGGGCGCCGTCGTGGTCGCCTCGGCGGGGAACGACGGGCAGGACCTCGGCGCGACCAGGGCCGACGAGCGCAGCCCCAACGACCGGGTGTCCGGCCCCGCGCAGTCCCGCCGCCTGGGCACCGAGTGCATCCGGCTGCCCGGCGAGCTGCCCGGCGTCGTCACCGTCACCGCCGTCAACCGGGACGGCCGCCCGTCCGCGTACTCCAACTACGGGCGCGGCCGGGTCTCGCTGGCCGCGCCCGGCGGGGATCCGGACGGCGGACCGCAGGGCGCGATCGTCTCGGACTGGCCCGGCGGGCAGTACGCGGGGCTGGCCGGCACCTCGATGGCGGCCGCGCACGTGACGGGCGCGGCCGCGGTGGCCGCCGCACTGCACCCGGACTACGACTCCGCCCGCCTCGCCGCCCTGCTGGCCGCCACGGCCGCGGCCGCCTGCCCGCCGGGGCCGTACGGGTGCGGGGACCGGCAGTACTTCGGTGCGGGGATGCTGGCGCTGCCGCGGTAGCGATGGGTGCCGGGTGCCGCAGGTGGTCGGGGCGCGCCCGTGCCGGCGGCCGTCGGGCCCCGGGCGGGCCGGGGTGTCCGTGCGGGCGGGAAAAGCGGGTGACGGGTGGGCGGCGGTGGGTGAGGATCGGGGCATGACCGCATTCCTCACCACCGAGCGGCTCGTGCTGCGCCGCTTCACCGCCGCCGACGTGGAGCACCTGGTCGAGCTGGACGGCGATCCCGAGGTGATGCGCTACCTCACCGGCGGGCGGCCGACCCCGCGCGAGGTCGTCGAGAACGAGCTGCTGCCGCTCTACCTCGCGCACTACGAGCGGTACAAGGACCTCGGCTGGTGGGCGGCGGAGGAGCGGGCGGGCGGTGCCTTCGTGGGCTGGTTCGAGTTCCGGCCGACGGAGGAGGGGGAGCGCGGCGAGGTCGAGCTCGGGTACCGGCTGCGCCGGGCCGCCTGGGGGCGCGGGTACGCGACCGAGGGCGCGCGGGCGCTGATCCGCCGCGGTTTCACCGGACTCGGCGTGCGGCGGGTGGTGGCCTACACGATGGCGGTCAACACCGGCTCCCGGCGGGTGATGGAGAAGAGCGGCCTCTCGTACGTCCGGACGTTCCACGAGGAGTACCCGGAGGTGATCCCCGGCAGCGAGCACGGCGAGGTCGAGTACGCGCTGGAGCCGCCGGACTGGCGGGCCTGAAGCGCCCGGGGGGCTCCGGCGGCCGGTCCGGGATACTGGACGGCATGAGGCTGACGGAGTTCTGGCGACGGATGTACGTGCACTTCGGGGAGACGTACGCGGAGTCCTTCGCCTCCGACCACGTGATGAGCGAGCTCGGCGGGCGGACCGTCCGGCAGGCGCTGGACGCGGGCTGGGAGGCCAAGGACGTCTGGCGGGTGGTCTGCGAGACGCAGGGGGTCTCCGCGCTGCTCCGCTGAGCGTCCTGCGCCGAGCGTCCCCGGACGACGCCTGAATGACGGCGTTCCGGCCGTCGCCGCCGGGCGGATGGGACAGACTGTCCGGGTGGCAAGCGACGCAGAACAGCAGAATTCGGACAGGCCGGCGAAGGCGGCGGACGGGGCCGGCGGACTCTGGGGCGGCGGGATGCCGCGCTGGCTGCCCCGGGCGATGGTGCTCGCCTTCGTCCTGCTCGGCCTGTTCCGGCTCGCCGACTGGGCGTTCCGGCAGCTCATCGACCTCTTCGTGATGCTGCTGGTGGCCTTCTTCCTGTCACTGGCGCTGGAGCCGGCCGTCGACCGGATGGCCGCGCGCGGGGTGCGCCGGGGCGTCGGGACGTTCCTGGTGTTCGTCGCGGTCGGGATCGCCGTCCTCGGATTCCTCGCCGCGCTCGGCACGCTGTTGGTGGACCAGGTGGCGAAGATCGCGGAGGACCTGCCGCACCTGGTCGACAACCTGATCGGTTGGTTCAACCGGACGTTCCATCAGGATGTCTCGCTGGGCGAGCTGCAGAAGAAGCTGCTCAAGGACTCCGGCGCGATCGAGAGTTACGCCCAGCAGGCCGCCGACAACGTCTGGGGCCTCTCCTCCACCGTGATCGGCGGGCTCTTCCAGGCCTTCACGGTCGGGCTGTTCACCTTCTACTTCACCGCCGAGGGCCCCCGGGTCCGCCGGACGGTCTGCTCGCTGCTGCCGCCGGCCAGGCAGGGCGAGGTGCTGCGGGCCTGGGAGATCGCGCTCGCCAAGACCGGCGGCTACCTGTACTCGCGCGCGCTGCTCGCGGTGGTGTCGGCGGCCGGGCACTGGGTGATGTTCGCGCTGCTGGACCTGCCGTACTCGGTCGCGCTGGCGATCTGGGCCGGCGTCATGTCGCAGTTCGTGCCGACCATCGGCACCTACCTGGCGGGCGCGCTGCCGGTGCTCGTCGCGCTGACGGTGGAGCCGGTGGACGCGCTGTGGGTGCTGGTGTTCGTGACGGTCTACCAGCAGGTCGAGAACTACCTGCTGCACCCGCGGATCACCGCGCGGACGGTGGACGTGCACCCGGCGGTGGCATTCGGCGCGGTGATCGCGGGCGCGGCGCTGCTGGGCGCGGTGGGCGCGCTGATCGCGATCCCGGCGGCGGCCACGCTGCAGGGGTTCGTCGGGACGTACGTGCGGCGCTACGAGGTGGCGACCGACCCGCGGATCGACCGGGGCGAGCAGCGGCGGGCCCGGCACGAGCCGCGCCGGGAGGCGGCGCGGCGGCTGCGGCGGATGGTCGGCGGCGGGTCGGACGAGACGAGCTGAATCGAACGGCGCCGAACGGGGGCCGGGGCGGGGGCGGGCGGGGATGGGCGTGCGCTGGGCGAGGCGTGCCACGCTTGAATCGAACAGATGTTCTTTGTACTCTCCGGCGAGGAGTTTTCCACAGGCGGAGCCCGGTCGGGCTCGTTTGTCAGTGGGACGCGCTAGCGTCGAGGACGATGAAGCGCACAGCACAGAACCCGAAGGAAAAGGCCATGGCAGGTACGGACCGCGAGAAGGCCCTAGAGACCGCACTCGCCCAGATCGAGCGGCAGTTCGGCAAGGGCTCGGTGATGCGCCTCGGCGAGAAGGCCAACGAGCCGATCGACGTGATCTCCACCGGGTCCACCGCCCTGGACGTCGCCCTCGGGGTCGGCGGCATCCCCCGCGGCCGGGTGATCGAGATCTACGGCCCCGAGTCCTCCGGCAAGACCACCCTGACGCTGCACCTGGCGGCCAACGCCCAGCGGGCCGGCGGCACGGTCGCGTTCGTCGACGCGGAGCACGCGCTCGACCCGGAGTACGCCAAGAAGCTCGGCGTGGACACCGACTCCCTGCTGGTCAGCCAGCCGGACACCGGTGAGCAGGCCCTGGAGATCACCGACATGCTGATCCGCTCCGGCGCGATCGACCTGGTGATCATCGACTCGGTCGCGGCGCTCGTCCCGCGCGCCGAGATCGAGGGCGAGATGGGCGACTCGCACGTCGGTCTGCAGGCCCGCCTGATGAGCCAGGCGCTGCGCAAGATCGCCGGTGCGCTGAACCAGTCGAACACCACCGCCGTGTTCATCAACCAGCTCCGCGAGAAGATCGGCGTCATGTTCGGCTCGCCGGAGACCACGACCGGTGGCCGCGCGCTGAAGTTCTACGCGTCCGTCCGCCTGGACATCCGCCGGATCGAGACCCTGAAGGACGGCACCGAGGCCGTGGGTAACCGCACCCGCGTCAAGGTGGTCAAGAACAAGGTCGCCGCGCCGTTCAAGCAGGCCGAGTTCGACATCCTCTACGGCGTCGGCATCAGCCGCGAGGGCGGCCTGATCGACATGGGCGTCGAGCACGGCTTCATCCGCAAGTCGGGCGCCTGGTACACGTACGAGGGCGACCAGCTCGGCCAGGGCAAGGAGAACGCCCGCAACTTCCTGCGGGACAACCCGCAGCTGGCCGACGAGATCGAGCGGAAGATCAAGGGCAAGCTCGGCATCGGCCCGAAGACCGAGGAGCCCGCCGAGGGCGCGGCGGACGCCGCCGACGGCGCCGCCAAGCCGATCACCGCGACCGCCGCCAAGACGGCCGCGGCGAAGAAGACGGCGGCGGCCGCCAAGGCCTGAGCCGTTGACGCAGCACGACGAGGTGGGTGACGGCGGCCCGGCGGAGCCGGACGACGACTACGGCCCGCCGGACTGGTTCGCCGCCGTGGCGCAGGAGCTGGATCCGGAGCCGCCGACGGCCGTCCCGGCACGGCCGCGCCGTCGGCGGGAGCCGCGCCCGGCGGCACGAGCGACATCCGGCCCGGAGCCGGAGTTCGACCGGGCACCGGTCCGGGCGGTGCGCGGCGCGGCGCCCGGACCGGGTCCGGCGGAGGGCCTGGCCGACGGGCTCGGGCTGGTCTCCGCCTCCGAGCTGCCCACCGGCCGGCGGCGCCGCCGCTCGGCGCTGTCCGAGGAGGCCGTCGGCCGCACGGAACCGGCGGACGAGGTGGAGGCGGCCGGTCGTGGGGGTGCGGCCGCCCTCGCAACGCGCACCCGGACGGGCGCGCGCCGGCTCGCCGAGCGGGGCGGCGGTACCACCGGGCCGCGCGAGCCGAAGCGGTCCAGGACCGAGGAGCCGGCCGATCCCGAGACCCGAGCCCGCGACATCTGCCTGCGGCTGCTCACCGGCGCCGCCAAGACCCGCAAGCAGCTCGCCGACGCCCTGCGCAAGCGGGAGATTCCGGAGGACGTCGCCGACGAGGTGCTCACCCGGCTCGAAGAGGTCGGGCTGATCGACGACGCCGCCTTCGCCGCGGCCTGGGTCGAGTCCCGGCACGCCGTCCGGGGCCTGTCGCGGCGGGCGCTCGCCCAGGAGCTGCGGACCAAGGGCGTGGCCGCCGACCTGGTCGAGCAGGCCGTGGCCCAACTCGACCACGACGACGAGACCGAGGCCGCCCGGGCCCTCGTCGAGCGCAAGCTCCGGAGCACCCGTGGGCTGGACCCGCAGGCCCGGATGCGGCGGCTGGTCGGCGTGCTGGCCCGGCGCGGCTACTCCGAGGGCCTGGCCTTCCGGGTGGTGCGTGCGGCGATCGAGGAGGAGAGCGCGGAGGAGGCTGCGGAGGAGAACCAGGAGGACGCGCACTGGATGTGACGACTGCGGGGAGCCGAGGCCGGCTCCGTAGGCGTCATGGCCGACTCCGGGAACGCCTGCTCGGGCGGGCGGCCGGGGGCGTGCAAGGAGTCGCTGGAGATGTACGTGCGCAGCTGATCGCCCGCGAGGTCGCCCGGCAGGTGTCCGAGGAGCTGACCCACCCGGGGCAGAACCGGGTGACGGTGGTCCGTGAGAGCCGGGTCACCGAGGTGGCGCGGTAGAGGGGTCCAACTGCTCGGGGGCGGGTACGGGGGCGGGCTCGGGTTCGGGCGCGCCGGTGAGCGGCGTCGGGCCGCCCCGGGCGCGGTCGGCGAGCGCCAGCAGGTCCTCGGCGGCGGCGCCCTGGGTGACGCCGACGAGGTGTCCGTCCGGCCGGATCAGCAGCACGGTGTGCGGGCCGGCGTCCGGGTACTCCTCGGTGACGAGCACCTCGGCCGGGACGGGCAGGGCATTGGCCACCTCGGCGAGCCGCGGCATCAGGCCGGCGCCCAGCCAGTGCTCGGCGGACCACACAGCGGTGCCGGGGGCGACCAGCAGCAGCAGGAAGGTGGCGCCGAGCCGGGCGTGCAGGTGGTCGGGGGTGCCGTCGGCGGAGAGCACGGGGAGGTCCGGGACGAGCACGCCGGGGGCGGTGGCGGGCAGCAGCTCGCTGAGCGAGGTGGTGCCGCGCACGCCGCGCTGCACCGGCACCCGGCCGGGGACGCCCGAGGGCGCCGCCGGGTAGGCGGGCGCGCCGCCGAAGCGGCCGGTGCCGAGCTGGCCGTCGGCGAGCAGCGGCGCGTGCTTGCGGAAGCCGCCGACGAGCAGCGAGCGCCGGGTCTGCTGCCAGCCGCGCAGCGGGCGCAGCAGCGGCATGGCCTGGTCGACTGCGCGCAGGCGGGCGCCGACGGCACCACGGCGCTCGGCCTCGTAGCCGTCCAGGAGGGAACCGCCGGGCTGGGGGCCGCCGGAGTGGAGGTGCCAGGCGAGGGCGAGGCGCCAGGCGAGGTTGTCGGCGTCGCGCAGCCCGTCGGCGAGGTTCTGCATGCCGAGCGCGCCGTGCAGGTGGGCGGCGTCGCCGGCGAGGAAGCAGCGGCCGCTGCGGAAGCGGGCGGCGAGGCGCTGCTGGGCGGTGTGGTCGGCGGCGGCGAGGAGCTCGAAGCGGGGGAGCTCGCCGCACCAGCCGGTGAGGCTCGTGGTGACACGGGTGAGCAGGGTGTCGCCGGTGACGACGCCGGGCCAGGTGGCGTGCGGGTCGACCGGCTCGGTGGGGGTGGGGCGGCCGGGGGGCAGGCGCCAGTCGAGCCGCCAGACGCCGTCCGGCAGGGGGCGGGCGGAGGCTTCGCGGTCGCCGCGCCAGGGGGGCTCGCGGTGCAGCCGGGCGCCGTCGAAGGGCAGGTCGACCCGGACGGTGGCGATGGCGTTGCGGTCGACGGCCGGGCGGCCGGGGAAGCGGATCTTCAGGAGCTTGCGGACGGTCGAGCGGGCGCCGTCGCAGCCGACCAGGTGGCTGCCGCGCCACCAGGTGCTGGTGCCGTCCTGGGTGCCGTGGGTGCGGACGCTGACGCCGTCGCGGTCGTGTTCGAGCTCGGTGACGCGGCTGAGCGGGACGAGCCTGACCAGCGGGGTGCCGGTGAGGGCGTCGCGCAGGCCGCGCTGGAGGCGGTGCTGGGGCAGGTGGAAGGTGGGCGAGTCGGCGAGGTCGATCCGCAGCACCTCCTGGCGGCGCCGCCAGATGGCGAAGGAGTCCCACAGGGCGGAGTCGGAGACGGCCCTGGGGTAGCCGATGCGGGTGAGGAAGGCGGTGGAGTCGGCGCCGAGGACGACGCTGCGCGGGCCCTCGGGGCAGAGCCCGGAGCCCTCGTCCAGGACGACGGTCGGCACCTCGTGCCGGGCGAGCGCGAGGGCCAGGGCCAGACCGACCGGTCCGGCCCCGACCACGATCACGGGGTCCATGCCGGGACCTCCGGGCGCGGGCGGACCGTTCGGGCCCGGAAGACCGGGCATGGGCAGGCCGTCAGGCTGGCGTCATATGCCGCGTGGAAGCTCCCGGGAGGTGTCACGAAGAGCAATGCAACAGTTCACCTGCGTGTGCGTCAAGCAGCAGCCGAAGTGCGCCGGTTCGCGCCGCGACGGCCGCGTGCTTCGATCCACCGGGCGAGCGCGGTGAGCAACAGGCACATCGTGATGTAGATCGGACCGATCACCAGGACCACGGGGATGTACGGGAAGCCCGCGGCGTTCAGCGGCTGGCTCGCGATCGCCTTACCGATGAACAGCAGCTCGTGGTAGGTGATGATGAAGCCGAGCGAGGTGTCCTTCAGGGTGACGACCAGCTGGCCGATCATCGTCGGCAGCATCGAGCGGACCGCCTGCGGCACCAGGATGTCGGCCATCACCTGGGTCTTGCGCATGCCCAGGGCGTACGCGGCCTCGGCCTGGCCGCGCGGGACGGCGTTGACGCCGCTGCGGATGATCTCGGCCTGGACCGCGCCGTTGTAGAGGGTGAGGCCGAGCACCAGCGCCCACATCGGCTCCTTGGCGAAGAACGCGTAGTAGAGCGCGACGATGAGGATCAGCAGCGGCATCGCCCGGAAGAACTGGACGACGGCGGTGCACACCCAGCGCACCGGCTTGTGGTCGGAGAGCCGCCCGGCGGCGAGCAGCGAGCCGAGGGTGAGGGAGAACAGCGCCGCCAGGCCGAAGGCCTCCAGGGTGGCGAGCAGGCCGTCCAGGATCCGCTGCTGGATGGTGTTGTACTGGAAGACGTCCCAGAGTCCGGCGTCGAACTGCCCGTTGTCGGACAGCATCGTGACGGCGTACCAGATCAGGCCGGCGATCGCGACGATCGACAGCACCCCGAACAGGCGGTACCGCGCGCGGGCCTTCGGGCCGGGGGCGTCGTAGAGGACGCCGGCCGTAGCGGAGCGGGTGAAGACACTCATCGGGCCACCGCCAGTCGGGACTCCAGGAAACGGAACAGGGTGGCGATCGCCGCGCTGATCACCAGGTAGGCGCAGGCCACCCAGAAGAAGATCGAGAAGATCGAGTAGCCGCGCTCGGAGAAGGTCTGCTGCGCGCTGTACAGCTCGCCGACGCTGAACGCGCCGGCGATCGCCGAGTTCCTCGGCAGGGCGATGAACACGCTGCTCATCGGGGCCAGCACGGTGCGGGCGGCCTGCGGAAGGACGACCAGGGTGAGCGTCTGGCCGAAGGTCATGCCGAGGCTGCGGGCGGCCTCGGCCTGGCCGAGCGGCACGGTGTTGATGCCCGAGCGCAGCACCTCGCAGACGAACGAGGCGGTGTACCCGCCGAGCGCCAGCACCGCGAAGGTGAGGTGCTCGAAGTGCACGTCGAGCGCGGGCAGTCCGAACTCGACGGCGAAGAACAGCAGAGTGAGCGGGGTGTTACGGAAGAGCGTCACCCAGGCGGTGCCGAAGCCGCGCAGCACCGGCACCGGGGAGACCCGGAAGGCCGCCAGCAGGGTGCCCAGCAGCAGGGCGAGCAGGGCGCTGAGCGCGCTCAGCTCGATCGTCTGCAGGAAGCCGTCGCGGAACAGCGCGAAGTTGCCGTCCTCGAACAGGAACCCCATCCGGCGGCCCTCCTCTCGGGAGTGGTCAGGAAAATCGGGCGAGTGGATCAGTAGCGCTCAAGGGCCGGCGGGGTGGGCGCCGCGGAGCCGGAGAGGCCGAGGGTCGCGTCGTACGCCTTCTTCCAGTCGCCGTTGTCCTGGTGCGCCTTGATGGCGTCGTCGATGGCACCGCGCAGGGCCGCGTCGTCCTTGTTGAGGCCGACGCCGTACTTCTCCTCGGTGAACGGCTGGCCGACCACCCTGAGCTTGCCGGAGAACTTGGAGGCGTAGCCCTTGAGGATGGCGTCGTCGGTGGTGACGGCGTCGACCTCGCTGGAGAGCAGCTTGTCGACGCAGGCCGAGTAGGTGTCGAACTGCGTGATCTTCGCGTTGTACGGCTGGATGTTCTTGATGGAGGTGGAGCCGGTGGCGGTGCAGACGTTCTTGCCCGCGATCGAGTCCTTGCCGGTGATGTCCTTGTTGTCGGCCTTCACCAGCAAGTCCTGGCCGGCGATGTAGTACGGGCCGGCGAAGGAGACCGTCTTCTTGCGCTCGTCGTTGATGCTGTAGGTGCCGACGTAGAGGTCGATCTGGCCCTTGGCGATGGCCGGCTCGCGCTGCGAGGAGACCAGGGTCTGCCACTTGATCTGCTGCGGGGTGAAGCCGAGGTCGGCGGCGATCATCTTGGCGATCTCGATGTCGAAGCCGCTGCGGTCACCGCTGGCCACGTCCTCCCAGCCGAGGAACGGCTGGTCGGCCTTGGCACCGATGATCAGCTGGCCGCGCTTCTTGGCCGCGGCCAGCACCGCCGAGTCGATCTTGACGTCGGTCTTGACCGTGTAGGCCGGCAGCGCGGGGGCGTTGCTGCCGCTCGCGGCGGCCGCGTCGGGCGAGCCGTCCTTGCCGCAGGCGGCGGTGGCGGTGAGCGCGACGGCACAGAGCGCGACGGCGAGGGTGCGACGAGTCCTCATGAGGGTTGTTCTCCTGGGGGCTGGGCCACGGGGTCAACCGGGCTCTGGCGTCTGGAAGGTGTGCGCACGGGTGGGCCGGCCGGCGCCCTTGCCGGGCCGGTCGTGGGGGATCGGAGCTGCGCGCGGGTCAGAGCTGCATGGGGGTCAGAGCTGTGCGGGGAGGCGGAGCGTCAGTGGTGCAGGATCTTGGAGAGGAAGTCCTTGGCGCGCTCGGAGCGCGGCGCGGTGAAGAAGGCGTCCGGGGTGTTCTGCTCGACGATCTTCCCGTCGGCCATGAACAGCACCCGGTTCGCGGCGGAGCGGGCGAAGCCCATCTCGTGGGTGACCACGACCATCGTCATGCCGTCGGCGGCCAGTTGGCGCATGACCTCCAGCACCTCGTTGACCATCTCCGGGTCGAGGGCCGAGGTGGGCTCGTCGAAGAGCATCACCTTCGGCTTCATGGCCAGCGCGCGGGCGATCGCCACCCGCTGCTGCTGACCGCCGGACAGCTGGGCCGGGTACTTGTCCGCCTGCGCGCCGACGCCGACCCGCTCCAGCAGCTCCCGGGCCGTCTTCTCGGCCTGCGGACGCGCGACCTTGCGCACCTTGACCTGGCCCATGACCACGTTCTCCAGCACGGTCTTGTGGGCGAACAGGTTGAAGCTCTGGAACACCATGCCGACCTCGGCGCGCAGCCGGGCCAGCTCCTTGCCCTCGGCGGGCAGCGGGCGGCCGTCGATGGTGATCGTGCCGGAGTCGATGGTCTCCAGCCGGTTGATCGTCCGGCACAGGGTCGACTTGCCGGAGCCGGACGGCCCGATCAGCACCACGACCTCGCCCTGCGTGATCCGCAGGTCGATGTCCTGGAGCACGTGCAGGGCACCGTAGTGCTTGTTCACGCCGTCCAGCACGACCAGCGGAGCGGCTGCGGAGTTCGAGGCCCCGATCGGATTCCCGGTCATCGCGCCTGCTCCCTCGTGTCGGCCCGAGAAGTCTGAACTCCCTTGGGCGGCAATGGTGGTACGAATCCGGGGGCCGCGGCCGGCGGAGCCGCAGCCCCCGGTGGGCCGACCTTAGGAGCCCTGACGATTCCCCGTCAGCCGATCTGAGCGGAACTTGAGCATCACGAAACGGCCACACGGCGCTCGCACACTGTTCGTCCGGCCGCGGCCGGGGCACGGTGGGTGTGGGGCGAGCCCCCCCGCGCCGCCCTCCCGCAGCGGCCGCGGCGCGGCCGAGCCTGGCGCCCGGCGGCCCGCTGGCCCATACTGCGCAGGACCGGGACCGACCGAGCGGACCCGGTGATCACCGCCCGGGGGAGCCCCCGGGACCCCTGGAGACGTCGGGGAACGGGGAAGGAGGAGACATGCGACTGCTGCTCGTCGAGGACGACGAACGCGTGGCCGCCGCGCTGGTCGCGGTGCTGGGACGGCACGGGTTCCAGGTCCGGCACGCCCGCAGCGGGCACGAGGCCCTGGACGCGCTGGTGCCGGACGGCAACGAGCCGTACCGGGTGGTGCTGCTCGACCTCGGGCTGCCCGACCGCGACGGCTTCGAGGTGTGCAGCCGGATCCGGGCCGGCAGCGGCGTCCCGGTGATCATGGTCACCGCCCGCGCCGACATCCGCTCCCGGATCCACGGGCTCAACCTCGGCGCCGACGACTACGTCACCAAGCCCTACGACATGGGCGAGTTGCTCGCCCGCATCCACGCCGTCGCCCGGCGCGGCGCCGCGCTCGCCGCCGTCTCGGTGGCCGCGCCCGACGCCGTCCCGCAGCAGCGCGGCCCGCTGGAGTCCCGCGGCATCCGGATCGACCGGGAGCGCCGCCGGGTCAGCGTGGACGGCCGCGACGTGCCGCTCACCCGCAAGGAGTTCGACCTGCTCGCCCTGCTCGCCCAGAGCCCCGGCGTGGTCTACCGGCGCGAGCAGATCTTCAGCGAGGTGTGGCGCAGCGGCTGGGAGGGCAACGGCCGCACCCTGGAGGTGCACATCGGTTCGCTGCGCAACAAGCTCGCCCTGCCCGGCCTGGTCGAGGCCGTGCGCGGCGTCGGCTACCGGCTGATCCCCGAGTCCCCGGCGGCCGCCCCGGACGCGCCCACCGCGGAGCACTGACCGTACGTGCGCAATCGCCTGCTCGGCATCCTGCTCGCCCTGATGGTTTGCGTCCTGGCCGCCCTCGGGCTGCCGCTCGCGGCGGCGGTCGCGGCGGCCCAGCAGACCAAGGTGGTCGTCGACCGGCTCGACGACGCCGCCCGCTTCGCCCAGGACCTGCCCACCTCCGGCACCTCGGACGCGGCGCGCAAGGGCGACCCGGGCCCCGCCCCCGGCGACCTCAGCCGGCGCAACGCGATCGACGCCGAGGTCGCCCGCTACCACGACCTGTACGGCGTGCGCCTCGGCATCTTCCAGCGCGACGGCGTCCCGATCTCCGCCGCGCCGAAGAACTGGACGGTGCCGACCGGCGGCTCCGGCGCGCAGGCCTTCCAGGAGGCGCTGGACGGGCGGCGCAGCCACAACCCGCCCCAGGTCTGGCCGTGGACGGCCGACCGCACGATCACCGTCGCCACCCCGGTCGTGCGCGACGGCGACGTCGTCGCCGTGGTGCTCAGCGAGTCGCCGACCGGGGCGCTGCGCACCCGGATCCTGCACAGCTGGCTGGTGATCGGGGCCGGCGAGGCCGCCGCGATGATCGTCGCCGTGCTGCTCGCCGTCCGGCTCACCGAGTGGGTGCTGCGCCCGGTGCGCACCCTGGACCGGGCCACCCACGACATCGCGACCGGCCGGATGAACGCCCGGGTCGCCCCCGGCGGCGGGCCGCCCGAGCTCCAGCGGCTGGCCCGCTCCTTCAACGAGATGGCCGACCACGTGGTGCTGGCCCTGGACCAGCAGAAGGCCTTCGTCGCGGACGCCTCGCACCAGCTGCGCAACCCGCTGGCGGCGCTGCTGCTGCGGGTCGAGGTGCTCGGTCTGGAGCTGCCCGAGGGGCACGAGGAGGAGCTGGGCGTCGTCCGCGAGGAGGGCGCCCGGCTCGCCCGCGTCCTGGACGACCTGCTCGGCCTCGCCACCGCCGAGCACGCCCGCCCCGAGCCCGAGCCGACCGACCTCGCCGCGCTCACCCTCGCCCGGGTCGGCGCCTGGCGGACGGTCGCCGTGCAGCGCGGCATCGAGCTGTGCTGGGACGGGCCGGCGCTCGCGCTCGGCATGGCCGACCCGATCGGCTTCGGCTCGGCGCTGGACGCGGTGCTGGACAACGCGCTCAAGTTCTCCCCGGAGGGCGGTCGGGTGCGGCTGCGGGTCGCGGTGCGGCGCGACGAGGTCGCGGTGACGGTTTCGGACACCGGGCCCGGCCTCACCGAGGAGGAGGTGTCCCGGGCGGGCGACCGGTTCTGGCGCAGCCCGCGGCACCAGAACGTGGACGGCTCCGGGCTCGGCCTGTCCATCGCCCGCACCCTGCTGACGGCCGGCGGCGGCTCGCTCGGCTTCGCCCCGGTCAAGCCGACCGGGCTCGCGGTGACCCTGGCGGTCCCCCGGCCGGGGAAGGAACAGCTGCCGGGCCGGGACCAGGGCTTCCCGGGCCGGGACTAGGGCTTCACCGAGCGGTAGTAGCGCATCGCACCCTCGTGGAGGGGGAGCGGGTCGGTGTACACGGCGGTGCGCAGGTCGACCAGCTGGGCGGCGTGGACCTGGGCGCCGATCTGGTCGCGGCTGTCGATCACCGCCTTGGTCATGCCCTGGACCAGGCCGGGATCGACGTCGTCCCGGGTGATCAGCAGGTTGGGCACGGCCATGGTGGCGACGGCGTCCTTGGGCTCGGCGTTCGGGTAGGTGCCCTTGGGCATGGTGGCCGCCCGGTAGGCGTCGGTGCCGCCGCCCTCCGCCTTGTGGAGGGCCTCGGACAGGTCGGCCAGCGGGACGATCCGGATCCGGACGTGGTCGGAGAGGTCGGTCAGCGCGCTGGTGGGCAGGCCGCCGGACCAGAAGAAGGCGTCCACCCTGCCCTCGCGCAGGTCGTCGGCGGCGTCGCCGACGCCGTCCGGGACGGCGGTGATGTCCCGGTCCGGGTCCAGGTTGGCCGCGGTCAGCAGCCGCCGGGTCACGAGGTTCACCCCGGACTGCGGCAGGCCCACGCCCACCCGCAGGCCCTTGAGGTCGGCGGTGCGCTGCACCGGCGAGGAGGCCGGGACGATCAGCTGGAGGTAGTCGTCGTACAGCCGGGCGATCGCCCGGAGCCGGTCCTTGCCGGGGCCCTTGTAGTCGGCGACGGCGTCGGCGGTGGCTATCGCGAACTGGTCCTGTCCGCTGGTCACCCGCCGGAGGTTGTCGATCGAGCCCTCGGTGTTGTCCAGCGTCAGCCGCACCCCGGGCATCGACTTGGCGACGTGCGCCTGCAGCAGCTGCCCGTACCGGTCGTAGACCCCGCGCTGCACACCCGTCGCGAAGCGCGTCTCTCCGAGCGGGTAGCCGCGCGAGCGGCCCGCCGACAGCCACCACCCGCCGAGCCCCGCCAGCAGCAGGGCCAGCACCAGGACCGTCCGCCACAGGGGGCTGCGGGCGGCCGCGCGGAGCACGGCGCCAGGACGTGAGGGAACGGTGGGGGCCATGCAGGGATACTGCCAGGCGCCCCGGCAGAACGGGAGGGGCCGCAGGGCCGCCGTCCGGGGAAAAGCCCTTCGCGCGTGCCCGTACCCTGGTCTGGTGAGCGGTGAGAGCGGATTGAAGAGCTACAAGGTCGTCACGCACGGCTGTCAGATGAACGTCCACGACTCCGAGCGCCTGTCCGGGCTGCTGGAGGAGGCGGGCTACGTCAAGGCCGGGCCGGAGGGCGACCCGGACCTGGTGGTGTTCAACACCTGCGCGGTGCGCGAGAACGCCGACAACAAGCTGTACGGGAACCTCGGGCAGCTCGCGCCGGTCAAGGGCCGCCACCAGGGCATGCAGATCGCCGTCGGCGGCTGCCTGGCCCAGAAGGACCGCGACACCATCGTCCGGCGGGCCCCCTGGGTCGACGTGGTCTTCGGCACCCACAACATCGGCCACCTGCCGGCGCTGCTGGAGCGGGCCGCGGTCGAGAAGAAGGCCCAGGTCGAGATCCTGGAGTCGCTGGAGACCTTCCCCTCCACGCTGCCCACCCGCCGCGAGTCCGCGTACGCCGCCTGGGTCTCGATCTCGGTCGGCTGCAACAACACCTGCACCTTCTGCATCGTGCCCGCGCTGCGCGGCAAGGAGGAGGACCGCCGCCCCGGCGACGTCCTCGCCGAGATCGAGGCGCTGGTGGACGAGGGCGTCATCGAGGTGACCCTGCTCGGCCAGAACGTCAACGCCTACGGCTCCGACCTGGGCGACCGCGAGGCCTTCTCCAAGCTGCTGCGCGCCGCCGGCCAGGTCGAGGGCCTGGAGCGGATCCGCTTCACCTCGCCGCACCCGCGCGACTTCACCGACGACGTGATCGCCGCGATGGCCGAGACGCCGAACGTGATGCACCAGCTGCACATGCCGCTGCAGTCCGGCTCGGACCGGATCCTCAAGGCGATGCGCCGCTCCTACCGGCAGGAGC
This sequence comes from Kitasatospora sp. NPDC001660, assembly GCF_053596725.1. Taxonomy (NCBI): domain Bacteria; kingdom Bacillati; phylum Actinomycetota; class Actinomycetes; order Kitasatosporales; family Streptomycetaceae; genus Kitasatospora; species Kitasatospora sp. NPDC001660. The sequence continues at coordinate 102,371 of NZ_JBSFGU010000019.1, read as the reverse complement.
GTTTCCTCGGGATCATCCGCAAGGTCCGCGAGGCCATGCCGGACGCGGCCATCTCCACCGACATCATCGTGGGCTTCCCCGGCGAGACCGAGGAGGACTTCGAGGAGACGATGCACGTCGTCCGCGAGGCGCGTTTCACCAACGCCTTCACCTTCCAGTACTCCAAGCGCCCCGGCACCCCGGCCGCGGAGATGGAGGACCAGGTGCCGAAGGCCGTCGTCCAGGCCCGCTACGACCGGCTGATCGCGCTCCAGGAGGAAATCTCCTGGGAGGAGAACAAGAAGCAGGTCGGCCGCACCCTGGAGATCCTGGTCGCCGAGGGCGAGGGCAAGAAGGACGACCGGACGGACCGCCTCTCCGGCCGCGCCCCCGACAACCGCCTCGTGCACTTCACCCGGCCCGCCGAGCCGGTGCGCCCGGGCGACATGGTGACCGTCGAGATCACCTACGCCGCCCCGCACCACCTGCTGGCCGAGGGCCCGACCCTCGCGGTGCGCCGCACCCGCGCGGGGGACGCGTGGGAGAAGCGCCAGGCCGAGCCCGCCGCCAAGCCGGCCGGCGTGATGCTCGGCCTGCCGGGCATCGGCGCGCCGGCTGCGCTGCCGCCGGCCGCCCCGGCGGGCGGCTGCTGCGGCGACTGACGCGGGCGACCGGCGCAGGCACGTTTCGGCGGCCCGGCGGGACCTTCGCGTCCCGCCGGGCCGCCGCGCTTCTTCGTTAGAGTGATCCACATGCTGGTAGCCGCCGCCGTGTGTCCCTGTCCGCCGCTGCTCGTCCCCGAGGTCGCCGCCGGGGCGGCGAGCGAGCTGGACGCGCTGCGGGCCGCTTGCGACGACGCACTGGCGGCGCTCGTCGCGGCCGAGCCGCAGTTGGTCGTGGTGGTCGGAGCAGGGCCGCAGGCCGAGGTGTGGACCGAGGGTGGTGCCGGCTCCTTCCACCGCTACGGGGTGCCGCTGGTGGCCAAGCTGCCCGGCGGCCGGGTCGAGGGGCCGGAGCTCGCGCCCTCGCTCACCGTCGGCGCGTGGCTGCTGGAGCGCGCCGGGGTGCGCCTGCCGACGCACGCCTGCGCGGTGCCCGAGGACGCCCCCGCCGACCGCATGCTCGGGCTGGGCCAGGGCCTGGCCGGGCTGGCCGACCGGGTCGCCCTGCTGGTGCTCGGCGGCGGCAGCGCCTGCCGCACGGTGAAGGCGCCCGGCTACCTGGACGAGCGCGCCGAGGGCTTCGACGCGGCGCTGGCAGCCGCCCTGGGCTCGGCCGACCTGCCCGCGCTCGCCGCACTGGACGCCGGTCTGGCCGCCGAGCTGAAGGCCGACGGCCGGGCGCCCTGGCAGGTGCTGGCCGGCGCCGCCGAGGGCGCCGGCCTCACCGCGCGGCTCGGCTACCAGGACGCACCGTACGGCGTCGGGTACTTCGTGGCCTCCTGGAGCTGATCACCGGGGCGCCGCGGCTCAGGACCGAGGTGCCTGGCCGTTGCCGCCGGTGCCCTCCTCGCCGGGCTTCGGCGTGTGGGCGAAGTCGTCCACCGCGTCCTTGGCCCTGCTGGCGCCGTGCTCGATCTTGTCGGTGTACTTGCCCATGGTGGCCTTGTCGATGGCGCCGCCGGCCCTGTCCACCATGTGCTCGATCTGGTCGTGGTGCTTGCCCGCGAGCTCACTGGCCCGCTCCTTGAGCTCCTCGGCCTTGCCCTTGAGGTTGTCCATCAGACCCATGGCGATCTCCTTCCTTCCCTGTTCCCTGCACAACGTCCGGGACCGGTAAAGCGTTCGCAAAACGGATTCGGCTGCGGAAACGGCCGGAAACAGTCATATCGTCGCGCAATCGGGGGCTGGAGGCAGCCCGGTGTCCGGTCCCACGGCGGTTTTGCGAGACTGGAGCGGTGAGCAGCTCCCGTACCGTCCAGCCCCCCGTCGTGTCGATCGTCGGGGCGACCGCCGCCGGCAAGTCCGATCTGGCCGTGGCCGTCGCCCGCGGCCTCGGCGGCGAGGTGATCAACACCGACTCGATGCAGCTCTACCGCGGCATGGACATCGGCACCGCCAAGCTCACCGTCGACGAGCGCGGCGGCGTCCCGCACCACCTGCTGGACGTCTGGGACGTCACCGAGACCGCCAGCGTCGCCGAGTACCAGCGGCTGGCCCGGGCCGAGATCGACCGGCTGCTCGCCGCCGGGCGCGCCGCCGTGCTGGTCGGCGGCTCCGGGCTGTACGTCCGGGCGGCGATCGACGAGATGGAGTTCCCGGGCACCGACCCGGCGGTCCGGGCGCGGCTGGAGGAGGAGCTGGCCGAGGCCGGCCCCCACGCGCTGCACCGGCGGCTGGCAGAGCTCGACCCGGCGGCGGCCGAGGCGATCCTGACCGGCAACGGGCGGCGGATCGTCCGGGCGCTGGAGGTCATCGAGATCACCGGGCGGCCGTTCACCGCCAACCTGCCGAGCAACACCGCCGTCTACGACGCCGTGCAGATCGGCGTCGCGGTGCCCCGCCCCGAGCTGGACGAGCGGATCGCGCTGCGGGTCGACCGGATGTGGGCGGCCGGGCTGCTCGACGAGGTGCGCGAGCTGGAGGAGGCCGGACTGCGCGAGGGCAGGACGGCCTCCCGGGCGCTCGGGTACCAGCAGGTGCTCGACCACTTCGCCGGGCGGTGCACGGAGGACGAGGCGCGGGCCGAAACCGTACGGGCCACCAAGCGCTTCGCCCGCCGGCAGGAGTCCTGGTTCCGCCGGGACGACCGGATCCACTGGCTCTCCCGGCCGGCCGGCACCGACCCGGTCGACCTGCTGGAACGCTCCCTCGAACTGATCGACCGTCAGCGCGTACCGGCCGCGTAGGCGGGATCCGGCCACTTCGGCGGTGCGGCTGCGCGAGCACGTGGCCGTGCAGGACCGACCGGGGGTTACGGCCCGATCACGTGATGGCCACGGATCACCCGGCCGACCCCGGTGGAGCCCGGAACGCCCCTCTGGACATGCCATCATCGATGTCATAAGGGGTCGGCCCGGGCGGGCCGACCGTACCGGCCGCGAGTCCGCTCGTGTCGAACTGTCAGGGGAGGCCGTGTGTCGACGGGTACCGGCCCCGAGTCCGGCCAGAGCGGGAGTGTCACCGCACCGGCCGACGAGTTCGACGAGTCGACGATGGGTGACCTCCCCGTGCTGACCGGACTGGACGCGCCCACCTCGTACGCGGTCGCGCTGCCGACGCTGGACACCAGCGGCCCGGCCGGCGCGGTGCACGAGCGGGAGATCCGGCCGCTGCGCCGGCTGCGGTGGTGGCAGACGCTGCCGATCGCGCTGCTGGGCACCCTCGGCTCGCTGATGTTCAGCTTCCCGCTCGCCTTCGGCTCCGCCGGGGCGCGGGCGACCATGGTCGGGATGCTCGGGCTGCTGCTGACCGCCGCCTCGGTCGGCTGGGGCGCGATGGCCGCCCGGCACGCCGGGTACAAGTGGCCGGGCCTGCCGCGCCGGGGCTCCGGGCGGCGGGCCGGGTGGAAGGCGATCGTCGTCTACACCCTCATCGCGCTGGCCGCCTGCGCCCTCGCCGTCTGGCGGGTCGCCCACCTGAGGTAGCTCCCCCCGCCCCGAGCCGAAGGGTGCGTCGAGCGTCGGCGCCGGGTACCCGAAGGGTGCGCCCGGAGGCGAGCGGGTGGGCGACAGTACCATCGGGAGGGTGAGCGCATCCTCCCCGCAGCCGGCCGGCATCCCCTTCCTCAAGGGGCACGGCACCCAGAACGACTTCGTCATCGTCCCCGACCCGGACGGCCGGCTGGCGATCGGCCCCGAGGCCGTCGCCGCGCTGTGCGACCGGCGGGCCGGCATCGGCGCGGACGGGCTACTGCGCGTGGTGCGCTCCGCCGCCGACCCGGCCGCCGCGGACCTCGCCGACCGGGCCGAGTGGTTCATGGACTACCGGAACTCCGACGGCAGCATCGCCGAGATGTGTGGCAACGGCCTGCGGGTCTTCGCCCGCTACCTGGTCGAGGCCGGCCTCACCAAGCCCGGCGAGGTGGCCGTCGCCACCCGGGCCGGGGTGCTGACCGCGCGGGTCGCCGAGGACGCCGGGGACGGCACGCCCGGCGAGGTCACCGTCGACATGGGCCGCGCGCGGCTGCCCGGGCCGGACGGCATCGAGGTCGCGGTCGGCGGGCGGCGCTGGCCCGCGCTGAACGTCAACATGGGCAACCCGCACGCCGTCGCCTTCGTCGAGAGCCTCGACCACGCCGGGGACCTGCTGTGCCCGCCGCTCACCAGCCCCGAGGGCGCCTACCCCGAGGGCGTCAACGTCGAGTTCGTGGTGGACCGCGGGCCGCGGCACGTCGCCATGCGGGTGCACGAGCGCGGCTCCGGCGAGACCCTCTCCTGCGGCACCGGCGCCTGCGCCGTCGCGGTGGCCGCGATCCGCCGGGACGGCGTCGACCCGGCGGTCACCGGCGAGGCGGCGGCGTACACGGTGGACCTGCCGGGCGGGCGACTGACGATCACCGAGCACCCCGACGGTCTGGTGCAGATGACCGGCCCGGCGGTGATCGTGGCCTCCGGCGAGATCGACGCCCGGTGGTGGGCGGCGCTGGCCGACTGACGGGCCGGTTTGCCCATTTCAGAGGGCGCCGAATCCCCCCGATCGGGTGATATCGGTTGCGAAGGGGGAGCGATTCGTCGCGGAACGTGGTCTGCTCTATAGCATGGACCAGCGGGTTGATAGTCCCTTGGAGGGGTTGCAGCAAGCCGGGCAGCCCTCGGCGGGGCAGCCGACGGGCACGCGGCAGGCCGGGGTTCTACGGCCCCTCGGCGGGTTCGGCCGGGCCGCGCTCGGCCGGGCCGGGCGGGCCGCCCTGCTGGCCACCGGCCGCCAGCCGGTGCCGGACGCCCTCGAACCGCTCGTCCGGGTCCACCGCGAGCACCACCCGCAGGCCGACCTCGGGCTGCTCGCGCGGGCGTACCGGCTGGCCGAGGCCAGCCACCGCGGGCAGAAGCGCAAGAGCGGCGAGCCGTACATCACCCACCCGCTGGCCGTCACCATGATCCTGGCCCAACTCGGCGCCGGGACCACGACGTTGGTCGCCTCGCTGCTCCACGACACGGTGGAGGACACCGAGTTGACGCTGGACCAGGTGAGCGCCGGGTTCGGGCCCGAAGTCGCCTACCTGGTCGACGGGGTGACGAAACTGGAGAAGGTCGACTTCGGCGCCGCCGCCGAGGCCGAGACCTTCCGCAAGATGCTGGTCGCCACCGGGGACGACGTCCGGGTGATGGTGATCAAGCTCGCCGACCGGCTGCACAACATGCGCACCATCCGGCACATGAAACCGGCCAGCCAGGTGCGGATCGCCAAGGTCACCCGGGACGTGCTGATCCCGCTGGCCGAGCGGCTCGGCATCCGGGTGCTCAAGGCGGAGCTGGAGGACATCGTCTTCGCCACCCTGCACCCCGAGGAGCACGCCCGCACGCGCGCCCTGATGGCCGGTCACGAGGCCGAGCCGGACACCCTGCTGGAGCCGTTCGCGCGGCTGCTGGCCCGGCAGTTGGCCGAGGCCGGGGTGGCCGCCGAGGTCACCGTCCGGTCGCGGCACTGCGTCTCGCTGCACCGGGTGCTGCTCAAGCGGGCCGCCGCGCCCGGGCCGGACGGCCGGCCGCAGGGGCCGCAGCCGGCCGACTTCGGGCGGCTGCTGGTGGTCGTCGAGGAGAACGCCGACTGCTACGCCGTGCTCGGGGAACTGCACACCTGCTGGACGCCGCTGCCCGGCGAGTTCAAGGACTTCGTCGCCGCCCCCAAGTTCAACCTCTACCAGTCGCTGCACACCGCGGTCGCGCTGGAGGGCGGTGCGGTGGTCGAGGTGCTGGTGCGCACCCGGCGGATGCACGAGGTGGCCGAGACCGGGGTGGTCGCGCTCGGCGACCCGGAGCCGGCCGGGACCGTCCAGGACGCCGACGAGCTGGACCGCACCGACCCGGCCCGGCCCGGCTGGCTCAGCCGGCTGCTGGAGTGGCAGCAGGAGACGCCCGACCCGGACGCCTTCTGGTCGGCGCTCACCGCCGACCTGGCCGGCGACCGCGAGATCACCGTGGTGACGGAGGGCGGCGAAACGCTTCAGCTGCGGGCCGGCGCCACCTGCGTGGACGCCGCCTACCTGCTCGGCGAGGAGACCGGCCACCGGTGCATCGGCGTGCGGGTCAACGGCCGGCTCACCGCGCTGTCCACCGTCCTCCAGGACGGCGACCTGATCGCCGTGCTCACCGAGACCGTGCCCGCCGGGGCCGGGCCGCGCGCCGCCGAGCCGTCCGGGCCCGCGCCCGAGTGGCTCGCCCACGCCCGGACCCCGGCCGCCCGGCTGGCCATCGAGCGCTGGCTGGCCGACCACCCCGCCCGGCTGCCGGTGGTCCGCACCGGCCCCTCCGCCGGGCAGCCCGCCCCGCCCGCGCACCGCACCGCCGAGCGCCGAGCCGCCCCGGTCGCGGTGGCCGGGCGGCAGGGGGCACAGGTCCGGCTGGCGCGCTGCTGCACGCCGGTGCCGCCGGACGAGGTGACCGGCTACCCGATCCGCGGCGGGGCCGTCGTCGTGCACCGCGCCGGCTGTCCGGCGGGGGAGCGGATGCGGACGGCCGGACGCGGCACGCTGGAGGTCCGCTGGCAGGCGGACGGGACCCCGGCCGACGGCTACCGGGCCACCCTGCGGGCCGAGGCGCTGAACCGGCCGCGGCTGCTCGCCGACCTGACCGCGGCGATCTCCGCCGAGGGCGTCGGCATCGTCGCGGCCGAGATCGAGCCGCCGCAGGAACTGCGGGTCCGGCACACCTACACCGTCGAACTGCCCGCCCCGGCCGCGCTGCCCGGGCTGATGCGGGCCGTGCTCAGGGTCTCCGGCGTGTACGACGTGAGCCGCCCGTACGCCCCCGAGGGCGGTGCCTCCGGAAGAAATGGGGGTGACCGGCCCGCACCGGGCGTGCGACCATCAAGGGGAATTCACGGCCGGTCCACGGCGTTCACAGGGCACAGGAGCCCTGGCGACACCCACGGGTCGCCGCCGCAGCCATCCAGCGACCAAAGGACAGAATGACCTCCACGTTCGACACCCGCGACCGCGCCGACGCCCCGCGCCGCCTCGGCGGACTGCGGGCGGAAGCCCTCATGGACGAGGACCTCGCGGCCATCGACGAGGACCTCACGACCCACTTCGACGGCGACCAGTACGACCGCAGCGAGCGCGCCGCGCTGCGCCGCGTCGCCGGCCTCTCCACCGAGCTCCAGGACGTCACCGAGGTCGAGTACCGCCAGCTCCGCCTGGAGCGCGTGGTGCTCGTCGGCGTCTGGACGGACGGGACGCTGGAGGAGGCGGAGAACTCGATGGCCGAGCTCGCCGCGCTCGCCGAGACCGCCGGCTCCGAGGTGCTGGACGGTGTGATCCAGCGCCGCGACAAGCCCGACGCCGCGACCTACATCGGCTCCGGCAAGGCGCAGGAGCTGCGCGACATCGTCGCCTCCAGCGGCGCCGACACCGTGGTGTGCGACGGTGAGCTCACCCCCGGCCAGCTGATCCACCTGGAGGACGTGGTCAAGGTCAAGGTCGTCGACCGGACGGCCCTGATCCTCGACATCTTCGCCCAGCACGCCAAGTCCCGCGAGGGCAAGGCGCAGGTCTCGCTCGCGCAGATGCAGTACATGCTGCCGCGCCTGCGCGGCTGGGGCCAGTCGCTCTCCCGGCAGATGGGTGGTGGTGGCTCCGGCTCGTCCGGCGGCGGCATGGCCACCCGTGGCCCCGGTGAGACCAAGATCGAGACCGACCGGCGCCGGATCCGCGAGAAGATGGCGAAGCTCCGCAAGGAGATCGCCGACATGAAGAAGGGCCGCGACACCAAGCGCCAGGAGCGCAAGCGCCACCAGGTGCCGTCCGTGGCCATCGCCGGGTACACCAACGCCGGCAAGTCCTCCCTGCTCAACCGGCTCACCGGCGCGGGCGTGCTGGTGGAGAACGCGCTGTTCGCCACCCTCGACCCGACCGTGCGCCGGGCACAGACGCCCAGCGGGCGGGTCTACACGCTGGCCGACACCGTCGGGTTCGTCCGGCACCTGCCGCACCACCTGGTCGAGGCGTTCCGCTCGACCATGGAGGAGGTCGCCGACGCGGACCTCATCCTGCACGTGGTGGACGGCTCGCACCCCGAGCCGGAGACGCAGCTGGCCGCGGTCCGCGAGGTCATCGTCTCGGTGGAGGCGCAGAACGTCCCCGAGATCGTGGTGATCAACAAGGCCGACGCCGCCGACCCCCACGTGCTGCAGCGCCTGCTGCGCCGCGAGCCGCACGCCATCGTGGTGTCGGCCCGCAGCGGCGCCGGCATCGACGAGCTGCTGAAGCTCATCGACGACGAGCTGCCGCGCCCGGCCGTCGAGGTGCGGGCCCTGGTGCCCTACACCCAGGGCGGGCTGGTCTCCCGGGTGCACGCGGAGGGCGAGCTGCTCTCCACCGAGCACACCGGCGAGGGCACGCTGCTGCACGCCAAGGTGCCGGCCGAGCTGGCCGCCGAGCTGGAGCGCTACACGGTGGCGCTGCAGGGCTGACGCCGTTTCGCACCGAGGGCCCCGGACGGTTTGCCGTCCGGGGCCCTCGCGCCTCACCTGACGTTCTTGCTGAAGTACTCGAAGGCCTGCTTCGCCTGGTCCTGGAGCGAGGGGCCGGCCATGTACTCGGAGGGGTTGCGGCTGCCGATCGAGTTGACGCTGATCAGGTTGGGTTTGCCGTCCTTGAGGATGAACCAGCCGCCGCCGCCGGCACCGCCGGTCATGGTGCAGCCGATCACGTACATCGGCGGGCGGGTCTGGTCAAAGGAGAGCCTGGTCGGCGGGATCTGCGAGTCGCAGCGGTTGAGCTCCATGCCGTCGAACGGGCGCTCGGCGGGGTAGCCGTAGGAGGACGCCGAGGTGACCTGGTCGCGCGGGGCGTTGAACCAGACCGGGACCGAGCCGCCGACCGTCTCCTCCAACGACCGGCCGGAGCCGTTCTCGCTGCGCACCCGGATGATCCCGTAGTCGTACTGGTCGTGGGCGCCGACGCCGCTCTCCTTGACCCAGGTCGGCGAGACCAGCGCGCGCACCGCCGTCCAGCGGCCGTACGGGGACACCTGCTGCTCGGTGTACGGCTTGCCCCGACTGGCCTGGCCGTCCCGGTTGAAGCCGGGCACGAAGGTGATGTTCCGCATCCAGCCGCCGCCCTTGCCGTCGTGCAGGCAGTGCGCGGCGGTGTAGACCAGGTTGCTGCGACCCGGATTGGCCGGGTCGGAGACCACCGTGCCGGAGCAGACGGCGTCGCCCTCGGGCGCGGTCACGAAGATCCTGCCGACCACGGCCGGGCCGTACGGGTGCGGCTGCGCCGTGGCCGGGACGGCGGCCGGGGGAGCGTCCCGCTGGGTGCCGCCCTGGGCGGCGGCGTGCGGGACCTCGGGGGTGGGCCGGCCCTTGGCGGCCTCCATCCTGGCGACGGACCAGAAGCCCTGGGCCACCTCGTTGCTGAAGGCGTTGTCGGCGACGAAGCGGGCCCAGTCGTCGACCTTCCAGGTGGCCAGGTCGCCGAGGCTGGTCGGTGACGCAGGTCTGGCGAGGGTGGCGGGCGGGCTCGCGGCGCTGCCGGGGCCGGAGTTGTCCGGTCCGCAGGCGGTCGCGGTCAGGGCGAGGGCGGCGAGCGCCGCGGCGCCGGCCAGTGCGGCCCGGCGCCGCGGTACGCGTCCGCGGGTGGTGTACGGCATGGTGCATCGTCCCCCGGCTGTGAGGTGAACGCGGTTACTGCTTCCTGGAGATCCAGTCCAGGGCGTTCCTGGCGACCGACTCCAGGTACGGGCCGCTCAGGGAGGTGTGTTCCTGGGTGCCGATCGAGGTGTTGCTGACCAGGGCCGTCCTTCCGTCCGGCATGGTGGCGAACCAGCCGCCGCCGCTGGCGCCCTGGGTCATGTTGCAGCCGATGGTGAGCATGGACGGCCGCTTCGGGTCGAACGACAGGCGGGTCGGCTTGCCGCCGTCGCACTTGTACAGCTCCTGGCCGTCGAACGGCTTGTAGAGCGGGTAGCCGACCGCCGAGACGGAGACCTGGTCGCGCGGCGCGTCGAACCAGACCGGGACGGCCGAACCGACCGTCTCCTCCAGCGACTTGCCGGTCTCGTTCTGGCTGTGCACCCGCATGATGGCGAAGTCGTACTGGCTGGCGGCGTCCCCGGTGCCGCCGCCCTCGACCATCCACTGCGGCGAGGTGGTGACCTGGTCGGCCCACCACGTGCCGAGCGGGGCGAGATCGGACAGCGGGGCCTTCTTGCCGCCGCTGGAGGCGCCCGAGTTGTTGTAGGCGGGCACGAACACGAGGTCCTTGTAGAAGTTGCCGCCCTTGCCCTCGTGCACGCAGTGGCCGGCCGTCCAGACCAAGTTGCTCCTGCCCGGGTGCTGCGGGTCGGCGATGACCGTCGCCGAGCAGTTGCCCCGGCCGCCCTGGGCGCTGAAGAACACCTTCCCCGAGGGCTGCTTGAGGTACGGGCGGGGCACCGGCACGGCCTTGACCACCGGCGGCTCGGGGTCGGTCACGCCGTCGTCGGCGGCCGGCTTGGCGGTGGGCGGGGCCGGGTCGGCCGGCTTGGAGTCGCCCATCTTGTCCGGGTTCCAGAAGTCCTTCACGACCGGGTTGTTGAAGACGTGCTGGGACGCCCACTTGTCCCAGTCCTCGAACTTCCACTTCTTCAGGTCGTCCCAGCTCTTGGGCAGGCCTTCCAGCAGGCTGGTGGGGATGCCCGAGGGCAGGGTGATCCCGCCGATCACGCCCCCGCCGCCCGGGGCGGCGCTGCTCGTGCCGCTCGCCGCGGCGGGCGGTGGCGCGGCGCTGCCCGTGCCGGTGGCCGTCGGGCTGTCCGGGCCGCAGGCGCTCACCGCGAACAGGGTGCCGGTGGCGAGGACGGCGGCGACGGCGGACCGGTGGATCGATGGCATCTGTGTGCTTCCCCCGTGGGTCGGTTCGTGGCTGTGCGGCGGATCGTGGCCGGGTCGGTTCGTGGACGGGTCGGTGCAGGAGTCTTCCACCGGTCGGGAGGACGACGTCGGGCACCCCCCGGGTTGCGGTCCTGACCGGGGGGTCACCGATCCGTGACGAAGCCCGGCAAGGCCCGGCCGGTACAACCGGGCCTTGCTCCCGGGCGGTGAACAATCACCGATCTTCACCCGGACGAGTGAGCCGTCCTTGTGATCACCCATCAGGGATAGGTAACCCTTACCTGACGCGACGGTGCGAGCGCCCGCCGAACCCTCTCCACCATCCGCGCGCGTCCGCACCCCACGCGTCCCGAGGAGCACCCTTGAGCACCGCCGCCCTGACCGGAGCCCCGCCCGAAACTCTGTCGCCCGCGGACCGGCCGGCCGGGCCCGACCTGCTGCTGCACCCCGACCCCGCGGTCGCCGCCGAACAGGCCGCCCTGGAGGCCCTGTTGCGCTGCTGGGCGCGCGAGACCGGCGCCCGTCCCGGTCCGGACGGCCGGCTGCAGATCGCCGTCCTCGGCGGCGCCGCGCGGCTCTCCGCGCCCGTCCGCTACTGGTCGCCCGGAGGGTGGCACCGCTTCGGCCCGGCCGGCCTCGCCGTCGGCGACGATGCCCCCGACGCCCCGGTGGACGCCGTCACCGCCGCCGCGCTGCTCGCCGCAGCGGCCGCCGACCGGCCCGACCCCGGGCAGGTCGCCGACCTCGCCGCCCGGGTCGCCGACTCCGTCGTGCGCACCGCCGAGATCCTCGCCCACCGCCGCACCGCCGCCGCGCCCGGCGGGCCGGAGGGCTCGCACTTCCTCGCCGGTGAGCAGTCCCTGCTGCTCGGCCACCCGCTGCACCCCACCCCCAAGAGCCGCGACGGCCTCGGCCCGGCCCAGAGCGCCGCCTACTCGCCCGAACTGCACGGCTCCTTCCAGCTCCACTGGTACGCCGTCGACCGGGCCCTGCTCGCCACCGGCTCCGCCCTCCCCGAGAGCGCCGAGCAGATCACCGCCGGCCTGCTCGGCGACCGCACCCCGCTGCCGCCCGGCACCGCCGCCCTGCCCCTGCACCCGTGGCAGGCCCGTGAGTTGGCGCACCGCCCGGCCGTCACCGCGCTGCTCGCCGAAGGGCTCCTGCACGACCTCGGGCCGGCCGGCGAATCCTGGCACCCCACCTCCTCGGTGCGCACCGTCTACCGGCCCGGCACCCCGTGGATGCTCAAGCTCTCGCTCGGCCTGCGGATCACCAACTCCCGCCGGGAGAACCTGCGCAAGGAGCTCCACCGCGGCCTGGAGATGCACCGGCTGCTGGAGAGCGGCCTCGCCGCCGAGTGGCGGGCCGCCCACCCCGGCTTCGACATCGTCCGCGACCCGGCCTGGATCGGCGTCGACCACCCCGGTCTCGGCGACCCGGGCGGCCTGGACACCGTCCTGCGCGCCCAGCCCTTCGCCCCCGCCGACCGCGCGCTGTGCGTCGCCGGGCTCGTCGCCGAACAGCCGCTCGGCACCGGCACCACCGTGCCGTCCCGGCTCGGCGACACCCTCCGGGCGCTCGCGGTGCGCTGCGGCCGCCCGCTGCGCACCGTGGCCGCTGAATGGTTCCTGCGCTACCTGGACACCGTCGTGCTGCCCGTCCTGTGGCTGGACGGCCGGGGCGGCATCGCCCTGGAGGCGCACCAGCAGAACAGCCTCGTCCTGCTCGACGCCGAGGGCTGGCCGTGCGGCGGGCGCTACCGCGACAACCAGGGCTACTACTACCGGGAGAGCGCCGCCGAGCGGCTCACCGCCAGGCTGCCCGGGCTCGGCGAGCACAGCGACACCTTCCTCCCGGACGACGTGATCGACCACCACTTCGCCTACTACCTCGGCATCAACCACGTGCTCGGCCTGGTCGGCGCGCTCGGCTCCCAGGGGCTCGCCGACGAAACGGCGCTGCTGGCCGCGCTGCGCGGGTTCCTGGCCGGGCCCCGGGCGGCCGCCACCGGGTCGGCGCTGCCCGCGCTGCTGCTCGACGCGCCGACGCTGCCCTGCAAGGCCAACCTGCTCACCCGGATCAACGGCCTGGACGAGCTGGTCGGCCCGGTCGCCACGCAGTCCGTCTACGTGGACATCCCCAACCCCCTGGCGGAAGCGTGACCATGCCCGACGACGTGCCCGGGTGGGGTGCGATCCGCACCCCGGCCGGCGGGTTCCGGCTCCGCCCGGTCCGGCTGCCCGCCGACCTGGAGCTGCTCGCCGGGTGGATGAACGACCCCGAGGTCGCCGCCTTCTGGGAGCTCGCCGGGCCGCCCGCCGTCACCGAGCGGCACGTCCGGGCCCGACTCGACGGCGACGGGCGCAGCGTGCCCTGCCTGGGCCTGCTCGACGGCACCCCGATGAGCTACTGGGAGGTCTACCGCGCCGACCTCGACCCGCTCGCCGCGCACTACCCGGCCCGGCCCCACGACACCGGCGTCCACCTGCTGCTCGGTCCCGCCGCGAGCCGCGGCCGGGGCCTGGGCGCCGTCCTGCTGGCCGCCCTCGCCGACCGGATCCTGCGGCAACGGCCGCGCTGCGAACGGGTGGTGGCGGAACCCGACGTCCGCAACCGGCGCTCGGTCCGGGCCTTCGAGCGGGCCGGGTTCCGGTCGGCCGGCGAACTCGACCTGCCCGACAAGCGCGCCGCCCTGATGATCCGCGCCCGCGCCTGACTCCCCGCCTAGGACACCCCCGTGGACACCTCGACCCCCCAGCCGCCGTACGACCTGCTCGGCGTGGGCATCGGCCCGTTCAACCTCTCGCTCGCCGCGCTCGCCGAGCCCGTCGCCGGCCTGCGGACGCTCTTCTGCGACCAGCGCCCGGAGTTCCGCTGGCACCCCGGGATGCTGGTGGACGGGGCCCGGATGCAGGTGCCGTTCCTCGCCGACCTGGTCTCCCTGGTCGACCCGACCAGCCGGTGGTCCTTCCTCAACTACCTGCGCGACCAGGACCGGCTGTTCCCGTTCTACTTCGCCGAGCGCTTCCAGCTGCCGCGCCGCGAGTACGACCACTACTGCCGCTGGGCGGCCGAGCGGCTCGGCAACTGCCGGTTCGCCACCCTGGTCAGCGCGTTGCACTGGGAAGGCGACGTGTTCCGCGTCGAGCTGACGGACACCGCGACCGGCCGGCGCAGCCGCGTGCACGCCCGCAACCTGGCGCTCGGCGTCGGCACCAGTCCCGTCCTGCCCGAGGCCTTCGCCGCCCTCGACGGGCACCCGAGGGCCTTCCACTCCGCCGACTACCTCGACCGGCGCGCCGGCCTCGACGGCGCCCGGGACATCACCGTCGTCGGCAGCGGGCAGTCCGGCGCCGAGGTGTTCCTCGACCTGCTGCGCCGGCACGACGGCGACGGCGTGCGGCTGCGCTGGCTCACCCGCACCCGCGCGCTCGCGCCCATGGAGTACTCCAAGCTCGGCCTGGAGCACTTCACCCCCGACTACACCCGCTACTTCCACAGCCTGCCCGAGCCCGTCCGGGACACCCTGGTCGCCGCTCAGTGGCAGCTGCACAAGGCCGCCAGCGCCGAGACCCTCGCCGAGATCCACGACCACCTGTACGAGCGGACCATCGGCCGCCCGATCGACACCGCCCCGGTCGAGATCACCCCCGGCACCGCCGTCACCGAGGCCCGGCCCGGCCCCTGCGGCGGCCTCGAACTGCGCTGCCGGCACACCGACTCCGGCGCCGACCACCTCGTGCGCACCGACGCCGTGGTGCTCGCCACCGGCTACCGGGCCGCCCGCCCGGCCGCACTCGAACCGCTCGCCCACCTGATCGACCGGGACGCGGCCGGGCGCTACCGGGTCGACCTGGACCACCGCGTCGCCACCCGGCCCGAACTCACCGGCGGCCTCTACGTCCAGAACGCCGAACTGCACACCCACGGCGTCGGCACCCCCGACCTCGGCCTCGGCGCCCACCGCGCCGCCGTCATCCTCAACGCCGTCACCGGCCGCACCGTCCACCGGCTGCCCACCCGCACCGCGTGGACCGGCTTCGCGCCGCCCGCCCCCGCCTTCCCCCGCCCCCAGGAGCTGACCCGTGCCGCAACCGCCGGCCGATGAACCGCCGCTCTACCTGCCGCCGCAGCTCACCCCCGGGCCCTGGCAACGGGCCGGCCGCACGATGCTGGCCAAGATGCTCGCCGAGTTCGCCTACGAGGAACTGCTCACCCCCGTGGCGGGCGCCGTCGACGGCGAGTACCTGCTCGGGCTGCCCGAGGCCGAGTACCGCTTCACCGCCCGCCGCGGCGCCTACGGCAGCTGGCGGATCGCCCCGGACTCCGTCCGCTGCGACCGCGAGGACGGCCTCGACCCGCTGCGCTTCCTCCCGTACGCCCGGCACACCCTCGGCCTGCGCGGCGAGACCACCGGCCACCTGATCCGCGAGCTCACCGCCACGCTCACCGCCGACGCGCACCACCTGGCCACCGCGCTCACCGCCGCCGAGCTCGCCGACCTCGACCACCCCGCGCTGGAGGGCCGCCAGGACGGCCACCCCTGGATCGTGCCCAACAAGGGCCGGATCGGCTTCTCCGCCGCAGACGCCGCCCGCTGGGCCCCCGAGGCGCGCACGCCGCGCCCGCTGCCCTGGATCGCCGTCCACCGGCGGCTCGCCCGGTACCGCGGCGTGCCCGGCCTGGAGCGGCCCGAGCACCTGTACGCGCGCGAGCTCGACGACCCCGGCGCGCTGCGCGCCGCGCTCGGCCCCGACGCTGACGACTACCTGCTGCTGCCCGTCCACCCCTGGCAGTGGGACGAGACGGTCGTTCCGCTGTTCGCCCCCTGGATCGCCTCCGGCGAGATCGTCCCGCTGCCCTCCGACGGCGACCCACGGCTGCCCCAGCAGTCCATCCGCTCCTTCTTCAACACCGCCCACCCCGAGCGCTGCACCGTCAAACTGCCGCTCGCCATCCTCAACACCCTGGTCTGGCGCGGCCTGCCCACCGAACGCACCCTGGCCGCGCCCGCCGTCACCGCCTGGATCCACGGCCTGCGCGACGCCGACCCGTTCCTGCGGGACGAGTGCCGGGTGATCCTGCTCGGCGAGATCGCCTCCGTCACCGTCGACCACCCGCTCTACCGCGACCTGCCCGAGGCGCCCTACCAGTACAAGGAGCTCCTCGGCGCGATCTGGCGCGAACCGCTCGGCCCCTTCCTCGCGGGCGGCGAGCGCGCCCGCACCCTGGCGTCCCTGCTGCAGACCGGCTCCGACGGCCGCGCTCTCGCCGCCGAGCTGGTCGCCCGCTCCGGGCTCGCCCCCGCCCAGTGGACCCGCCGGCTGTTCGCCGCCATGCTGCCGCCGCTGCTGCACTTCCTCTACCGGTACGGACTGGTCTTCTCCCCGCACGGCGAGAACGCCGTCGTCGTCTTCGACGAGCACGACACCCCGGCCCGGCTCGCGGTCAAGGACTTCGTCGACGACGTCAACCTGAGCGACGAGGACCTGCCCGAGCTGCGCGACCTGCCCGCCGAGGTCGACGACGTCCTTCTCCGCGAGCCGGCGCAGGGCCTCTGCCAGTTCCTGCACTCCGGGCTCTTCATCGGCGTCTACCGCTACCTCGCCCCGCTCCTGGAAGCGCAGACCGGCCTGCCCGAGGCCGCGTTCTGGGCCCTGCTGCGCGACGAGATCCGCCGCCACCAGGACCGCTTCCCCGAGCTGCGCGAGCGCTTCGAGCTGTTCGACCTGTTCACACCGCGGATCGACCGGCTCTGCCTGAACCGCAACCGGCTGCTCCTCGACGGCTACCAGGACCGCCCGCACCGCCCGCACGCCGCCCGGCACGGGACGGTGCCCAACGCCCTCGTCACCCTCGGCGCGGATCTTCCGGGGCGACGGGACCGGATTGTCACCCCCGCGCCGTAGGGTGGGAGGGTCATGACGAACGACTCCCAAACCCAGCTCCCCGGCGAGGACGCAGCCGCCCCGGCCGACTCCGGGGAAGCCGTCGCGGTCCCGCGCTCGCGCATCCCCGAGCTGCTCCACGCCGCCGTCGCCGCCGTCGGCGGCGTGGAACGCCCCGGCCAGGTGCGGATGGCCGAGGCCGTCGCCGACGCCGTCGACCACACCGAGCACCTGCTCGTCCAGGCCGGCACCGGCACCGGAAAGTCCCTCGCGTACCTGGTGCCCGCGCTCGCGCACGGGGACCGCGTCGTGGTCGCCACCGCCACCCTGGCGCTGCAACGCCAGCTGGTCGAGCGGGACTTGCCGCGCACGGTCGAGGCGCTGCACCCGGTGCTGCGCCGCCGCCCGCTGTTCGCGATGCTCAAGGGCCGTTCCAACTACCTGTGCCTGCACCGGGCCAACGAGGGCACCCCGAGCGACGAGGGCGAGGGCCTGTTCGACCCGGCCGAGGCGCTCGGCGGGCCGGCCAGCAAACTCGGGCAGGAGGTGCTGCGGCTGCGCGAGTGGGCGGACGAGACCGAGACCGGCGACCGGGACGACATGAGCCCCGGCGTGTCCGACCGGGCCTGGGCCCAGCTGTCGGTCACGTCCAAGGAGTGCCTGGGCGCGACGCGTTGCGCGTACGGGCAGGAGTGCTTCGCGGAGAAGGCCAGGGAGCGGGCCAAGCTCGCGGACGTCGTCGTCACCAACCACGCGATGCTCGCGATCGACGCGATCGAGGGCGCGCCGGTGCTGCCCGAGCACGGGCTGCTGATCGTCGACGAGGCGCACGAGCTGGTCAACCGGGTCACCGGCGCGGCCACCGCCGAGCTGACCGTCGGCGCCGTCAACCGGGCGGTCAAGCGGTCCGCGCGGCTCGCCAACGAGAAGGCCGTCGACGCGCTCCAGGCCGCCGCCGAGAACTACCACGGCCTGATGGAGACCGCCCAGCCCGGCCGGGTCGAGGAACTGCCCGAGTACCTGGCGTACGCCGTCACGGCCATCCGGGACGCCGCCCGGCAGGTGATCACCTCGCTCGGCGAGACCAGGGACAAGGGGCTCACCGACGAGGACGCGGTCCGCAAGCAGGCCATGGCCTCGGTCGAGACGCTGCACGAGACCGCCGAGCGGCTGCTGGAGGACTCCGAGTACGACGTGGTCTGGATCGAGCGCAGCGACCGCTTCGGGATGGGCACGGCCTCGCTGCGGGTCGCACCGCTGAGCGTGTCCGGGCTGCTGCGCGAGGGCCTGTACAAGGAGCGCTCGGTCGTCCTCACCTCGGCCACGCTCAAGCTCGGCGGGGACTTCAACGGCGTGGCCGGCTCCGTCGGCCTGCTCTCCGAGGCCCGGCTGCCGGACGAGCGCACGCCGGGGGACAACCCGGAGGCCGGCGCCGGCTTCGGGGAAGAGGCGGTGCCGCACTGGCGGGGGATCGACGTCGGCTCGCCGTTCAAGTACCCCAAGCAGGGCATCCTGTACGTCGCCAAGCACCTCCCCGAGCCCGGCCGCGATCCCGAACGGCCGGACATGCTCGACGAGTTGGCCGAGCTGATCGGCGCGGCCGGCGGGCGGACGCTGGGCCTGTTCTCCTCGATGCGCGGCGCCCAGGCGGCGGCCGAGGCGATGCGGGAGCGGCTCGACAACCGGATCCTGCTCCAAGGGGAGGACACCCTGGGCGAGTTGATCCGCGAGTTCGCCTCGGACGCGACCACCTGCCTGTTCGGCACGCTCTCGCTCTGGCAGGGCGTGGACGTGCCCGGCTCGGCCTGCCAGTTGGTGGTGATGGACCGCATTCCGTTCCCGCGGCCGGACGACCCGCTGATGAGCGCCCGCCAGAAGGACGTCGAACAGCGCGGCGGGAACGGCTTCATGGCGGTCGCGGCGACGCACGCGGCGCTGCTGATGGCGCAGGGCGCGGGCCGGCTGGTCCGCGCGGCCGACGACCGCGGGATCGTGGCGGTGCTCGACCCGCGGGTGGCGACCAAGCGGTACGGGAGCTTCTTCCGCTCCTCGATGCCGGAGTTCTGGTACACGACGGACCGCAACCAGGTGCGCCGCTCGCTGGCGGCGATCGACGCCTCGGCGCCGCCGGTCAAGCCGGTGGTGAAGCGGGGCTGAGCGCCCCGTCGGCCGTCCTCGGGAACGCCGGAGGGGTTCCCCCGCGCAGTCGCGGTGGAGCCCCTTCCCGGTGTGTGCGTGCGGGGCGCGCTCAGAGGCGGCGCAGGACTGCCACGACCTTGCCCAGGATGGTCGCGTTGTCGCCGTTGATCGGCTCGTAGGCGGGGTTGTGCGGCATCAGCCAGATCCGGCCGTCCTCGCGCTTGAGCCGCTTGACGGTGGCCTCGCCGTCGATCATGGCGGCCACGATGTCGCCGTTCTCGGCGACCGGCTGGCGGCGGACGGTGACCCAGTCGCCGTCGCAGATGGCCGCCTCGATCATCGAGTCGCCGCGCACGGTGAGCGCGAACAGCTCGCCCTCGCCGACCAGTTGGCGCGGCAGCGGGAAGACGTCCTCGACCGTCTGCTCGGCCAGGATCGGCCCGCCGGCGGCGATCCGGCCGACCAGCGGGACGTACGAGGTGGACGGCCGGCCGGCCGTCTCGGCGGTGTTCGGGCGGGCCACCTCGACGCCGCGGACCTCGTAGGCGCGCGGGCGGTGCGGGTCGCGGCGGAGGAAGCCCTTGCGCTCCAGGGCCATCAGCTGGTGGGCGACCGAGGAGGTGCTGGAGAGGCCGACGGCCTGGCCGATCTCGCGCATGGACGGCGGGTAGCCGCGGCGCTGGACGGAATCCCGGATGACCTCGATGACGCGGCGCTGGCGCTCGGTGAGCCCGGCCTCGTCGGTGCGGATGCCGGGGGGGCGGCCGGGCATCGCTCGGGCGGGCGCGGGGTGGGTGTCGTCCAGGACGGGGGAGTGTTCGATCGGCTGGTCGGGAACGCGGCTCGGGCTGGAAACGCCCGGGCCGGAGAGGCGGTGGTCTTCGCTACGGTCCATGCTGACGTCCACACTCTGCTGATTCGTGGTGCGCTGCCCCACCTTGAACTGGGAGTGTTCCTGCACCGGGATGGTGTTGCTTTCGATGGTGTTCACGGCGGCCCCTCTCGACGGCTGTCCTCTCCTTTTTCCAGCCCAACGCACCTCCTATCGAAAGGTTGCGCCAAACACACGTTCGAGTGAATTATTCGAGAGTTGGCTGACTCGATCAAGGCTTTGTTGTACATCGATCGAATGTTCGACCCGAACTCGACTTCCGCAGTCTAATCCGCGTCGACACGCCAGGGGTGTCGCTTCCCCCTGAGGCCTACATCTAGTGGTTACAGTCCTCTCCGTGCCCAGTACTAGTGGTCACGGCGCATGATCAGCTTGCCGAGGCCCGGGGCGCATCGCATAGACTCGACGAGTCCGCACGTCCTGCCAGGGAGGGATCCTTCAGGTGCACTGCCCCTTCTGCCGGCACTCCGACAGCCGCGTCGTCGACAGCCGGACCACCGAGGACGGCAGCTCGATCCGCCGTCGTCGGCAGTGCCCGGACTGCGGCCGCCGCTTCACCACGGTGGAGACGGCCGCGCTGATGGTCATCAAGCGCAGCGGGGTCACCGAGCCGTTCTCCCGGGAGAAGGTCATCTCCGGCGTCCGCAAGGCCTGCCAGGGCCGCCCGGTCACCGAGGACGCGCTCGCCCTGCTCGGGCAGCGGGTCGAGGAGTGCGTGCGGGCCACCGGCAACGCCGAACTGACCACCCACGACGTCGGGCTGGCCATACTCGGCCCGCTCAAGGAGCTCGACGTGGTCGCCTTCCTGCGCTTCGCCAGCGTGTACCAGGCGTACGACGGACTGGAAGACTTCGAGGCCGCCATCGCGGAGCTCCGCGCCGAACGGCCCGTCGCCGAGGCGGACGGCACCTGCGTGCCCGTTGCCGCCGCCGCGCCCTAGGAGGCGCCTGCGGCCCCTGCGGGGCCCGACCGTGCCACAACGGCCCTCCGGGGCCCGCGCGTGCCCGAAAACCGGGCACAGAACACAACAAACCGTGCGCAAGCGGGCGATGGTCTCGTCTGCCAGCACACCGGAAGAACGAACCAGCGGTGCCCGGACTTTTCGGGGCGCCACGGGCGTTTGCCCAGGAGTCGGGCGTTTGCCCAGGAGGAGGAGCGAGAAGTGACAGACACCACGAGCGGTTCCGCACGCGGGTCGAAGTCCGACAAGGCCGCGGCCAAGGGTGCCGGCAAGGCCCCCAAGGGCGGTCTGCGGATGGAGCGCATCTACACCACCCCTGGCGTCCACCCGTACGACGAGGTCCGCTGGGAGCGGCGCGACGTCGTCATGACCAACTGGCGTGACGGGTCGATCAACTTCGAGCAGCGCGGCGTCGAGTTC
Source organism: Kitasatospora sp. NPDC001660 (assembly GCF_053596725.1). NCBI lineage: Bacteria > Bacillati > Actinomycetota > Actinomycetes > Kitasatosporales > Streptomycetaceae > Kitasatospora > Kitasatospora sp. NPDC001660. Next base: position 81,119 of record NZ_JBSFGU010000019.1, on the reverse strand, counting down.
CCCGACTTCTGGTCGGTCAACGCCGTCAACATCGTCACGTCCAAGTACTTCCGCGGCGCGGTCGGCACCCCGCAGCGCGAGTGGAGCCTCAAGCAGATCATCGACCGCGTGGTGCTCACCTACCGCGCCGCCGGCGAGAAGCACGGCTACTTCGCCACCAAGGACGACGCCGAGACCTTCGAGCACGAGCTGACCCACGCCCTCCTCCACCAGGTGTTCAGCTTCAACTCGCCGGTCTGGTTCAACGTCGGCACCAAGCAGCCCCAGCAGGTCAGCGCCTGCTTCATCCTGTCCGTCGACGACTCCATGGAGTCCATCCTCGACTGGTACAAGGAAGAGGGCATGATCTTCAAGGGCGGCTCCGGCGCCGGCCTCAACCTCTCCCGCATCCGCTCCTCCAAGGAGCTCCTCACCTCCGGCGGCAACGCCTCCGGCCCGGTCTCCTTCATGCGCGGCGCCGACGCCTCCGCCGGCACCATCAAGTCCGGCGGCGCCACCCGTCGGGCCGCCAAGATGGTCGTGCTCGACGTCGACCACCCGGACGTCGAGGCCTTCATCGAGACCAAGGTGAAGGAGGAGGAGAAGATCCGCGCCCTGCGCGACGCGGGCTTCGACATGGACCTCGGCGGCGACGACATCGCGTCCGTCCAGTACCAGAACGCCAACAACTCGGTCCGCGTCTCCGACGAATTCATGACCGCCGTCGAGAACGGCACCGAGTTCGGCCTGCGCGCCCGCCTCACCGGCGAGGTCATCGAGACCGTCGACGCGAAGAAGCTGTTCCGCAAGATGGCCGAGGCCGCCTGGGCCTGCGCCGACCCCGGCATCCAGTACGACTCCGTCATCAACCACTGGCACACCTGCCCGGAGTCCGGCCGCATCAACGCGTCCAACCCCTGCTCCGAGTACATGCACCTGGACAACTCCAGCTGCAACCTCGCCTCGCTCAACCTGATGAAGTTCCTGCGCGACGACGACACGTTCGACGCCGCCGCCTTCGCCAAGGTCGTCGAGCTGGTCATCACCGCGATGGACATCTCCATCTGCTTCGCCGACTTCCCGACCGAGAAGATCGGCGAGACCACCCGCGCCTACCGCCAGCTCGGCATCGGCTACGCCAACCTCGGCGCCCTGCTCATGGCCACCGGCCACGCCTACGACAGCGAGGGCGGCCGCGCCCTGGCCGGCGCCATCACCTCCCTGATGACCGGCACCGCCTACCGCCGCGGCGCCGAACTCGCCGGCGTCGTCGGCCCGTACGACGGCTACGCCCGCAACGCGGCCCCGCACCAGCGGGTCATGAAGCAGCACGCGGACGCCTCGCTCGACGCCGTCTCCTTCGACGACCTGGACGCGCCGGTCTGGCTCGCGGCCAACAAGACCTGGCAGGACGTGCTGCGCCTCGGCGCACAGAACGGTTTCCGCAACGCCCAGGCCTCGGTCCTCGCCCCGACCGGCACCATCGGCCTGATGATGGACTGCGACACCACCGGTGTCGAGCCCGATCTCGCCCTGGTCAAGTTCAAGAAGCTCGTCGGCGGCGGCTCGATGCAGATCGTCAACGGCACCGTCCCGCGCGCCCTCAAGCGCCTCGGCTACCAGGACGAGCAGATCGAGGCGGTCGTCGCCCACATCGGCGAGCACGGCAACGTCGTCGACGCGCCGGGCCTCAAGGCCGAGCACTACGCGGTGTTCGACTGCGCGATGGGCGAGCGCGTCATCTCGGCCATGGGCCACGTGCGGATGATGGCCGCGATCCAGCCGTGGATCTCCGGCGCCATCTCCAAGACCGTGAACATGCCGGAGGTCGCCACCGTCGAGGAGATCGAGGAGATCTACTTCGAGGCGTGGAAGATGGGCGTCAAGGCGCTCGCGATCTACCGCGACAACTGCAAGGTCGGCCAGCCGCTCTCGGCCAAGAAGAAGGACTCCGAGACCAAGGCCGAGGAGGCCCCGGCCCCCGCCGCGGTCGAGAAGGTCGTCGAGTACCGCCCGGTCCGCAAGCGCCTGCCCAAGGGCCGCCCGGGCATCACCACCTCCTTCACGGTCGGTGGCGCCGAGGGTTACATGACCGCCAACTCTTACCCGGACGACGGCCTCGGCGAGGTCTTCCTGAAGATGTCCAAGCAGGGCTCGACCCTCGCGGGCATGATGGACGCCTTCTCCATCGCCGTCTCGGTCGGCCTGCAGTACGGCGTGCCGCTGGAGACCTACGTCTCGAAGTTCACCAACATGCGCTTCGAGCCGGCCGGTCTGACCGACGACCCGGACGTGCGGATGGCGCAGTCGATCGTCGACTACATCTTCCGCCGCCTGGCGCTGGACTTCCTGCCGTTCGAGACCCGCTCCGCGCTCGGCATCCACTCCGTCGAGGAGCGCCAGCGCCACCTGGAGACGGGTTCGTACGAGCCGCTGGAGGCCGAGGAGCTCGACACCGAGAGCCTCGCCCAGTCCGCCCCGGTGGCCCCGGTCGTCGCCAAGCCCGCCCCGGCCCCGGTCGCGGAGGCGCCCAAGGCCCCGGCGAAGCAGGCCCACAACTCCACGGAGCTGATGGAGATCCAGCTCGGCCTGAACGCCGACGCCCCGCTGTGCTTCTCCTGCGGCACCAAGATGCGCCGCGCCGGCAGCTGCTACCTCTGCGAGGGCTGCGGCTCCACCAGCGGCTGCAGCTGATCACGCCCGACCCCGGTTCCCGCCCCCTGAGGTGAGAACCCGAAGCGGGGCGAGGACTTCACGGTCCTCGCCCCGCTTTTTTCGTGTCGGGACGCCGATGTCACGGATGGGGCCGCCGGACTGTCGGTAGGGGTTAAGGGCTTCCGGAGAGGAGTGGGTGAGCGATGACGGTGCTGGTGACCGGGGCGACAGGGACGTTGGGGCGGGAGGTGGTCTGGCTGTTGGTCGCGCGCGGGGTGGCGGTGCGTGGGTCGAGCCGCAGGGTCGGCCCTCCGCGAGCTGCGCGCGGGCGGCAACCTCACCCCGGACCGCGCAGTGGGCCGGGGCACCTTCGAGGAGACCCTCGGGTGACCGCCGATCACGGGCCGGACCTGGGCGCCGTCCGGGAGGCGGTGGAGGGGAGCCGGCCTGGTTGGCGGGCGCCCCCGGCCCGTCCGGTGTCCGGGTGTGCCGTTGTCAGGCATTCGCCGGGTGTTCATCAGGCGTTTGTCGGGCGTCGCCGGGTGCCGTCGGGTGTCCGTGAGACGTCGTGAATCGGTGTGGACGGCGTGAATGAACAAGAATGACCGTCAACTGGCTGCTTGAGGGCAATGTCTGAATCGATATGATCGGCTGAAAGCGTGAACCGATCAGCCGCCCGGAGACGTTTCACGACGCCGCTGGGCGGTCTCGTATGCGCTCGAACCACTGTCGGCGGCGTCGATCGTCGTCGACCCGCCGCCCGCGCCGCCGCTGTTGCCGAGGACCGCACTGATGAGAGAAGCCACCAGCTCCGACGGCGGCTCGCGCCGACCGCCCGCGCCGCGGACCGTCGTGCTGACCGCCGCGGCCGTCCTGCTCGCCGTGGTCGCCGCGCCGGTCGGGATCGGCCGGGCACTGGGCGCGCACCAGCCGCTGACCGCGCTCGCGGTCGGGGCGGTCGCCGTCCTCTGGCTGATCGCCGTCGGCGTGGCCGCGACCGGGGCCGAGCGGTCCCGGCGGCTGGCCGAGGACCTCGCCGCGCAGCACCAGGAGACCACCGCGGCCCTCGTCCTCGCCGGCTCCGCCCGGCAGGCCGAGACCGCCGCGCACGACGACGCCGCCTCCGCCCGGGCCGAGCGGGACGCCGCCCGGGCCGAGCAGGCCCGGGTCGAGGCGGACGTCGCCGCCGCGCACGCCGAGCTGGCCCGGCTGCGGGCCGAGCTCGACGAGGAGCGGGCGCAGGCCGCGGCGGTCCGGGCGGCGGCCGAGGCCGAGCGCGCGGACCTGGACCGGCTCGCCGACGGGGTCCTGCCCGAGGTCGTGAAGAAGCTGCGCGGCGGCGCGTCCGTCGACAGCTCGCTGACCGCCCACCGTGCGCACCCCCAGCACGCGCTGCTGCGCGCCGTCGCGGAGGAGGTCGGCCGGGGCGAACGGCTGCGGGCCGCCGCGCTCGCGGTGTGCGCGACCGCCGCCGGGCGCGTCCAGGCGCTGGCCACGAGCATGCACGCGGAGCTGCGCGAGATGCAGCACCGGCACGACGAGGAGGTCCTCGGCGACCTCCTGCGGCTGGACCACTCGACCGCCCAGGCGGGCCGGATGGCCGACAGCATCGCGGTGCTCACCGGCGCCCGCTCGGGCCGCCGCTGGGCCAAGCCGATCGCGGTGGAGTCGGTGCTGCGCGGTGCGCTCGGCCGGATCGGCGCCTACCAGCGGGTGCGGCTGCACAACGCCAGCACCGCCGCCATCGCCGGGTACGCGGCCGAGGGCGTGATGCACGCGCTGGCCGAACTGCTCGACAACGCCACCAACTTCTCCGCCCCGCCGGCCGAGGTACACGTCTACGTCGAAGAGGTGTCCGCCGGGCTGGCGATCACCGTCGAGGACAGCGGGCTGGGGCTGGCCGACAGTTGGCTGCGCCGGGCCGAACGGGCCGTCTCCGCCGAGCCGTTGGACCTCACCACACTCTCCGCCGGTACGCGGCTGGGCCTGGCGGTGGTCGGCGTGCTGGCGCGCAAGCACGGCCTGCAGATCTCGTTCCGGCCGTCGGCGCGTGGCGGCACGGGCGTGGTGATGCTGGTCCCGCAGCAGCTGGTCGCGCACACTGCTCCGGCGCCCGCCCCGGTCCAGCCGCCCGTCGCGGAGCCTGCGCGCCCCGCGCTCACCCCCGCACGCCCAGCGCCTGCTCCGCTGCCGCCCGCGCCCACCACCCCGGCGGTTCCCGTACCGGCCGCACCGGCCCCGTTCCCGCCCGCGCCCGCGCGGATCACCGACAGTGGTCTGCCGCAGCGCCGCCGCGGGCAGACGCTCGCCGCCGCCGCGCCGGCGGCCCCGGCCGCGAAGCCCGTTCGCGCGGACGCCTCGACGGCCGCCGCCCGGTTCGGCGCCTTCCGCCGGGCCGCCCAGCGCCCCGCGGAAGCCGCCCCGACCACGGACACCGACACCACGCCCGACGCTTCCCCCGGCACCGAGAAGGATTCCTGATGAGCAGCGCCACCGAACGTGACCTCGACTGGCTGTTGGAAAACCTGCTGGCCGCCACCCCCGGCGCGCGGCACGCCCTGGTGCTCTCCGCCGACGGCCTCAAGCTCTGCCACACCTCCGGCCTCGGCACCGACCAGGCCGACCAGCTGGCCGCGATCGCCTCCGGCCTGCAGAGCCTCGCGCACGGTGCCTCGATCGAGTTCGGCGACGGCAGCGGTGGCGTCCGGCAGTCGATGACCGAGTTCCACGGCGGCATCCTGTGCATCGTGGCGGCCGGCGAGGGCGCGCACCTGGCCGTCGTCACGGACGACGAGGCGGACGTGGGCGTGGTCGGCCACAACATGCACGGCCTGATCGAGCAGATCGGCGTCCACCTGAGCGCGCCGGCCCGGTCGGCGGAGGACACCGGGACGCACGAGAGCGCCCGGGCATGACCGCCGGGCCGGTCCTGCCGGGTCGGGACGACGACCCGGACCGCCTCTACACGATCACCCGGGGCCGCAGCCGCTCCCCGGAGAACGCCTTCGACCTGGTCACCCTGATCGTCGCCGAGCGGGAGCCGGCGCCGGGCATGCAGTCGGAGCACGCCCGCATCCTGCGGATGTGCGAGGCCCCGACCGCCGTCGTGGAGGTCGCGGCGGAGCTGGCGCTGCCGGTCTCGGTGGTGAAGATCCTGCTCGGCGACCTGCTGGAGACCGGGGCGATCACCGCCCGGCACCCCCGGTTCGCGCCGAACAAGGCCCGGTTGCCCGATCTCGACACGCTGAAGCAGGTGCTGCATGGCCTCCAACGGCTCTGACCCCTCCCCGGCGGCGGCCCCGGCCACCGGTCGCACTCCGCTGCGTGCGACCGCCGACAACGCGCTGAAGATCGTCGTGGTCGGCGGCTTCGGCGTCGGCAAGACGACGCTGGTCGGCTCGGTCAGCGAGATCCGTCCGCTGAACACCGAGGAGGTCATGACGCGGGCGGGCGAGGGCATCGACCCGGCCGGCGCCTGGGGCAAGCGCTCCACGACGGTCGCCTTCGACTTCGGCCGGATCACGCTCTCCGAGAGTCAGGTGCTCTACCTGTTCGGCGCTCCGGGGCAGGAACGTTTCTGGTTCCTCTGGGACCGCCTGTTCAGCGGCGCGCTCGGCGCGGTCGTCCTGGTGGACACCCGGCGCCTGGAGGAGTCCTGGTACGCCATCGACCGGCTGGAGCAGCACGGCACCCCGTTCATCGTGGCCCGCAACAACTTCGGCGAGCAGACCCACACCCTGGACCAGGTCCGCGAGGCGCTCGACCTGCCCGCGGAGGTGCCGCTGGTGGACTGCGACGCACGGGACCGGGAGTCCGGCAAGCGGGTGCTGATCGAGCTGGTCAGTCACCTGGCCGCCCTCGCGGAGGCCGAAGCCGCACACCAGGCCGAGTCCCCCGCGCACCAGGCCGCATTCCCCGCGCAACAGTACGAGGAGAGCACCCCGTGACCGAGCCCGCCGCCACCCCGCCCCCGGGCTGCCCGGCGCACGCCGGCGCCACGCCGCTGTACGGGCCGCGCTTCCAGACCGACCCGGCCCAGCTCTACCGCGAGCTGCGCGCCCAGCACGGCCCGGTGGCCCCGGTCGAGCTGGCCGGGGGCGTCCCCGCCTGGCTGGTCATCGGCTACCGCGAGCTCCAACTGGTGACCGGCCAGCCGCAGTTGTTCGGCCGCGACTCCGCGCGCTGGCGCCTCTGGGAGTCCATCCCCGCCGACTGGCCGCTGAAGCCGATGATGGCGCCCGTGCCGTCGATGCTGTACACCGAGGGAGAGGAGCACGTCCGTCGCTCCCGGGCGGTCACCGACGCGCTGGCCGGCATCGACCCCTACGAGCTGCGCAAGCACGGCGAGGAGATCGCGGACCGGCTGATCGACGGGTTCGCCGGGCGCGGTGAGGCCGACCTGGTCGCCGAGTACGCCCACCTGATGCCGCTGCTGGTGCTCTGCCGGGTGTTCGGCCTGGACGAGGAGCAGGCGCCGGAGCTGGTCGACGCGGTGCTCACCATGCTGGACGGCGGCCAGGGCGCGCCCGCCGCCGCCCAGCGGCTGCTGGAGCTGATGCTCGACGTGGTCCGCTCGAAGGCCGAGCACCCGGGCGAGGACGTGACCTCCCGGCTGCTGGCCCATCCGGTGGGCCTGGACCACGACGAGATCATGCGCGACCTCCGTGTGCTGCTGATCTCCGGCCACCAGCCGAGCTCGTACTGGATCTCCAACGCGCTGCGGCTGATGCTCACCGACGAGCGGTTCTCCGCCTCGCTCGCGGGCGGTCGGCGCAGCATCGCCCAGGCGCTCAACGAGGCGCTCTGGGAGGACACGCCGGTCCAGATCTTCGCCGGCCGCTGGGCCGCCCAGGACACCCAGCTCGGCGGGCAGCGGATCGCCGCCGGGGACATGGTGCTGCTGGGCTTCGCCGGGGCGAACGGCGACCCGTTGGTGCGACAGCCGGACGGACGGCCTGCCGAGGGCAACCGGGCGCACATGAGCTACTCGTACGGCGAGCACGGCTGTCCGTTCCCCGCGCAGGAGGCGGCCGAGGTGATCGCCACGACCGCGATCGAGGTGCTGCTGGACCGGCTGCCGGACCTGCGGCTCGCGGTGGCCGAGCACGCGCTGGTGTGGCGGCCGTCGGCCTGGGTGCGCGGGCTGGTGGCGCTGCCGGTCTCGTTCACCCCGGGTCACGCGGCCTGACCTCCCGCCGGCCGAAGCCCCGTCGGCCGAAGCCTCGTCGTACGAAGCCCCGTACGAAGTCCCGCCGACCGAAGGAGAGTTGCCGATGACCGCGGCCCCGGCCCCGATCGTCCTCGACCCGCTGGCCCGCGACAACGCCGCCGAGGGCGCCCTGCTGCGCGCCGCTGGTCCGGCGGTGCCGGTCGAACTGCCCGGCGGGGTCACCGCGTGGGCGGTGACCCGGCACGCCGCCGCGCGCGATCTGCTGACCGACGCCCGGCTGGTGAAGGACCCCGCGCACTGGGCGGCCTACCGGCGCGGGGAGGTCCCGAGGACCTGGCCGCTGATCGGCCTCGCGGTGCCGGGCCCGAGCATGGTGACCACGGACGGCGCCGAGCACCGCCGGCTGCGGGCGCTGGTGGCGCAGGCGTTCACGCCGCGCCGGGTGGAGCTGATGCGCCCGCGCGTCGAGGAGATCACGCACGGGCTGCTGGACACGCTGGCCGCGGGCGAGCCGGTGGTGGACCTGAAGACGGCGTTCGCGTTCCCGCTCCCGATGACGGTGATCTGCTCGCTGCTGGGCGTGCCGGAGTCGGACCACGGCGTGCTGCGCGACCTGTACGAGCGGTTCTTCGGCATCAAGCCGGACCCGGCGGGCATCCAGGCGACCATCGCCGGGCTGAACGCCTTCGTCAACGACCTCGTGGCGCAGCGCCGTTCGGCCCCCGGCGACGACCTGGCGAGCGTGCTGCTGGCGGCGGACACCGAGGGCGGCGCGCTGACCGACGCGGAGGCGGCGGCGACCCTGCGGGTGATCATCGCGGCCGGGCACGAGACCACGGTGAACCTGATCGGCAACGCCGTCCGGGCACTGCTGGCCCACCCGGACCAGCTGGAGCTGGTGCGTTCGGGGCAGGTGCCGTGGGAGGCGGTGGTGGAGGAGTCCCTCCGCTGGACGCCGCCGACCAGCAACTTCCTGTTCCGCTTCGCCGCCGAGGACATCCCGGTCGGCGAGACGGTGATCCCGGCGGGCGAGCCGGTGCTGATCTCGTACAACGCGATCGGCCGGGACCCGGTGCAGCACGGGGTGACGGCCGAGCTGTTCGACATCACCCGGGACGCGACCCGCCACCTGTCCTTCGGCCACGGCCCGCACGTCTGCCCGGGGTCGCCGCTGGCCCGGCTGGAGGCGGGGATCGCGCTGCCGGCGCTGTTCGAGCGGTTCCCGGGGCTGTCCCTGGCGGTGCCGGACGGGGAGCTGCGGGCGAGCCCGTCGCTGGTGGTCAACAGCTTGCAGGAGCTGCCGATCCGGCTCTTCTGACGGTCGCCCGTACGGCTCGTCACCCGGTGGCCGGTCGCTCGCCCGTCCGCGGACCTTGGCGGCGACCGGCGGCTGGGTTAACGTCGTCGGATCGGCCCGCCCGTATCCGATGATCCGATCAGCCGACCATCTCCGGTACAGCGCAATGTCGTTCGGTCCACAGCCGGCAGCCCGCCCTGGCGAGGAGAACCACATTGACCCTCAACCCGACCGTGTCGTCCACGAGTTCCCGCCGCCGTCCGGTCGCCGCGCCCGCGCTGCTCGCGGCGCTGGCGCTGACCGCCGCCTGCTCGAACAGCTCCGGCGGTTCGGGCGACGGCGGGGGAGCGGCCCAGTCGCTGTCCGGGGACTGCGCCAAGTACCAGCCGTACGCCGGGCACTCGGGCACCACGGTGACGATGTTCGCCTCGATCCTGAGCCCGGAGTCGGACAACCTGGAGAAGTCCTGGGCCGAGTTCGGCAAGTGCACCGGGATCAGGATCAGTTACGAGGGGTCGAACGACTTCGAGTCCCAGCTGCCGGTCCGGGTGGCCGGCGGCAACGCCCCCGACTTCGCGATCATCCCGCAGCCGGGCCTGCTGGCGCAGATGGTGAAGAGCGGCAAGGTGGTGAAGCCGCCCGCCCGGACCGTCAGCAACCAGGACAGGTGGAGCCCGGTCTGGAAGACCTACGGCTCGGTCAACGGCACCTTCTACGCGGCTCCGATGAGCGCCAACATGAAGTCGCTGGTCTGGTACTCGCCGAAGGCCTTCAAGGCGGCCGGCTACGAGGTGCCGAAGACCTGGGCCGACCTGATGGCGCTCAGCGACCGGATCGCCAAGGCGGGCGGCGGCAAGCCGTGGTGCGGCGGCATCGCCTCCGGCACGGCCACCGGCTGGCCGGCCACCGACTGGCTGGAGGAGGCGGTGCTGGGCACGTACGGCGGTGACGTCTACGACCAGTGGGTGAGCCACCAGGTGAAGTTCTCCGACGCGAAGATCACCGCCGCCATGAAGACGGTCGCCGACTGGATGCAGAACCCGGCCTGGGTCAACGGCGGCTTCGGCGACGTCAAGTCGATCGCCACGACGACGTTCCAGGACGCGGGCACGCCGATCCTGAGCGGCAAGTGCTACCTGCTCCAGCAGGCGTCCTTCTACAAGGCGCAGTGGCCCAAGGACGCGAAGATCGGTCCGGACGGCGACATCTTCGCCTTCCACCTGCCCGCGGTGAACCCGGCGGTCCCCAGCCCGGTCGAGGGCGGCGGCGAGTTCCTGACCGCGTTCGCGAGCCGTCCCGAGGTGCAGGCGGTGCAGAACTACCTGTCCAGCTCGGACTGGGCGAGCAGCCGGGTGAGGACGGCCACCGGCTGGGTCTCGGCCAACCAGGGCGTCGACAAGAGCCTGTACACCGACCCGATCGACAGGCTGTCGGCGGACGCGCTGACCGACCCGGGGGCGACCTTCCGCTTCGACGCCTCCGACATGATGCCGGCCGCGGTCGGCTCCGGGCAGGAGTGGAAGTCGCTGACCTCCTGGTTCGCCGAGGGCCAGTCGATCCAGAAGGTCGCGGGCGACATCGACGCCGCCTGGCCGCAGTAGCGGCCGACGCCGTCACGGGACCACCTGTCGAGGGCGGTGCGGGGCCACCCACCCGCACCGCCCGTCCCCTTCCCACCGGTACCAGGAGGGACGCACAGCCATGTCCGTACCCGGCACTCCGCCCACGGCCGCCGCGCTCGCCGGCGGCGCGTGGGGCGACGCGGCGATCAAGTTCGGCAACACCTTCGGCGCGGTCGCGGGCTTCCTCGGCATCCTGCTGCTGGTCTTCCTCGCGGCGGGCCGGGCCCGGGGCCGCCTGGCCCGGCCGCTGGCCGTCGCGGTGTTCCTCGGCCCGGCCGTGCTGCTGCTCCTGGTCGGCCTGGTCGCGCCGCTGCTGCGCACGGTCTACCTGAGCCTGTACAACGACGACGGCTCCCGCTTCGTCGGCGGAGAGAACTACGGCTGGGCGTTGACCACCGACTCGATCCGGCACGTGCTGGTCAACACCCTGCTCTGGCTGGTGATCGCGCCGCTGGCGGCGACCGGCCTCGGCCTGGTGCTGGCGCTGCTGGTGGACCGGATGCGCGGTCAGGCGGTGTACAAGTCGCTGATCTTCATGCCGATGGCGATCTCGCTGGTCGGCGCGTCGATCATCTTCAAGTTCGTCTACGAGTCGCGCGGCCCGGGCCAGTCCCAGATCGGCCTGCTCAGCCAACTGGCCGTCGCGTTGGGCTGGCAGCATCCGCCGAACTGGATGCTCGACCAGCCGCTGAACACCTTCCTGCTGATGGCGGTCATGGTCTGGGTGCAGACGGGCTTCGCGATGGTGGTGCTGTCGGCGGCGATCAAGGCGATCCCGGACGAGATCACCGAGGCGGCCCGGCTGGACGGCGCCGGCGGGCTGCGGCTGTTCTGGTACGTCACCGTGCCGATGATCCGCACGACGGTGGTGGTCGTGCTGACCACCGTCATGATCACCACGCTGAAGGCCTTCGACATCGTCCGCACCATGACGGGCGGCAACTTCGGCACCCAGGTGCTGGCGAACGAGATGTACTCGCAGTCCTTCGTGCAGTTCAACACCGGCCGGGGCAGCGCGCTCGCGGTGATCCTCTTCCTCGCGGTGCTGCCGCTGGTGGCTTACAACATCGTCCAGCTGCGGAAGGAGCGTGGGGTGCGATGAGCACGCGCAGTCCGGTCAACCCGGTCCGGAAGGCCTTCAGCAGCCCGCTCGCCTCGGTGTTCGTGATCGCGGTCACCGTGCTGTGGACGATCCCGACACTGGGCCTGCTGGTGACGTCGCTGCGGCCCAAGCAGGACGTCACGGCCGACGGCTGGTGGAACGCCTTCCTCCACCCGGACCTCGGCCTCGGCAACTACCACACGGTGCTGTTCGAGGGCGGCTCGGGCGTCTCGACCGGCCTGATGCCGTTCCTGGTCAACTCGCTGGCGATCGGCATCCCGGCGACGGTCTTCCCGCTGGTGCTGGCGGCCATGGCGGCGTACGGGCTGGCGTGGGTGCGGTTCCGGGGCAGCGACACGGTGTTCTTCGTGGTGTTCGCGCTCCAGGTGGTGCCGATCCAGATGGCGCTGATCCCGCTGCTGCGACTGTTCTCCGGCGGCGCGCACCTGGGCTCGCTCACGCTGATCCCACCGGTGGACCTGAAGGGCAGCTACGCGCCGGTCTGGCTGGCGCACACCATGTTCGCGCTGCCGCTGGCGGTGTTCCTGCTGCACAACTTCATCGCGCAGCTGCCGCGGGACCTGATGGAGGCGGCGGTGGTGGACGGCGCCTCGCACTTCAAGATCTTCCGTTCGATCGTGCTGCCGCTGTGCACGCCGGCGCTGGCCTCGTTCGCGATCTTCCAGTTCCTGTGGGTCTGGAACGACCTGCTGGTGGCGCTGACCTTCGCGGGCGGCACACCGGAGGTGGCGCCGATGACCGTCCGGCTGGCGCAGCTGTCCGGGTCGTTCGGCGGGCATTGGGAGCTGCTGACGGCGGGGGCGTTCCTGTCGATCGTCGTCCCGCTGATCGTTTTCTTCGGTCTCCAGCGGTACTTCGTCCGCGGACTGCTGGCGGGGTCGGTGAAGGGGTAGGTGAGGGGTCGACGAGGGGGAGGTGAAAGGGGCTGGCGGCGGGGTGGGTGGTGCCCCCGGGCGGTCAGGTGTTCTGAACGCGTTCAGATCTGACTTTTGAACCCGTTCAGAATGGTCTACAGTCGGCTGCAGCCGCAGCGCCGAGCGCGCCTGCTGGCGGACTGCCCCGAGGGCGGATTCCGCCTGCCCACCGACCACCGAGGGGGACTCATGTCCGCGCTGTCCAGCCCTGCCCAGGCCGATCCGCCGCCCGCCGGGCCTGCCGCCGGACCTGCCGCCGGGCCCGCCTGGGGGACCGGCAGGCCCGCCCCGAAGCCGTCCTCGTGGCTGCGGCCCAGTGACCCCGCCGACAAGGCCGCCGCCTCACCGTGGGTGCTCCTCGCGGCGCTGCTCACCGGGCTCCTGACGGCCTGGCTGCTGGGCGACGGCATGGGCATCGGCCTGCCGATCTGCGGGGCCGCCGCGGCCGTCGGGGCCGGGCTCGCCGCCCGCGCGGCCGGCCGCCGGCTCCGGCCCTGGACGGTCGCCTGGAGCGCGCTCGCGATGGCCCTGCTCGTGGTGCCGGCCCTGTGGGAGGCGGGCTGGCCGGTGGCGCTCGCCACGGTCGGCGCGCTGGCCCTGGCCTCGCTCGCGCTGCACGGCGGTCGCCGCTGGCCGGGCGTGCTGCTCGCCCTGCCGGGCGTCCTCTGGCAGGTGGGACCCGGCGTGCTCTGGGCCGTGGACGGCATGGCCGGCCACGGCCTGCGCGGCCGGGGCCGGATCGCCCCGGTGCTCAAGGCGCTCGCGGTCGCCGCCGTCCTGCTCGTCGTCTTCGGCTGGCTGTTCGCCGGGGCCGACGCCGCGATGGCGGACGTCCTGGGCAGCCTCAGCCCCAGCCTGGACCTCGACCGGCTCCCGGTGCGCGCCGTGCTGTTCGCGGTCGGGCTGCTCGCCGCGCTCGGCTTCGCGCACATCGCCGCAGGCCCGCGCCGCTGGGACCGCACGGTGGTCCGGCCCGGCCGGGCCCGCGGGCGGCTGGAGTGGGCGCTGCCGCTCGTCGCGCTCAACCTGATGTTCGGCGTCTTCGCCGTCATCCAGGCCGTGATGGTGCTCGGCGGTGCCGACGCCGTCCTGCGGAACACCGGGATGAGCCGCTCGGAGTACGCGCGGCAGGGTTTCTGGCAGCTGTCCGTCATCACGGTGCTCACGCTGGTCGTCGTGGCCGTTGCCAAGCGCTGGGCCCCGCGCGCGACCCCCGTCGACCGCCGCGTGGCGCGGATCCTGCTCGGCACGCTCTGCGTGCTCGCCCTGACCGTCGTCGCGTCGGCGCTCGGGCGGATGTGGTTCTACGTCGACGCCTCGGGCCTGACCAGGCTCCGGCTCTGGGTGCTGGTGGTCGAGATTTGGCTCGGCACCGTCTTCGCCCTGGTGATCGCCGCCGGACTCACCCGCTCCGCCGCCTGGCTGCCGCGAGCCGTCGTGCTCAGCGGCGCGCTCGCCGCCGTGGTCTACGGGCTGATGGGGCCGGACGCGATCGTCGCCGAGCAGAACGTCGCCCGCTACGAGCGCACGGGCCGGATCGACCTGCGCAACGTCCGCGACCTCTCGCCGGACGCCGTCCCCGCCCTCGACCGGCTGCCGGGCGTCCAGCGGACGTGCGCGCTGCAGCTGATCCGCACCGACCTGACGAACCGCGCCGAGCCCTGGTACGCCACCAGCCGCTCCGCCGTCCGGGCCCGGGAGATCCTCGCCGCACGGCCCCTGGCGGACGACGGACGCGGCGGGCCGAGCGCGTGCGAGCAGGCCGGATTGCGGTACGACGTGTACTGATGTGCGCTGACGTGCACGTCTGATGCTTGGTCGAAGGCGGGAACGGCCGACGGGCCGGCCGGGAGCAGTGCGCTCCCGGCCGGCCCGTCGGCCGTGGTGTCCCTCCGGCGCCTCAGTGGGCGCCTCAGTGCATCGCGACGCCCGAAGACCCCGACGGCAGGTCGCTCGCCTTGGCCTTGATCGCGAAGACCGCGACCAGCAACGCGACGGCCGCGAGCGCGACGCCCACGATGAAGCCGTGCGAAATGCCCTGGGCGAGGACGGAGTTGGCCGCGTCCGTGCCCGTCGGGAAGTCGTGGTGCTCCTTGAAGTAGCCCTGCTGCTCCGGCGTGGCCGAGGCCAGGAACTTGGGCAGCTGCAGCTTGCCCTCGGCCGTGGCGTAGTGCGCGTAGACCGTGGTCAGGATCGACAGGCCCAGCGAACCGCCGATCTGCTGCATCGAGTTGAGCAGGCCGGACGCGGCGCCGGTCTCCTCGCCGGGGACGCCCGCGACGGCGAGCAGCATGACCGGGACGAAGATCAGGCCCATGCCGAAGCCGAAGACCACCGTGGGGCCGAGCACCCCGTCGACGTAGCCGCTGTCCTTGCCCAGCTGGGTCAGCCAGCCGAGGCCGATGGTGACCAGCAGCGCGCCGCCCGCCATGAACGGCTTCGGGCCGTACTTGGCCTGCAGGCCGGACGCGATCTGCGCGGCGATGATGATCGCCACGCTGATCGGCAGGAACGACACGCCTGCCTTCAGCGGGCTGTAGCCGAGCGGGCCCTGCACGAAGAGCACGACGTAGAAGAAGATGCCGAACATGGCCGCGGCCAGGCAGAGCATCATCACCAGGCCGCCGGTGCGGTTGCGGTTGGCGAACAGATGCAGCGGGGTGATCGGCTGGGCCGTCCGCCGCTCGATCACGATGAACGCGGCGAGCAGGATCGCGCCGGCCGCGAAGGAACCGATCGTGAGCCCGTCCGACCAGCCGTAGTCCGGATTGGCGGCCCGGATGAACCCGTAGACCAGGCCGACCAGGCCGAGCGTCGAGGTGAACGCGCCGGGCAGGTCGAAACGGCCGTCGGTGCGCTCGGACTCGGCGATGTAGCGCGGCGCGGCGATCGCGATCAGCACCGCGATCGGCACGTTGACGAAGAAGACCCAGCGCCAGTTCAGGTACTCGGTGAGCAGACCGCCGGCCAGCAGGCCGATCGCGGCGCCCGAGCCGGCCACCGCCGAGAACACGCCGAACGCCTTGTTGCGTTCCGGCCCCTCCTCGAAGTTGGTGGCGATCAGTGCGAAGGCCGTCGGGGAGCAGATCGCACCGCCGATGCCCTGGAGCGCCCGGGCGGCCAGCAGCAGGCCGCTGTCCTGTGCGAACCCGCCCAGCAGCGAGGCCAGGCCGAACAGCAGGGTGCCGAAGATGAACACCCGGCGGCGCCCGAGGATGTCACCCGCGCGGCCGCCGAGCAGCAGCAGCCCGCCGAAGGTCAGCGTGTAGGCGTTGATGACCCACGACAGGTCGGTGGTCGAGAAGTTCAGCGCGTCCTTGATGTGCGGCAGCGCGATGTTCACGATGGTCGCGTCGAGCACCACCATGAGCTGCGTCGCCGCGATGACCGCCAGGGTGATGCCCTTGCCCCGGCTCTGGCCGCCGCGCGGTGGTGAGTTCTTGCTGAGCGTGTCGGATATAGCCACGAAAGTGCCCCCTGCTGGCCATGTGCTCGATGTGCTGCGGACCTTGGGTCCGGCGGGATCCTGCGCCGTGCTGCGGGCTAGGAAGGAACGGGACCGTTCACTAAGGTGGGACGATATCCTGGGCCGGTTTGTGAACGCAAGCGTTCCTTAAGGTTGGTGGCAATGGATCATTCGGTGCGACGCCAGGTGATGGACCGGGCGGTGGGCCCGGCCCCGGAGGGTGCGACGGTGCCGCCGTCGCGGACGGCGTCCGGCTCGCCGGCGCTGTGTCCGGTGCGGGTGGCCGCCGAGGTCCTCACCCGGCCGGCGCGGCGCCGGGGGAAGGAACTGGAGAACGCGATCTTCGAGGCCACGCTCGACCAGCTCACCTCCGGCGGGTACGCGCGGCTGACGATGGAGGGCGTCGCCGCTGCGGCGCGGACCGGCAAGGCCGCGCTCTACCGGCGCTGGGCCTCCAAGGTCGAACTCGTCGTGGACGCCCTGGACTCCACTCTCCCACGCCCTAACGGCATCCCCGACCTCGGGTCCACCCGTGGTGAACTCCTGCAGCTCATCGACGTGTTCGCGGGCGCGATGAGCTCGCGCGCGGGCAGCGCCCTGCAGGTGCTGATGGGCGAGCTCGACCACGAACAGGCCCTGATGTTCAAGGACTTCATCGTGCAGCGGGTGATCGCGCCGACCACCGGGACGATCCTCGACATCCTCCGCCGCGGAGCCGAGCGCGGCGAGGTCCGCCCGGGGGCGGTCACCCCGATGGTCGCGGACGTCGCCCCGGCGATGCTGCTCTACCAGGTCAAGATCCGCGGCCGGGAGAACATGCCCCCCGACTACGCGGTCCGCCTGGTCGACGACGTGCTGGTGCCGATGATCCGGGTGTGACGTGCGACCCGGGCCGTCCCGGGCGGCCCGTGGCGGCTCCCGGGTGACCCGCGGCGGCCCTCCGGCGCGGCCTCGGCGGCCTCCTCCGAGGTGGCGCGGGGCGCCTCGGCGACAGGCTTAGGCTGGAGGCTGCCCCAGCTGAACGGGCCGCCCAGCCGAACGGAGCCTGTGATGCCCATCGTCCCGCCGACGCACTCCGTCGAGCGCTCGCTCCGCCGGGCCGGCGCCAAGATCGTCGTCGGGCTGGACGAGGTGGGGCGCGGCGCCTGGGCGGGCCCGGTCACGGTCGGTGCGGCCGTCACCGGGCTGCGCCGGCCGCCGGAGGGGCTCACCGACTCCAAGCTGCTCACCGAGCTGCGGCGCCGCGCGCTCGCCCCGGTCCTCGCCGACTGGGTCACCGCGTACGCGCTCGGCCACGCCTCGCCGCAGGAGTGCGACGAGCTCGGCATGACCGCGGCCCTGCGCCTGGCCGCCGTCCGCGCCCTGGCGGCGCTGCCGGTCGAGCCCGATGCGGTGATCCTCGACGGCAAGCACGACTACCTCGGCGGCCCCTGGCGGGTGCGCACGGTGATCAAGGGCGACCAGTCCTGCATCTGCGTCTCCGCCGCCTCGGTCCTCGCGAAGGTCCACCGCGACGGGCTGATGGCCGACCTCGGCGCGCAGTGCCCCGCGTACGGCTTCGCCGACAACGCCGGCTACCCCTCCCCGGTGCACCGCGCCGCGCTGGAGGAGTTCGGGCCCACCGAACACCACCGGCTCTCCTGGGCGTACTTGGACGCACTGCCGAAGTGGCGTCACCTGAAACGGGTTCGACCGGGTCTGGAGTCGGCCGAAGGCTCCGCCGACGAACAGTTGACGCTCGGTTTCTGACGGTCCGTCTGGAATTGCCCCGGGTGGCTCCGGTGGCGCGGCGGTGCCCAATGGGTGGGGTGCCCGTGCGCGTTCGACCGGCATTTGATAGATATCCGGGTATGCCTGTCTTCCCCGAGGAGCCGGAGATTCACGAGAGCCTCCCGGGCCCCGGCGTTCCCTTCCCCCGCGAGTCGGACGCACAAGCCCTCCGCGCGCCTGCCACCGGCAGCGCGCCCGCCACCGCACCCACCACCGTCGCCGCACCCGCCCCGGTGCCCGGCCCGCGCCCCGCGCCGCCGCGCCCGGCACCGCCGCGCGCCGACCGGCCCGGTCCGCAGCCGCGCCCGGTGCCCAGGCCCGGCCCGACGCCGCGCCGTCCGGCGCCCGCCGTGCCGCAGATCGAGGTCCGGCGGGTCGCGGCCACCCCGGCCGAGGCACTGGAGCGCGCCGACGAGGTGGTCGACCAGCTGCTCGACGCCGGGCGAGACCCGGGCGAGATCCTGGTGCTGACGGTCGGTGAGGCGCACCCGTGGCAGCAGCACGAGCTGTCCTTCGGCGAGGAGCGCTACTGGGCGCAACTCGCCGAGGGCGGGGACGTGTTCTACGCGGACGCCGCGCTGATCCGCCCGGCCCGCCGCGAGGTGGTCGTCCTGGTCGCCAACGGCGGACCGGCCGCCCGGGCCGCAGAGGCGTGCCCCGGGGCGCTCGAGCGCGCGTCCGTGCTGCTCGTGGTCTGCGGTGACGCCGGCCCGGCCGCCGCGGGTGCCGCCGGAGCGGCCCCCGGTCGTCCGGTCAGCGCCTGAGACGAGCGGTCCCGCCCGGGCCCGGTGCCGTACGGTGCCGGGCCCGCGGGCCGTCGTACCCCGCTGCCGTCCGCCGGTGGTCGTGGGGCCCGAGGGGCTCAGCGGGTCCCGGTGCGCCGGGCCGGTTGGACCGCGGCGACCCTGGCGGGTGTCCAGGGCTGCTCGGACGTCTGGCGCAGCGCGCGCCGGCCACTCGGAGTGTCCAGGGCCGAGCGCGGAGGCAGCTCCGTCACGGTGTGGACCGGTCCGTCCGCCCACGAACCAGCGTGCGGATTGCGGCCCTGCCGTCCGTCCCCGAGGATCTGCCAGCCGGCCGGGGTCAGCCCGATGTAGGAGCCGCAGCGCAGTCCGTGCAGGGCGGACGCGTCCCGCAGCGCCCACATCCAGGCCCCGTCCTGCTCGGTCCAGCCAGGGGCGCCCTCGCGGCAGCGCAGCAGCACCGCGGTGCGGGTCGGCGCCGGCTGGCGCAGGTCGTGCGGGGTGATCTGGCGCAGGTGCGCGAGCAGGGCGTTCCGGTGCTGCCAGCCGTCCGTGTCGTGCGGCCAGGGCGTGAACGAGGCCGAGGCGCTCAGGTGGTGCACCGCGTCGAGGACGGCGATCACGACCGTGCCCGGTTGGGGCAGGTGGCGCTGGTGCAGTTCCAGGACGAACTCGCGCGGATCGCGCAGCAACGGGATCCCCGAGGCGGTCCAGGTCTCCAGGTCCAGCAGCCGTCTGGGCGCCGAACTCCGGGCGAGGGGAGACTGACCTCGGCCGATACCGTTGATCACGATCCTCCTTCCCGACCCACGGGCACGCGGGTACGTGTGTACGCCGAAGGCCGGGTCCACCGGACCGGGTTTCGGGTACCCGCCAATTCTCGTGGCATCGGGGGCGGAGCGGCAACGATGAAATGATGAACGCCGCCCGAAAGTCCACGTTCTGCCGGATATATTCCACCGCGGCGCAAGCGGCGCTCAGGCATCTCCGCAGCCCGGCGAGGACCGGTGTGAACGGCCCGTGAACTGGGTTCCGCAATGTCATCGCCCCTCTCCTGTCGCTGGTGTTCCGTGGGTCCCCCGCCGGTGTGATCTCTCCCTCCTTTAGGCCATTCGAGTGAGTCCATTCGCGTGCGCGGCGCCGCCGTCCGGGCCCGGCTCAGGCCTGTACGGCCAGCACCAGGGGCAGCACCGCACTCGCTCCGGCGCGGCGCAGCAGACGCGCGGCGACGGTGACCGTCCAGCCCGAGTCGACCAGGTCGTCCACCAGCAGCACCGGACCGCCCGCGGCGGCCACCGCCTGCGCCAACTCGGGCGGCAGGACCAGTGCTTCGGCGACCGAGTGCAGCCGCTGCGCGCTGTTGCTGCGGGCGCCGTGCGGCGGACGGCCGGCCGCGTACTCGATCCGCCCGAGCAGCGGCAGCCGCCCGATCTCGGCGATCCGCGCGCCGAGGCTGCCGACCAGCTGGGGGCGGGTCGAGGAGGCCATGGTCACCACGCCGACCGGCCGCTCCAGCCGGGTGCCGTCGGCCGGGGCGGCCCCGGCCCAGCCGCCCGGCCCGCGCGCCCAGTCGGCGAGCACCGTGACCAGGGCGTCCACCGCTTCGCCGGGGACGGGCACGTCCGGCGCCTGCTCGGCGAGCAGGGTGCGCAGCCGGGTGCCCCAGCCGATGTCGGACAGCCGGCCGAGCGCCCGGCCGCTCTCGGCCTGCTCGCCGGCCGGGATGCGGCCCTTGAGCGGCACGCCCAGGGCGTCCATGCCGGTCGGCCAGAGCCGACGCGGCTCGAAGCCGACCCCGGGGCGGCCGAGCGCGGCGCGGGCGGCCTCCAGCGTGGCGGCGGACACCTCCGGGGAGTGCAGCGGTCCGGCGCAGTTGTCGCACCGCCCGCACGGCGAGGCCTCCTCGTCGTCCAGCTGCCGGCGCAGGAACTCCATCCGGCAGCCGGTGGCCGCCGCATACTCGCGCATGGCGCGCTGCTCGGCCTCGCGGGAGGCCGCGACCTTGGCGTAGCGGGCGGTGTCGTACTCCCAGCTCTGCCCGGTGGCCGTCCAGCCGCCCTTGACCCGGCGGACGGCACCGTCCACGTCGAGAACCTTGAGCATGGTCTCCAGCCGGGTGCGGCGCAGGTCCACCCGGGGTTCCAGGGCGGCCGTGGACAGCGGCCGGCCGGCCTCGGCGAGGGCGTCGATCGTGCGGCGCACCTGCTCCTCCGGGGGGAAGGCCAGCGAGGCGAAGTAGCGCCAGATCGCCTCGTCCTCGCGCCCCGGCAGGAGCAGCACCTCGGCCCGGTCGACGCCGCGGCCGGCCCGGCCGACCTGCTGGTAGTAGGCGATCGGGGAGCTGGGCGAGCCCAGGTGCACCACGAAGCCGAGGTCGGGCTTGTCGAAGCCCATGCCGAGCGCGGAGGTGGCGACCAGCGCCTTGACCCGGTTGGCCAGCAGGTCCGCCTCGGCGGTGCGGCGCTCGGCGTCCTCGGTGCGGCCGGAGTAGGAGGCCACGGCGAAGCCGCGCTCGCGCAGGAACGCGGCGACCTCCTCGGCCGCGGCCACCGTCAGGGTGTAGACGATGCCCGAGCCCGGCAGCCGGTCGAGGTGGTCGGCCAGCCAGGCGAGCCGGTGCGTCGGGTCGGGCAGGGCGAGCACGCCGAGGGTGAGGCTCTCCCGGTCGAGCGGGCCGCGCAGCACCAGGGCGTGCTCGTCGGCGGTGCCGGTGCCGAGCTGCTCGGCGACGTCGGCGGTGACCCGGGCGTTGGCCGTCGCGGTGGTGGCCAGCACCGGGACGCCGGGCGGGAGGTCGGCGAGCATGGTGCGCAGGCGGCGGTAGTCGGGGCGGAAGTCGTGGCCCCAGTCGGAGATGCAGTGCGCCTCGTCGACCACGAGCAGGCCGGTGGAGGCGGCGAGCTTGGGGAGCACCTGGTCGCGGAAGTCGGGGTTGTTCAGCCGCTCCGGGCTGACCAGCAGGACGTCCACCTGCCCGGCCGCCACCTCGGCCTGGACCGCGTCCCACTCCTCGGTGTTGGCCGAGTTGATGGTGCGGGCGTGGATGCCCGCCCGGGCCGCGGACTCGACCTGGTTGCGCATCAAGGCGAGCAGCGGCGAGACGATCACCGTCGGCCCGGCGCCCCGGGCGCGGAGCAGGGCGGTGGCGATGAAGTAGACGGCGGACTTGCCCCAGCCGGTGCGCTGCACGACCAGGGCCCGGCGGTGGTCGACCACGAGCGCCTCGATGGCCGTCCACTGGTCGTCGCGCAGGGCGGCGCCCGAGCCGGCCAGTTCGCGCAGGACGGCTTCGGCCCGCGCCCTGACCTCGGCGCGGTCGGCGGTGGTGGCGGTGGTGTGGATCTCGTGCGGCTGCATGGCGTCCATGTAACCCCGAGGTGCCGACAACGGGCGAATGCCGGGGCGGGGAGAAAGGTGGAGCGGAGGTGTATGTCATCCGCTCTTCGGTTGAACGGCTGTCAAATATCCCCCGGGAGAGTGGTGGTGGCCTGCTCCGAACGAGGGAAGCGGAATTTCGGCACGGAGTTGTCCACAGGAAAAAACAAAAGTCCGACGGGGATTCCGGGGTGCGGCACTCTTCCGGTCATGAACGCCATGAACAACGACAACGCCGTGAACAACGACCACGTGACGCTCTCCCTCGGCCCGGCCTCCGGTCACCGGCCGGTCACCATGCGCGGCCCGGCCGACATGGCCGAGCTGCTGCCCTACCTCCTGGGGTTCTTCCCCGACGACAGCATTGTCGCCGTCGGTCTGCACGGCCCCGACCTCCACCAGGGCGGGGTGCTCCGGGCGGACATCCCCGCGTCCCGCGCGCAGTGGCCGGCCGCGGCGGAGGAGACGGCGGCCCTTCTCGTCGACGTCTCCGAGCAGCGCGGCAGCCGCCCGATCCAGGTGCTCCTCTACCTCTGCCAGGATCCCGTCCCGGGGCACGGGCCGCCTGCGGTGGACGGCCTGCGGCCCCTGGCCGACGGCCTCCGGGCCGCGTTCGCCCGCCGGGGCGTGCCGGTCAAGGAGTCGCTGTGCGTCTCGGACGGCCGCTGGTGGTCCTTCCTCTGCCGCCGGGACGGCTGCTGCGATTCGGCGGGGAACCCGATCCGCCGTGCCCCCGCCCCGGGACCGGCCGCCGCCGCGGCGACGTTCGCCGGCCTCGCCCCGCGCGGCAGCCGGAAGGCGATCATCGCCGGGCTGGCCCCGATCGGGCCGCCGGGCGCCGACGCCCAGCGCGCGGCCCTCGCCCGGGCCGAGGCGGCCGATCCGCCGGAGCCGGGGGGCGCCCTGCTCGACCGGGCCTTCGCCGAGTTCGCGGCCGGTGCCCGCGAGCTCGACGAGGACCGGGCGGCGCAGTTGCTGGTCGCCCTCCGGGACCGGTTCACCCGGGACCGCGGCGCCGAGTACGTCCGGCCTGCGGAGCTGGCGCCCGCCGAGCGGCTCTGGCGCTTCCTCGCCCGGCGCGCCGTGCCGCCCCACGAGAGCTGTGCGGTGGCCCCGCTCACCCTGCTGGCCTGGGCCTCCTGGGTGGCGGGAGACACCGCGACGGCCCGGGTCGTGCTCGGTCGCGCGCTCGACCTCGACCCGTCCTACCTGCTGGCCGATCTGCTGCACGAGTCGCTCAACGACGGCATGACACCGGAGGCACTGCTCGCGGCCGTCGAGGGCCAGCGGCTGCGCCGGGAGGCACGGGAGGCACAGGAGGCACGTGAGCGCCCGGCGGCGCCGGAACCGGCCGTCGAGGAGCCCGCCGGCCCGGCCGTGGCCCCGGACGGGGCTCCCGGCGAGGCGCCGGGCGGATCCCGCGGAGGGGAGAGCAAGCCGACGACGGCCAGGCGCCGCCGCAGGGGCGGCCGCCGGGCGGGCTCGGTCACCGGCCCGGCACCGACGGGCGGTGCTCCCGGTGGCGCCGTCGAGGCCGCGCCGGAACCGGAGGGGTCCGGGCCGGTCGCCCTGCTCCCGGAGCCGGGCCGCCGCCCGGGCGAGCGGTCCTCCGGGAGCCTGCGGCTCGGCCGGAGTCGGGCCTGCGCCCGGACCGCGGTGCCGGTCGCGGGCGGCGCGCACCGCTGTACCCGGCGGTCGGCCAGGGGAGCCCGCCATGCGCGTTGACGTCCTCGCCCGCCCGCCGCGGGCTTCCCGGGGCCGGGGCCGGCTACACCTCGCCGCGCGCCATCTTGATCAGGCGGTCCAGCACCTTGCCGCCGCTCACCCGCAGGCCGTCGTGCTCCCACTCGTTGGTGATCCAGGTCCGCAGGCCGCGCACCGCGCGGGCGGTCTCCAGCGAGTCGGCGGTGTCCACGTACATGTCGTCGTGGTAGACGGCCGCCACGACGCGCACCTCGTTGGCGGCCAGCCGCTGCGGGTCGTACAGATCGGGCCAGTCGTTCCGGGTGGCCAGCAGGTCCGCGGCCTCCTTCAAGGGCCGCAGCGCCGGGTCGGTGTCGAACATCCAGGGGTAGATCATCTCCCCGGTGAACAGCACCGGGGCGTCCGAGTCCAGCGCGGCCCGGGCGTCGAATGCGGGGAACTCCTTGCGGATTCGCTCGGCCGACCACACGGTGCCGCCCCCGTCCACCGACCGCTGGCCGTAGATCGACTCGTGCAGCACCGCGTACAGCGGGCCCTCGGCGAAGGAGATCCTGGCCTGGACGCCGTACAGGAAGGTGTCGGAGAGCTCGGGCCCGGTAGGACCCTCCACCCAGGCCTCCTCCAGCAGGTAGTGCAGGGCGCCGGAGCCGCTGCCGCCGCCCAGCATCATCCCGAGCGACTGGAAGGCTTCGACGGTGAGCAGAGCGCCGTCGGGCAGCGTCGCCGGGGCGGCGGCGAGGTGCGCGGCGATCCGCCGCACCGCTTCGACGTCCTGCGGGAAGCGCGCGTAGTGGCCCTCGTTCTTGCGGACCACCCGAGGGTAGGCGGCCCGGTAGACGTCGTCCGCCGAGCTCCGCAGGCCGGCGAGGCCGCCGGTGATGAAGGCCTCGGTCAGGCCTTCGGGGGCGATCGAGAGGTAGGTGAGGGTGCAGAAACCGCCGAAGCTCTGGCCGAGCACGCTCCAGCGCCGGTCCGCGCCGAGCAGGCGGTGGCGGATCAGCTCGGCGTCGCGCACGATCGAGTCCGCGCGGAAGTGTGCCAGGTAGTCCGCCTGCTCCCGGGCGCCGCCGCGCCGGGCGAGGGTCTGCCGGGTCGCGGGCGTTGAGCGCCCGGTGCCGCGCTGGTCGAGCAGGAGCACCCGGTAGTCGTCCAGGGCCCGGTCCAGCCAGGCGTCCCGGCCGAGCGGGCGGGCCGCCTTGCCGCCGGGGCCGCCCTGGAGGAAGAGCAGCCAGGGCAGGTCGTCCCGCTCGCGGCCGGCGGCCACCACCTCGCGGGCGTACACCGCGATCTGCTCGCCCTGCGGGGTGGCGTGGTCGAGCGGGAGCTGGAAGACGTGGTCGGTCGTGACAATCCCGGGCAGCCGGCTGGCGGTGGACATACAACTCCTCGGTCTCTGCAGGTCACAGCGGTCACGTCGCCGTTCACGGTGTCACCGGGTGCGGGCGCCGCGACCTCCGCACCGTATCCTGGCCGCGATCGGGCACCGGTTCGACAGCTGCGCTCCTTGCCGGGGCGCGCCCGGGACCGGCCGACGCCGGGACCACGCGGTTCGCCGCCGGGGCCGTCGGTGACGGCCCGACAGCGGCCACCCGGGCGCTGCGGGTCCCGGTGCGCCGGAGCCCCGAGCTCCGGGCGGGCGTGACCTGGGGCCGGTGTGCGACGTTGACTCCGGGGGCCCTGTGTGCGCACCGCGGCGGGATCCGCGCCGCACCGGCGCCCCCGCGCACCGGACCGCGAGCGTCCGCACACGGCACCGCGCCCGGCCGCCGCGCGCGAGCGCCAGGCCAGGGCGGCGGGCCGCGGGGAGAGGGCGTCACCGGCGTGCCGGGGCGCACGACCTGACGACGGGCCGGGCACACCGACGTGCCCGGCGCGAAGACCCGGCGCGCCGGTACCGGCCCGGTACCGCGCACGGCATGGCACGGCCCGGCACCGGGTACGGCCAGACACGGCACACCCGCCGACGGGACACCCCGCCGGCTCGGCACCATCAGCACGCGATCGAGCATGCTCGCGGCCCACCGGCCTGACCCGGCCACCGGACCGCCGAGGGGAGGAGAGTCCGGTGACCGCCATGAGGCCGCCCCAGGCCGTGCCGGCCGAGAGCGTGGTCGGCGCGCCGAGACCGGTCGGCCGTCCCGACCACGTCCCGGCGGGCCCGCCCCGGCCGCAGCCCGCCGCCGTCCACCACGCGGTGCTCTGCGTCAAGGCCCCCGGGATGGCCGCCTCCGGCCCGGACGGCCAGCTGCGCGGGCATGGGCTGCACGGCTTCTACCGCAACGGCGTCCGGGTCCTCGCCCGGATGGAGCTGCGCCTCGGCGGCATGGAGCCGTTGCCCCTCCAGGGCACCCCGACCAGCGCCGCCGAGGCCCGCTTCCTCGGCGCCGTCCGCCTCCCCGGCGACCTCGACCCGGACCCGGCGCTCACCGTCGAGCGGCTGCGCCACGCAGACGGCCTGGAGACGGTGATCGTGCGCAACACCGGCGCCCGGCCCGCCCGGCTCCCGCTGGAGATCGCGCTCGGCACCGACCTCGGCCCGGTCGGCGAGATCGCCGCCGGGCACCGTTCGCCGGACCTGCCGGGGCAGGTGCAGTCCGCCGGCCTGCGCTGGGCCGGCCCGGCGCACAGCGCCGTGGTCGCCGCCAAGCCGTCCCCGCACGCCGTCCTCGCCGGTGCCGGAGTGCTCCGCTGGGACCTGGAGGTGCAGCCCGGCGCGCGCTGGTCGGTCGAGCTGCGCGCCGAACTGGAGAGCACCGTGCCCGGCCCGCGTCCGCCCGGCGGCCGCGGTACCGGCGTGCCGCTGCCCTGGTCCGAACCGGAGGTGCGCAGCGACGACCCCCGCGCGGCGCTGCTGGTCGCCCGTTCCCTCGACGCCCTCGGCGGCCTGCTGTTCGCCGACCCGGACCGCCCGACCGACCTCTACCCGGCCTCGGGTGCACCCTGGCGCTTCGGCCTCGCCCCGGCCGACGCGCTCTGGGCCGCCCGGCTGACGCTCCCGCTCGGCACCCGGCTCGCCGCCGGCACCCTGCGAGCCCTGGCCCGGCGCCAGCAGCTCACCCCGGCCCCCGGCCGCACCGAGGGGCTGCTGCCCGGCGCCCTGCGGCACGGCGGCCCCGAGCTGCCGCCCACCTGCACCGCCACCGAGGCCACCCTGCTGTTCGTCACGGTGCTGGCCGAGGCCTGGCGCTGGGGCCTGCCCAGGGCCGAGGTCGCGGACCTGCTCCCGGCCGCCGAGCGGGCCCTCGACGCCCTCCGCGAGGGCCTGGTCGACGGCTTCGTCACCGACCTGAGCCGCCCGGTGGAGGACCGTGCCGCCCACCCGGTGGCCGCCCGCGCGGAGGTCCAGGCCCAGGCGCACCGCGCCGCCCTGCACGGCGCGGAGCTCCTGGAGGCCTTCGGCCGCCCCGGCGCCGAGGAGTGGCGCGGCTGGGCCGCCGGGCTGCGCGGCCGCTTCCGCGAGCGGTTCTGGATCGACGACCTCTTCGGCGGCCGCCCCGCCGCGGGCCTCGGCCCGGATGGTCAGCCGCTCCCGGCCGTCGTCTCCTCCTTCGTCCACCTGCTCGACACCGGCCTGGCCGTCGACGGCGGTCGCCACGAGAGCCTGCTGGACCGCGAGCAGACCCGGCTGCTCGCCCAGCGGCTCGTGGCCCCGGAGCTCGACAGCGGCTGGGGTCTGCGCACCCTCAGCGCCAAGTCGCCCCGCTTCAACCCGCTGGGCCACCGGAGCGGTGCCGTGCGGGTGCACGAGACCGCCCTCGCGATCGCCGGGCTCGCCGAGGCCGGCCACGAGAACGAGGCCGGCACCCTACTGGAGGGCCTGCTCGCCGCGGCCGTCCACTTCGAGGGCCGCGTGCCCGAGATGTACGCCGGAGAGCAGCGCATCCCCGGCTGCCCGCCCGTCCCGCACCCGGCGGCGTGCCGCCCGGCGGCGGTCTCGGCCGCCGGGGCCGCCCACGCGGTCTTCGCCCTCGCCGGGGTCCGCCCGGACGTCCCCGGTGGCCGGGTCAAGGTCCGCCCGGCCAGCACGGCCCCCCTCGGAGAGCTGGAACTGACCAACCTGCGGGTGTCCGGCGAGCCTTTCTCCGTCAGGGTGAGCCGGATCGGCGTGGCGATGGTCGAGGAGGCGCCCGCGGACCTCCAGCTGGTGGCGCGCTGATCCCTGCCCCGGCCCGCCCGCGGACCACGGGCACGGGTTGTACACGGGCCTGTGCTTATCGTCAGAGAGACGACTATGATCGTCGCCATGTCGCGCTATGACCCGTCGGCCTTCCCCCCGTTCGCTGTCACGGTTGACCTGGTGGTGCTGACGGTGCGCGACCATGCGCTGTGCGCCCTGCTGGTGAGACGAGGGGAGCCCCCGTTCCAGGGGTACTGGGCGCTGCCCGGCGGGTTCGTGCGGCCGGACGAAGGGCTGGCCGAGGCGGCCTCGCGCGAGCTGGCCGAGGAGACCGGGCTGCGGGCGCACTCCGCGCCCGGGCACGACGCGGCGGGCCCGGGCGCGGCCGGCGCCCACTTGGAGCAGCTCGCCACCTACGGCCACCCGCAGCGCGATCCCCGGATGCGGGTGGTCAGCGTCGCGTACCTCGTCCTCGCTCCCGACCTGCCGACACCGCGGGCGGGCGGGGACGCCAGCAGCGCCCGCTGGGCGCCGGTCGCCGAACTGCTCGGGCAGAGCCCGGCCGACGGGGTTCCGCTCGCCTTCGACCACGGACTGATCCTCGCCGACGGGGTCGAGCGCGCCCGCTCCAAGATCGAGTACTCCTCGCTCGCGACCGCCTTCTGTCCGACCGAGTTCACCGTCGGCGAGCTGCGGCGGGTCTACGAGGCGGTCTGGGGCGTGGCCCTGGACCCGCGGAACTTCCATCGCAAGGTCACCGGCACCCCCGGTTTTTTGCTGCCCTCCGGTGGCACGACGACCCGTCAGGGCGGCCGCCCGGCCCAGCTGTTCACCGCCGGCGGCGCGACCGTGCTCAACCCGCCCATGCTCCGCCCGGAGTCCTGAGGTCGCGTGCCCCCGTGCCTGGGCCCGCGCGGCCGGGAACCGCAGGATCGGATTGTCCCCTGATCGGGTGAGGTGGGTGGCCCGCAGGCCCGTGCCGCTCCCGTAATGCCCGGAATCTCCTTCGCCGACCCCTAATGTGCTGGCGCGGGGCCGGTCGAGGGCATGGGAGCAGGCAGCGATGATCCAGATCACCGGACTGACCAAGGTTCGCGGCAAGGGCGTTCCGCCGGCCGTGCTGGACCTGACCTTCGACGCGAGGCCCGGCCTCGTGACGGCGCTGCTCGGCCCCGAGGGCTCCGGCAAGTCCACCGCGCTGCGGTTGATGCTCGAACTCGAACGGGGTCATGGTGTCACGCTCTTCGACGGCCGCACCTACCGCCGTCTGCGCCGCCCCGAGCGCGAGGTCGGCGTGCTGCTGCCCGGGCCGGGGGAGGCGGCGGCGGCCGTGGCCGGCCACCCGGGCCGCACCGCGCGCGGCCAGCTGCTGATGCTCGCCGCGGCCGTCGGCGTGCCCGCCGGGCGCGCCGATGAACTGCTGGAGCAGACCCGGCTGGCCACCGTCGCCGGGCAGCGGCTGCGCACCTTCTCGCCCGGCATGCACCGGCGGCTGGCGCTGGCGGTCGCGCTGCTGGGCGACCCCGGCACGCTCCTCCTGGACGCGCCGACCGAGGGCCTGTCCCCGCGCAACGTGGAGTGGTTCCACTCCTTCCTGCGCTCGTTCGCCGTCGCGGGCGGGACGGTCCTGGTGACCACCCGCACCCCGCAGGAGGCTGCCCTGCTGGCCGACCGCGTGATCACGCTGGACCAGGGCCAGCTGGTGGCGGACCAGCCGGTGGCGGAGTTCCGCCGCACCCGGCTCAGCCCCGAAGTAGCCGTCCGCGGACCGCAGATGGCGCGCCTCGCCGACCTCCTGGTGAGCCAGGGTGCCCAGGTGCGCCGGGACGGCGGCGCCGGTCTCGCCGTGGCGGGCATCGAACGCACCGAGATCGGCGAACTCGCCTACCGGCACGGCATCCTGCTGCACGAGCTGGCGGACCGGGTGGTCGAGCAGCCCGCCCCGAAGGCCGCCCTGACGGTCTCCTCGGGCCGCTCCGGCCAGATCCACCTGCAGCCGAAGTCCGCCGCGCAGCCGCGGTCGGTGGCCGAACCGGCCGCCCCGAAGTCCCAGGACGACGCCGCGCTCCCCACCCAAGCCCTGCCCGTCGCGACCGCCCTCGCTGTCGCCGAGGCCTCCCGTGAGCCCTTGCATGAGCTCTCCCCCGAGCCCCCGCACGAGCCCGAGCCCCCGCACGAGCCCGAGTCCGTGCCCAGGCCCGCGCCCGCGCCCAGGCCCGCGCCCGTGCCCACGCTCGTGCCCCGGCCCGAGCCCCGCGCCGCCGACAGCACCGCTCCGACCGTCGCCCAGGGCCGGCTTTACCGGGACGGTCCCGCCGCTCCGGCCGGCACCCTGCCGTCCGACGACACCGTCCGGCTCGGCCGGCTGACGCCGAACGGGCCCCCGGCTGTCACCTCGACCGCTACCCCGGCCGTCACCCCGGCCGCTTCCGCGATCCCCACCACCCCCGACGACCACCGGAGCGAGTGAACCGTGCGCGTCCTGGCCTACGAGCTGCGCCGGCTGCGCGGCCTCCGTTCCACCTGGCTGCTCCTCGCCGCCGTGCTGCTCTGCGACGCCGTCGTGGCCGCCGTCCTGGCGAGCCAGCGGCCCGAGGGCCCGCTGTCCGGCCCGGCGGGGGTGCGGCTGCTGACCGCGGCCGTCCCGCTGCTCCCGCTGCCGTTCGCGGCGCTCGGGGCCGGCGTGCTGGGTGCCCTCGCGTACGGGCACGAGGTGAGCTACCCGGGGCTGCCGGGCTCGTACGTGTCGTGCCTGCGCCGGGTGCGACTGCTGGTGGCCAAGCTGCTGGTGATCGGCCCGGTGGCCGGGCTGCTGGCGCTGGCCACCCTGCTGGTGGACACGGTGGCCGTGCACCTCGCGCTGCCCGCCGGGGTGACGGTGGCGGCCTGGGCGGACCCGTCCGCGCTGTCCGGCCGGGTGTCCGGGGCACTGGCATCCGCCGGGCTGTCCCGGCTCGCCGACCTGCCGGGGGCGTTCGCGCCGGCGGCCCTGGTCGCGGGGCACGGGGTGCCGGGCGCCCTGCTGGCCTTCGTCGTGCTGACGGTCGTGGCGGGCTGGACCGGCGTGCTGACGGCCTCGCTCACCCGCAGTGCCACCGCCGGGGTGCTGCTGCTGTGCGCGCTGCCGGCCCTGCTGGAGTCGGGCGTGGCGCTGCTGCTGCGGCAGACCGGCACGCCGTGGCCGACCCGGATGGCCGAACTGCTGCCGTTCCAGTCCGGCGTCGAGTGGGCGTACGGGTGGGTTTACGGTGGCGCCCGGCGGGTGGCGCCCGGCGGCGCGGCGCTGACGGACCCGGCGCTCCTCGCGGCGGCGGCCGCCCCGGCGGCCGTCCTGCTGGTGGCGGCCCTGGCGGTCCAGACCCGCCGTCGCGCGTTCTGATTCCCGGGTCGCCGCCCCGAACCATCAAGATCGACCAGCAGTGACCGTATTGCGTGGTTCTTCCTGATAAGAAGTCAATTATCCAGTCACGGTCGATCACCCTTTCGTGTGCTTTTCACGAGAATTCTCAAGCTGCGCCTGCCGATCGCCGACAAAGGACCTGTGAGTACCCTTGCGCACCCCACCATGACCCCCGCCCGTTCCGCCGAAGGGCCCGTCCACGGCCCCGGCGACCTGGACCGCTTCTCGTACGCCGACCGGCCGACCCCGCCGGCGCCCCGCTGGGAGGGCGCCGAGTCCGAGCTCGCCCGGGTCGGCCGCAAGACCACCAGCAGCCGCGGTCGCGGCCTGCACGGCCAGCTGGTCCAGCAGCTCGGCCAGATGATCGTCTCCGGCGACCTCGGCGCCGACCGCCCGCTCGTGCCCGAGGAGATCGGGCAGCGCTTCGAGGTCTCCCGTACGGTCGTCCGCGAGTCGTTGCGCGTACTGGAGGCCAAGGGCCTGGTCAGCGCCCGGCCGAACGTCGGCACCCGGGTCCGCCCGGTCGGCGACTGGAACCTGCTCGACCCGGACATCATCGAGTGGCGCGCCTTCGGCCCCCAACGGGACGAGCAGCGCCGGGAGCTCTTCGAGCTGCGCTGGGCCATCGAGCCGCTGGCCGCCCGGCTGGCCGCCGGCCACGGCCGTGAGGACGTCCAGCAGCGCCTGGTCGAGCTGGTCGAGATCATGGGCCACGCCGCCGCCCAGGCCGACCTCTCCACCTACACCCGGGCCGACGCCGAGTTGCACGGCCTCGTCCTGCAGATGGCGGGCAACCGGATGCTGGAGCACCTCTCGGGGATCGTCTCCTGCGCGCTCCAGGTCTCGGGCGGACCGGCCACCTCGTGCGAGCGGCCCTCCGAGGCCTCGGTCAGCCTGCACGCCCGGCTGGTGGACGCGCTCGGTACCGGCGACGGCACCGCGGGCGAGGCCGCGATGCGGTCGCTGCTCACCGTCCATCCCGAGATCGAGCCGTCCGTCCCGGCTCCCCGGGAGCACTGAGCTGTCTGGTTCGGTCCGCCCGCCCACGGCCCTCCGGTCGCACCGTCCGGTGCAGCCGGAGGGCCGTCCTGCTGGACGCCCGGAACGACTCCCGGCAGGGCTTTTCGGAAGAGCTCCCAGTCTGGGCAACATGTCCATGGCAGAAGACTCCGGCGCGAGTGCGCGATGATGGAGTCCGGCCCCGGGCCGCGGTCGCCGAGCGGTGTGACCCGCGACACGAAGGCCATGCGTAACACTTGACGAGTAGCAGCGATGTGTCCTGAGCGGAAGCAGCTCCGGAATACTCCAGCGCGCCAGATGGCTGTGCTGGTCCGCGGCGCTGCTGCCGTCCTGCAAACCCTGTCCTCAAGCCCGAGTCGGTCGGAATCGACACCGCGCGTCCGACGCGCGATCTCCTTCCCCGCCCGCTCGGGCGGCCGGTACGGGTTCGAGTCCACTCATCGTCCGAGAGGTTGTTCGTGTCGGCCAGCACATCCCGTTCGCTTCCCCCCGAGATCGCCGAGTCCGCGGCTCTGCTGGCGCTCATCGAGCGGGGCAAGGCCCAGGGGCAGATCGCCGGTGACGACGTGCGCCAGGCGTTCGAGGCGGACCAGATCCCGGTCACCAAGTGGAAGAACGTCATGCGCAGCCTCAATCAGGTGCTGATTGAGGAGGGGGTGGACCTCATGGTGAGCGCGGCCGAGCCGGCCGGTGCCAAGCGCAAGAGCGTTGCCGCCAAGAGCCCCACGAAGCGCACCGCCACCAAGGCTGTCACCACCCGGACCCCGGCTGCTCCGTCGGCCCCGACCAAGCCGCCCGTGCGCATCGCGCCCGGCGCCCCCGTCGCGGCCCCGGCCGTGGCGGCCGCCGCCGCGGCACCGGCGCCCACCGTGTCCGCCGAGATCACCGTCGAGGGGACGACCACGGTCGTCGCCGAGGCGAAGGCGGCCCCGGCGAAGAAGGCCGCCCCGGCAAAGAAGGCCGTGGCCAAGAAGGCTGCCGCGCCGGCCAAGAAGGCCGCCGCCAAGAAGACCGCCACCGCCAAGGCCGCCAAGGGCGCCGAGGACGAGCTGCTCGGCGACGAGGAACTGCTCGACGACGTCGCGCTGCCCGGCGACAAGGCCGGTGCCGAGGCCGAGACCGGCCCGGAGGAGGAGTCGGAGGGCTTCGTCCTCTCCGACGACGACGAGGACGACGCGCCGGCCCAGCAGGTCGCCGTCGCCGGCGCCACCGCCGACCCGGTCAAGGACTACCTGAAGCAGATCGGCAAGGTCCCGCTGCTCAACGCCGAGCAGGAGGTCGAGCTCGCCAAGCGCATCGAGGCCGGCCTGTTCGCCGAGGACAAGCTCTCGGCCGCCGACAAGCTCGCCCCCAAGCTCAAGCGCGAGCTGGAGATCATCGCCGAGGACGGCCGCCGCGCCAAGAACCACCTGCTGGAGGCCAACCTCCGCCTCGTGGTCTCGCTGGCCAAGCGCTACACCGGCCGCGGCATGCTCTTCCTGGACCTGATCCAGGAGGGCAACCTCGGTCTGATCCGCGCGGTCGAGAAGTTCGACTACACCAAGGGCTACAAGTTCTCCACCTACGCCACGTGGTGGATCCGCCAGGCGATCACCCGCGCCATGGCCGACCAGGCCCGCACCATCCGCATCCCGGTGCACATGGTCGAGGTCATCAACAAGCTGGCCCGCGTCCAGCGCCAGATGCTCCAGGACCTAGGCCGCGAGCCCACCCCGGAGGAGCTGGCCAAGGAACTCGACATGACCCCCGAGAAGGTCATCGAGGTCCAGAAGTACGGCCGCGAGCCGATCTCGCTGCACACCCCGCTCGGCGAGGACGGCGACAGCGAGTTCGGTGACCTGATCGAGGACTCCGAGGCGGTCGTGCCGGCCGACGCGGTCTCCTTCACCCTGCTCCAGGAGCAGCTGCACTCGGTGCTGGACACCCTGTCCGAGCGCGAGGCCGGCGTCGTGTCGATGCGCTTCGGCCTGACGGACGGTCAGCCGAAGACCCTCGACGAGATCGGCAAGGTGTACGGGGTCACCCGTGAGCGCATCCGCCAGATCGAGTCGAAGACCATGTCGAAGCTGCGCCACCCGTCGCGCTCCCAGGTGCTGCGCGACTACCTGGACTGATCCGACGGCAGTGAAGCACCTCTGAGAAGGCCCGGAGCCCCACGGCTCCGGGCCTTCTCGGCCGTCGGGGCGGGGTTCGTCACCGTCCGAGTGTCTGTTGTCGCTCGTCCGGGTGGCCGTCCGGCGAGAAGCGGTCGCACAGTGTAGTCGATCGCCTACGCTGTGCCGGTTGCCTGCTGCCGAGCCACCTGGAGAAACGGTGCTGCCCAACCCGGACCGCGCGGACCTGACGACCGCCGCCCCGCCCCCGGCAAGCCCGGCCGCCGCCCGGCTGGGCCGCCGAAAGCGGGCCGCCGTGCTGGTGCTGCTGGCCGCGGTTCCCGTCCCGCTGGTCGCCTTCGGCCCGGCCGCGCCCGCCGAGGCCCAGCGCAGGGTGGTCGGCGGCGCAGTGGTGAGCACCGCGGAGTTCCCATGGGTGGTCGCGCTGGGCAGCCGGCAGCAGTTCGGCCCCGGGCGCTCCGGCCAGTTCTGCGGGGGAGCGCTGGTCACCGCGACCAAGGTGGTGACGGCCGCGCACTGCTTCTTCGACGAGCCCAAGGGTGTCCGGGTCGACCGACCGGGCCTCAGGGTGATCATCGGCCGGGACGACCTGCGCGGGGCGGCCGGCCGCGAGGTGCCGGTCAAGAAGGTCTGGATCCACCCCGACTACAACTGGTCCACCAACACGAACGACGTGGCCGTGGTCACGCTCGGCGAGTCCCAGGGGGCGCGGCCGGTGATCGACCTGCTCGGCCAGGGCGAGACCGACCCGTACGCGGCCGGGACCAGGGCGCAGGTGTTCGGCTGGGGTGACAGCACGGGGCGCGGTAACTACTCGGCCACGCTGCGCACGGTGGACGTGCCGGTCGTCGCGGACCAGGTGTGTGCGCGCGACTACCCGGGCGGGTCGGACGGGAAGTTCGACGCCCGGGCCATGGTGTGCGCGGGCGAGGAGGAGCAGGGCGGCAAGGACGCCTGCCAGGGCGACAGCGGCGGTCCGCTGGTCATCGGTGGGCGACTGGCCGGCCTGGTCTCCTGGGGGACGGGCTGCGCGGAGGCGCACCACCCCGGGGTGTACACGAGGATCGCCGCTTTCTCGGACACGGTGCGCTCGGCGCTGTGACGCCGGAACGTGACCTCCTGGTCACGTTCTGACGTTCCATCGGGAGTGGCGGGCCTCCTCGGCGAACAGCAGAGCCGGGCGACCGGCCCCGGAGGGGTCGATCGCCCGGCCCACCGGTCGCGCGTGGTGCGCGACCGGACACAGCTCGACGCTGGCTGCTGGTGAGGCGCCCGGGATCAGCGCTCGTCGTCGGTGGCCGTCGCGGTGGTGCTGGTCAGACGGCCGCTCTCGTCCTGTATCTCAACGGCGATCTTCTTGAGCTCGGGCTCGAACTTCCGGCCGTGGTGGGCGCAGAAGAGCAGCTCTCCGCCGCTGGCGAGTACGACGCGCAGGTAGGCCTGGGCGCCGCAGCGGTCGCAGCGGTCAGCCGCGGTCAGCGGGCTCGCAGGTGTCAGAACAGTAGTCACGTCGCCTCTTCTCTAGCTCGACGAGCTGTCGTACCAGGGTCAACATCCAACCAGGCCGAAAACGTTCCCGCTCGTGGCTTTTCTTCTCTGAGGATTCTGCTGTGTTGATGAGGACGTGCCCCGGGGGCCGGTGGTTCATGCGTACCGGATCCCAGGATCCGCCCGTCCCTCGAACGCCCGATCGGGACCGGGTCCGAGGTCCGCGTAGCATAATCCTCTGCCGGGTTGGAGCATAAGCCCCGTCCCAGGCCCCGGTAGCCTGCATAACGGCAGTTCCGGAGCCTGCGCCGGACCCCACGATCCGCCAGGACCGGTGGTACCGGGAGGAGATGGCGTCCCGGAGCTCCGGACTCCAGCCCGGTCCTTGTTCGCGCAGCGCGTACAAGCTGCGCGGGACCGGCCCGCCGTGCTGGGCACCCGGCGCAGGGGTGCGCACACGCCGGGCGACGGCTGTCGGTGCGGTGTGCTGCACTGGCGGACGGTCCGGACGTGTTCCGGATGTGACCGATGAGACAGAACTTCACCGAGGAGAGTGCCGCGTGAGTGCCGAAACGACCGTGCCGTCCGCACTGCTGGCCGGTGACGACGGCTCCAACTACACCGCTCGGCACCTGCTCGTCCTGGAGGGCCTGGAGGCGGTCCGCAAGCGCCCCGGCATGTACATCGGCTCGACCGACAGCCGCGGCCTGATGCACTGCCTGTGGGAGATCATCGACAACTCCGTCGACGAGGCCCTGGGCGGCTACTGCGACCGCATCGAGGTCGTCCTGCACCCGGACTCCTCGGTCGAGGTCCGCGACAACGGGCGCGGCATCCCGGTCGACGTCGAGCCCAAGACCGGGCTGTCCGGCGTCGAGGTCGTGATGACCAAGCTGCACGCCGGCGGCAAGTTCGGCGGCGGCTCCTACGCGGCCTCCGGCGGTCTGCACGGCGTCGGCGCCTCCGTCGTCAACGCGCTCTCCGCCCGCCTGGACGTCGAGGTCGACCGCGGCGGCCACACCCACGCGATCAGCTTCCGCCGCGGCACCCCCGGCATCTTCACCGAGACCAGCCCGGACGCGCCGTTCGAGCCGGCCAACGGTCTGACCAAGGCCCGCAAGGTGCCCAGGACCCGCACCGGCACCCGGATCCGCTACTGGGCCGACCGGCAGATCTTCCTCAAGGACGCCAGGCTCTCGCTGGAGAACCTGCACAGCCGGGCCCGGCAGACCGCCTTCCTCGTCCCCGGCCTGACCA
Source organism: Kitasatospora sp. NPDC001660 (assembly GCF_053596725.1). Lineage (NCBI taxonomy): Bacteria > Bacillati > Actinomycetota > Actinomycetes > Kitasatosporales > Streptomycetaceae > Kitasatospora > Kitasatospora sp. NPDC001660. The sequence continues at coordinate 43,905 of NZ_JBSFGU010000019.1, read as the reverse complement.
TCGTCGTCCGTGACGAGCGCCTCACCGAGAGCGAGCAGATCGAGGAAACGGTCTTCCGCTACGACGGCGGCATCGCCGAGTTCTGCGAGTTCCTGGCCCCCGACAAGCCGGTCTGCGACATCCTGCGGCTGCGCGGCGAGGGCACCTTCAAGGAGACCGTGCCCGTCCTGGACGAGCTCGGTCACATGACCCCCACCGAGGTGACCCGCCAGCTCGGCGTGGACATCGCGCTGCGCTGGGGCGCCGGCTACGACACCACCCTGCGCTCGTTCGTCAACATCATCGCCACCCCCAAGGGCGGCACCCACGTCACCGGCTTCGAGCGCTCGCTCGCCAAGACCGTCAACGAGGTGCTGCGCGCCACCAAGCTGCTGCGCGTGGCCGAGGACGACATCACCAAGGACGACGCCACCGAGGGCCTCACCGCCGTCGTCACCGTCCGGCTCGCCGAGCCGCAGTTCGAGGGCCAGACCAAGGAGGTGCTCGGAACCTCGGCGGCCAACCGGATCGTCGCCGCGGTCGTCGCCAAGGAGCTCAAGGCCTTCCTCACCTCGACGAAGAAGGACGACAAGCTCCAGGTCCGGGCCGTCCTGGAGAAGGTCGTCGCCGCCGCCCGCACGCGGGTCGCCGCGCGCCAGCACAAGGAGGCCCAGCGCCGCAAGACCGCGCTGGAGACCAGCTCGCTGCCGGCCAAGCTCGCCGACTGCCGCAGCGACGACGTCGACCGCAGCGAACTCTTCATCGTCGAGGGCGACTCCGCGCTCGGCACCGCCAAGCTCGCCCGCAACTCCGAGTTCCAGGCGCTGCTGCCGATCCGCGGCAAGATCCTCAACGTCCAGAAGGCCTCGGTGAGCGACATGCTCAAGAACGCCGAGTGCGCCGCGATCATCCAGGTCATAGGAGCCGGCTCCGGCCGCACCTTCGACATCGACCAGGCCCGCTACGGCCGCGTCATCTTCATGGCCGACGCCGACGTCGACGGCTCGCACATCCGCACCCTGCTGCTGACCCTCTTCCACCGCTACATGCGGCCGATGGTCGAGCAGGGCCGGGTGTTCGCCGCGGTGCCGCCGCTGCACCGCATCGAGCTCACCAACCCCAAGCGCGGCCAGGAGAAGTACCACTACACCTACTCCGACGCCGAACTGCGCTCCACGCTCCTGGAGTTCCAGCGCAAGGGGATGCGCTGGAAGGAGCCGGTGCAGCGGTACAAGGGTCTGGGCGAGATGGACGCCGACCAGCTGGCCGAGACCACCATGGACCCGCGCCACCGCACGCTGCGCCGGATCAACCTGGGCGACCTGGAACAGGCCGAGAAGATCTTCGACCTGCTGATGGGCAACGACGTCGCCCCGCGCAAGGAGTTCATCGTGGACTCGGCGGCGACCCTGGACCGCTCCCGCATCGACGCCTGACCGGCCCGTACGCGCGAGGGCCCTCCACCCACGGGTGGAGGGCCCTCGCGCTGCCGGTTCCACCCCCGGTCCACCCCGGCTCCGATCACCGGGCGGTGCCGGATCCGTAGCGTCGGAGAGGTCAGCACGAAGCCTCCCGTCTGGACGGAGAGTCCGATGACCGCCCTCGTCAACATCGTCGTGATCACCGCGGTACTGGTCCTGGTGGTCCAGCGGCAGATGCGCGCCCGGCGCCTGGACACCCAGCGCCGCTTCTGGCTGCTGCCGCTGATCCTCGGCGTGCTCGCGGTGCGCGACCCGCAGCTGATCGACCACGACCACGCGGCGGTCTCCGCCGTCCTGCTCGCCTGCTCGCTGGTGGCGGTGCTCGCCATGGGCTCCGTCTGGGGCTGGACCGTCCGGCTCCGGCAGGCCGAGGACGGCTCGGTCTGGGCCAAGGGCACCAAGGCCACGGTGGCCGCCTGGGTCGGCATGATCGCCATTCGGCTCGGCCTGTACGGGATCGGCTCGGCGATGCACGTCCACCAGGCGAGCAGCGCGCTGATGCTCGGCCTCGCGGTCATGCTCCTCGTCCGGTCGCTCGTGGTGAACTGGAGGGCGCGGACCATGGAGCTGCCCCGGCAGACCGTCGCCGTCGGCTGACCGCCCCCACCGCCATGTTCGAGCCGTCACCGTGTACGGCATCCCCGAGGAGGCATCCGTGACCGGGTACTGGACCCGCTGGCCGTCCCGCGAGGGACTGGAGCGCGAGGCCGAGAGCGGCCCGCGGCGGGTCCTCACCGTGCTCGGGCGGATCGTGCTGGTCGTCAGCGCCACCTGGGGGACGTTCGCCGGCGGCCGCTTCGAGGGCTGGGCGGCGGCGGCCGCGGCCGGCGGGCTGGTCGCGATGGTGGGGCTGAGCACGGCCTACCTGCACACCAGCCGGGCGCAGCGGCTGGTGCCCTCGCTCGCCCTGGCCGTCGCCCTGATCGGCCTCGCGTGGCTGGCCAACTGGGGCGGCGCGTACATGCTGGCGGACATCACCTGGCTCGGGCTGGCCGTGATGGCGCTGGTCCGGCTGCCGCCCGCGCCCGCCGTCCTCGTCGCGGTGGCCGCGCTGGGGTCGTACACCGCGGCCAGCTGGGCGAGTTGGCTCAGCGTCGTGTCGTCGGTCGTCGGTCTCGGCCTGCTCGGCTTCCTGCTGCGGCTGGACATCGAGGCCCGCGGCACCGCCCGTCGGCTGCTCGCGCAGGAGCGGGCCGCCCGGGCCGCCGAGGCGCAGAGCGCGGCGCTCGCCGAACGGGCCAGGATCGCCCGGGAGATCCACGACGTGCTCGCCCACAGCCTCTCCGCGCAGCTCGTCCACCTGGAGGCGGCCCGGCTGATGCTGGACGCCGGCACCGACCGCGAGCGGATCCGCGAACGCGTCGTCGCCGCCCGGCGGATGGCGCAGGACGGGCTGGCCGAGACCCGGCAGGCGCTGTCCGCGCTGCGCGGCGAACTCACCCCTGTGGGGGACTTCCTGGTCGAACTGACCGGGCGTGAACGGGCGGTGTTCGGCGTCGTCGGCGCGCCCCGGCCGCTCGCCGCCGAGGTCGCGCTCGCGGTGCGGCGCACCGCGCAGGAGGCGGTGACCAACGTCCGCAAGCACGCGCCGGGTGCCCGGTGCGAGGTCGAACTGCGGTACCTGCCGGACGCGGTGGAGCTGGAGGTGCGCAACTCCGAGTCGCCGCGCGGCGAAGCGCCCGGGGAACTGGCGGCGAGCGGCAGCGGGTACGGTCTGCTGGGGATGCGCGAACGCGCGGAACTGCTCGGCGGCACCCTGCTGGCGGGCCCGGAGGACGGAGGGTGGCGCGTGCTGCTGCGGGTGCCGGCATGACCGGTATGAGCGCCGGGACGACGAGGGTGCTGGTCGCGGACGACCAGACGGTGGTGCGCGAGGGCATCGTGATGCTGCTCGGGCTGCTGCCCGGGATCGAGGTGGTCGGCGCGGCGGCGGACGGCGAGGAGGCCGTCGCCCTGGTGGAGCGGCATCACCCGGACGTGGTGCTGATGGACCTGCGGATGCCGCGCGTCGACGGCGTCGAGGCGACCCGGCGGATCCGGGCGGCGCATCCGGAGACCGAGGTCGTGGTGCTGACCACCTACGCCGACGACGACTCGCTGTTCCCGGCGCTCCAGGCGGGGGCGCGCGGCTACCTCACCAAGGACGCCGGCGGCGAGGAGATCGTCCGGGCCATCGCGGACGTGCGCTCGGGCGCGGCCGGGCTCTCGCCGCAGGTCCAACTCCGGCTGCTGGAACGGCTTTCGGAGGCCCCGAAGGCATCCCCGGCGGCGCCCGGACCGGCCCCCGCACAGCCCGCCGCCCGGACGGCGGAGCTGCCGGACGGGCTGACCGCCCGCGAGGCGGAGGTTCTGGCGCTGATCGCCGAGGGACTCTCCAACACCGAGATCGCCCAGCGGCTGTTCGTCAGCCCGGCCACCGTGAAGACGCACATCAACAACCTGTTCGCGAAGACCGCCGTGCGGGACCGGGCGCAGGCCGTCGCGTACGCGTTTCGACACGGAATCACCGGTATGCAGCAGTAGTCGGATGAGTGTATGTCGGATGATCGATCACCTCATCGAGTGAACGCATCTGCAATGGTCAAAGTCGCTGCTCAGAGGCCCTCATCATGGGTCGGGTCAGAGTGCCCGCCGGTTCAGGAGCAGCAGTGCCACAGCAGCAGACGAGCAGTCCCGGGCAGGGGCAGCGATTCGACTGGTGGGCCGCTCCGGCCGCCACGAGCGCGCCCACCACGTCCGATCGGCCGGACCCGGTCACCCGGTCGGCCTCCACCCGGACGGACCACGCGGTGCCCACGCAGCCCGCCCCCGCCGCCGCACCGGCCACCACCACGGACAGCACCGAGGTGTACCGGACGATCCAGTGCAGCGGCGCCTTCCAGGACATCCGCCGCAGCTACCGGTCGTTCGTCTTCCCGGTCAGCAGCGCGTCCCTCGCCTGGTACCTGGCGTACGTCGCCGCCCAGGCCGCCGCGCCCGACCTGATGCGCACCCCGGTGGCCGGGCCGTTCAACGTCGCCTGGCTGCTCGGCCTGCTGCAGTTCGCCAGCACGTTCCTGCTCACCTGGCTCTACGCCCGCAACGCCCGCACCAAGCGCGACCGCGCCGCCCTGGGCCTGCGCTGGGACACCCAGGACCAGCTGCGATGACCACCACGACGGCCGTGACCACCACCGCCACCCAGCCCCCCGTCGTCCCCACCGGCGACCACCACGACCTCGCGATCGCGCTCTTCGCCGTCATCGTCCTGGTCACCCTCGGCATCACCCTCTGGGTCGGGCGCCGCGGCAGCGCCGCCGAGGACTTCTACGCCGGCGGGCGGGACTTCACCCCGCTGCAGAACGGTTTCGCGCTCTCCGGCGACTACCTCTCCGCCGCCTCCTTCCTCGGCGTCGCCGGGCTGATCGCCCTCTACGGCTACGACGGCGTGCTCTACAGCATCGGCTTCCTGGTCGCCTGGCTGGTCGTCCTGATGCTGGTCGCCGAACTCGTCCGCAACGCCGGCCGCTACACCCTCGCCGACGTGCTCGCGCTTCGACTGCGCCAGCGCAAGGTCCGGGCCGCGGCCGGCGGCGCCAGCGTCGTCGTCACCCTGCTGTACCTGGTCGCGCAGATGGTCGGCGCGGGCTCGCTGGTCGCCCTGCTGCTCGGCACCAACAGCGCGTCGGCCAGGACCTGGACCATCGTCGCGGTCGGCGGCCTGATGATCGTCTACGTGACGATCGGCGGCATGCGGGCCACCACCTGGATCCAGATCGTCAAGGCGTTCCTGCTGACCGCCGGGTCGGTGCTGCTCACCGTGCTGCTGATGGTCCACTACCACGGCGACGTCGGCGAGTTGATGCGCCAGGCCGCCCGGCACAGCGGCGCCGGACGGCGCTACCTCGAACCCGGGCTCAAGTACGGCGCGACCTTCACCAGCCGGCTCGACTTCTTCAGCCTCGGCCTCGCCCTGGTGCTCGGCACCGCCGGCCTGCCGCACATCCTGTCCCGCTTCTACACCGTGCCCACCGCCCGGGCCGCCCGCCGCTCCACAATGTGGGCGATCGGCCTGGTCGGCGGCTTCTACCTGATGGCCATCGCGCTCGGCCTCGGCGCCAGCGCCCTGGTCGGCTCGGAGGAGGTGCGGAACGCCAACCCGGCCGGGAACACCGCCGTTCCGCTGCTCGCCCTGGTGCTCGGCGGCGGCAACGGCAGCACCGGCGGGGTGCTGCTGTTCGCGCTGATCTCCGCGATCGCCTTCGCCACCATCCTCGCCGTCGTCGCCGGGCTCACCCTGGCTTCCTCGGCGGCCTTCGCCCACGACATCTGGGCCGGCGCCCTCCGCGGCCGGACGCTGCGCCGGCGGGCGGACGACGGGGCGCCGCGGACTGAGGAGCCCGCGAGCGACCGCCAGGAGGTCGTCGTCGCGCGGATCGCCGCCGTCGTGATCGGCGCGGTGGCGATCGCGATCAGCCTCTTCGCCCAGCAGCTGAACGTCGCCTTCCTGGTCGGCCTGGCCTTCGCCGTCGCGGCCTCGGCCAACCTGCCGGTGCTGCTCTACAGCCTGTTCTGGCGGCGGTTCACCGCCCGCGGCGCGGTCTGGTCGGTGTACGGCGGCCTCGTCCCGGCCATCGTGCTGGTGACCTTCTCGCCGGTCGTCTCCGGCACGAAGGCCGCGCTCTTCCCCGGCGTCGACTTCCACTGGTTCCCGCTGGAGAACCCCGGCATCATCTCCATCCCACTCGGCTTCCTGGCCGGCTGGATCGGGGCGCTCACGTCGCCCGAACCGGCCGATGCGGACTGCTTCGCCGAGCTGGAGGTGCGTGCCCTCACCGGTGCGGGTGCGGCCTGAGCCGCGCCCCCCGGGGAACCCCGGCGGTCCTGGGGCCGCCGGGGTTCCCCCGTGCTCAGGGACGGGCGGCCAGCCCGTACCGGTGCTCCGGCCGTCCGGTGTCGCCGTAGCGCAGCGTCAGCCGCAGGCGGCTGTTCCGCTCCAGCTGCTTGAGGTAGCGCTGCGCCGTCGACCGGCTCAGCCCGGTCTCGTCGGCCACCTCCTGCGCGGACAGCGGTCGGCCCGCCCGCCGAAGCACCCCGAGTACCAGGTCCGTCGTCGGCGCCGAATGCCCCTTCGGCAGCGCGCCGGCCGGGGCCGTCGCGCTGCGCAAGGTCGCGAACAGCCGGTCCACCTCGTCCTGGCCCGCCTCCCGCGCCGCCGGACCGGCCAGCGCGTGCCGCAGCTGCGCGTACGCCGAGAGCTTCTCGCGCAGCCCGGCGAACGTGAACGGCTTGACCAGGTACTGCAGCGCGCCGTGCTGCATCGCCGCGTGCACCGTCGACACGTCCCGGGCGGCCGTCACCATCATCACGTCGCACGCCACCTGCCGCTCCCGCAGTCGGCGCACCAGGGCCAGGCCCGTCTCGTCCGGAAGGTGGTGGTCGAGCAGCAGCAGGTCCACCGGGCGGCGCTCCAGCGCGGCCAGCGCCTCCCCGGCCGAGTGCGCCGTGCCCGTCACCCGGAAGCCCGGCACCTTCGCCACGTAGGCGGCGTGCACGTCCGCGACCCGGAAGTCGTCGTCCACCACGAGTACGTCGATCATCACGCCTCCACGTGCCGAGCGGTGAGCAGGGCCTCCGGCAGCTCGACCGTGAACCGGGCGCCGCCCAGCGGCCCCGCGTCGAGCACGATCCGGCCTCCGGTGCGCTCCACCAGCCGCCGCACCATCGCCAGCCCCAGCCCGCGCGGACGGTGCGCGGGCGCGTCCTTGCTGCTCCACCCCTCCTCGAAGACCTGCTCGCGCAGCTCCTCCGGCACGCCCGGGCCGCTGTCGGCGACCTGGAGCAGCAGCGTGGAGCCCGCTGCGGCCAGGCTGACGTCCACCCGGCCGCCCCCGCCCAGGGCGTCCACCGCGTTGTCGATCAGGTTGCCGAGCACCGTCACCAGCGCCCGCGCGTCCACCACCGCGTCCGGCAGGTGCGCCGCCGGGGCCAGCACCAGCCGCACCCCGCGCTCGCCCGCCACGGCCGACTTGCCCGCCAGTAGCGCCGCCACGTGCGGGTCCTGCACCTGTTCGGCGATCCGCGCCGCGACCACCGCGTGCGAACCGGACTGCTCCGAGATGAATGCCACCGCCTGTTCGTGGCGGCCGAGTTCGAGCAGACCGAGCAGGGTGTGCATCCGGTTGGCGTGTTCGTGGTCCTGGGCGCGCAGGGCCTCGGTGAGGCTGCGGGTCGTGTCCAGCTCACGGACCAGCGACTCCAGTTCGGTGCGGTCGCGCAGCGTCACCACGGCGCCTCCCTCGGCGGTGGTCATGCGGTTCACCACCAGCACCCGGTCGTCCCGGACGGCCGGCAGGTCCGGGCCGGTGATCCGCCCGGCCAGCACGTCCGCCAGCCGGCCCGGCGGCAGCACCTGGTCGATCCGGCGGCCGGTGCAGACCTCGGGCAGGCCCAGCAGCCGCACCGCCTCGTCGTTCGCCAGCCGGATCCGGCCGCGTTCGTCCAGCGCCACCATGCCCTCGCGGATGCCGTGCAGCATCGCCTCGCGCTCCACCAGCAGCGCCGAGATGTCGGCCAGCGCGATGTTGTGCGTCCGGCGCTTGAGCCGACGGGCCAGCGCGAGCGTGGCGACCGTCCCCGCGGCCAGGCCGGCGCCCGCGCACAACAGGATCCCGGTCAGCATCTTCAGCAGCCGGCGGCGGATCGAGTCGTCGCTGATGCCGACCGACACCTCGCCGACGATCCGCCCGTCCGCGAGACGCAGCGGCACCTTGCCGCGCGCGGTGCGCCCCAGGGTGCCCTGCTGGATCGCGGTGACGCTGCGCCCGCTGAGCGCGGGCTCCGGGTCGGTGCTGACCCGGTGGCCGATCCGGTCCGGATCGGTGTGCGAGAGCCGGATTCCGTCCAGGTCGGTGACCACGACGAAGCTCGCGCCGGTGGACAGGCGGACCTGTTCGGCGGTGTGCTGCGCCGTGGCGCAGTCGCGGGCGGCGGCGGCCCGGGCGAGCACCTCGTCGGTGGCGGTCGCCTGGGCGATGGACAGGGCGCGCTGCATCGCGTCGTGGTCGAGCTCGTTGCTGACCGGGGCGAGGAACAGCCCGGCGGTCACGGCGGTGACACCGACGGTGACGACGGTCTGGCTGAGCAGCAGCTGCGCGAAGACCCGGCGGGGCCAGCGGGGGAACTTCATCCGGGCCTCCTCTCGGCGGCTGTGGGGGTACGTGGGGGTCGGGACCGGGGGTCGGGACACCCTATGTTTCCGGCGTGTCTGCGTCACCGCGTCCTCGCAGTTGTAGCGGAAGCAAAACGAGCAGAACACCCCTCAATGCGGAGAAGTCGCACTACGCGGAGAAGGCTCCCGCCGGGGCCGGGCCCGCTCCTACCTTTCCGGGGCAAGCACTGACCCGGGAGGTCGACATGAGCGAGCGAAGCGAGCGAATCAACAAGGACAGGCCTTGCGAAGCAAGCGCCGAGCGCAGCGAGGTGCGGGCATGAGCAAGACCCCGGCGATCGAGCTGACCGGCGCGACCAAACGGTTCCGCACCCCCTCCGGGACCCTGCACACCGCCGTCCGCGATCTCGATCTGACCGTCGCCCAGGGCGAGTTCGTCGCTGTCGTCGGCCCGACCGGCTGCGGCAAGTCCACCACGCTGACGCTGGTCAGCGGCCTGGAGGAGCCCACCGAGGGCGAGGTCCGGGTGTACGGGGAGCCGGTCCGCGGGATCCACCCCCGGGTCGGGTTCGTCTTCCAGCAGGACGCCGTCTTCCCCTGGCGCACCGTCCTGTCGAACGTCATGGCCGGCCCCCGCTTCCGCGGCGTGCCCACCGCAGAGGCGAAGGAACGGGCCCGGGACTGGCTCGGCCGGGTCGGCCTCGGTGCCTTCGAGGACCGCTACCCGCACCAGCTGTCCGGCGGCATGCGCAAGCGCGTCGCGCTCGCCCAGACCTTCGTCAACGACCCGGACATCCTGCTGATGGACGAGCCGTTCTCGGCGCTGGACGTGCAGACCCGAGCGCTGATGTCCGACCAGCTGCTGGAGTTGTGGGCGGGCACGAGTTCTTCCGGCAACGCGGCGTCGGTCGTCTTCGTGACCCACGACCTCGACGAGGCCATCGCGCTCGCCGACCGCGTCGTCGTCATGACCGCCGGGCCGGCCACCGTCAAGGAGATCTTCACCGTCGACCTGCCACGACCGCGCACCGTGGAGGCCGTCCGGCTGGAACCGAGGTTCGTCGAGCTGTACCGCGAGATATGGGCCTCGCTCGGCGAAGAGGTGCGCATCACCCGGGAGAGAGGAGCGGGTCGTGCCGCTTGAGACCGCGTCGGCCGTGCCCACCGCACCGGCCGCCACCACGACGAGAACCGAGGCCCGCGAGCGGGCCGCCCGCAAGCGGAAGTTGAGCGTCCACGGTGCCCGGGTCGCGGTGCTCCTCGCCTTCCTGGGGCTGTGGGAGGCGTGCGCCCGGACGGACGTCATCGACCCGTTCAACTTCTCGCAGCCGTCGAGGATATGGGACCAGATCTGGCAGTGGATCACCCACGGCACCGCCCAGGGCTCGCTCGGCGAGCAGATCGGCTACACCCTCTACGAGGCCCTCACCGGCTGGGTGATCGGTGTCGTCGCCGGTGTGCTGCTCGGCATCGCGCTCGGTCGGATCCGCTTCCTGGCCGACGTGTTCGGACCCTACGTCAAGGTGCTCAACGCGATCCCGCGCATCGTCCTGGCGCCGATCTTCCTGATCTGGTTCGGCCTCGGCCCGGCCTCCAAGGTCGCCTCGGCCGTGGTGCTGGTGTTCTTCCCGGTGTTCTTCAACGCCTTCCAGGGCGCCCGCGAGGTGGACCGCAACCTCGTCGCCAACGCCCGCATCCTCGGCGCGGACAACCGCAAGGTCACCCTCCAGGTCGTCATCCCCGCCGCCACCACCTGGATCTTCACCAGCCTGCACGTCAGCTTCGGCTTCGCGCTGATCGGCGCCATCGTCGGCGAGTACATCGGTGCCACCAAGGGCCTCGGCCTGCTCGTCGCCGCCGCGCAGGGCACCTTCAACGCGGCCGGTGTGTACGCCGCGATGACGATCCTCGCCGTCGTCGCACTCGTGACCGAAGGCCTGCTGACCTTCGCCGAGAAGAAGTTGTTCCGCTGGAAGCCCGCCGACGCGGGCGACGGCCGCTGATCCCCTCGTCCGTAGCAGAGAGGCACTCTCACCCATGCGTCCGAACTCGACAAGCAGATCTGCTGCCGTGGCCCTCGCCACCGTCCTCCTCCTTCCGCTCTCCGCCTGTGCCAACGACGCCGCAACGTCCGACCACGGTGCCGCAGTCCCGGCCGGCCGGCAGGTCGACGGACCCAAGGTCAAGATCATGGTCGGCGGTCTGGACAAGGTCATCTACCTCCCCGCGATGCTCACCCAGCGGCTCGGGTTCTTCGCCGAGGCCGGCGTGAACGTCGAGCTGATGACCGAGCCCGCCGGCGTCAACGCCACCACCGCGCTGCTCGCCGGGGACGTCCAGGGTGCCGTCGGCTTCTACGACCACACGATCGACCTCCAGGCCAAGGGCAAGAACGTCGAGTCCGTCGTGCAGTTCGCGCAGGCCCCCGGCGAGGTCGAACTCGTCTCCGCCAAGCAGGCCGATGCCATCAGGTCCGGCGCCGACTTCAAGGGCAGGAAGCTCGGCGTCACCGGCCTCGGCTCCTCGACCGACTTCCTGACCAAGTACCTCGCGGTCAAGAACGGCACCTCCGCCAGCGAGTTCAGCCCGATCGCGGTCGGCGCCGGCCAGACCTTCGTCGCCGCGCTCCAGCAGGGCAGCATCGACGCCGGCATGACGACCGACCCGACCGTCGCCAACGTCCTCGACAAGGGCCTCGGCAAGATCCTCTACGACCTGCGCACCCCCGAGGGCTCGCGCCAGGCGCTCGGCGGCCTCTACCCGTCGTCCTCGCTCTACATGGCCACCGACTGGGTGGAGAAGAACAAGGACACCACCCGGAAGCTCGCCAACGCCTTCGTGAAGACCCTCAAGTGGATGTCCACGCACACCCCCGAGGAGATCGCCACGAAGATGCCCGCCGACTACGCGCAGGGCGGCGCCGACCAGTACGCGGCCGCGATCAAGACGACGCTGCCGATGTTCACGACGGACGGCGTGATGCCGGCCGACGGGCCGAAGACCGTCCTCGCGGTGCTCGCGGCCTTCCACCCGGACGTGAAGGGCAAGGAGGGCTCGATCGACCTCTCCCGCACCTACACCACCGAGTTCGTCGACAAGGCCACCGGCTGATCCCGGGCCGGCACGGCGGTCCCGCGCTCACCCCCACGGGCGCGGGCCCGCCCTTTCAGATCCCGCGGACCGACAGCACGTCCATCCGCGACGGCGTGCCCGCCGCCTTCCCGCAGCTCTCCGGACGCGGCGGCTCGCTCCGGCCCTCGATCACGTCCACCTCCCACGCCCGCCCGTCCGCGTGCAGCACCGTGACCAGCCAGCGGCCCTCGCCGTCCGGTCGCTGCGCGGCGGTCAGCGCGTCCACCCGGGTCTCGCCGATCGCCAGCCGCACCGCGTGGTCGGCCGCCTGACCCGGACGGTCCCAGCCCGAGCAGCCCCGCGACCACTCCGGCACCATGTGCCCGGCCGCCGTCGCCGCCAGCACCTCCTTGGCGGTCTCCGCCGTCAGCCGCCCGTACGCGTAACCGGACGGCAGCACCAGCATCGTGGGGGAGAAGCGGTGCCCGCCCAGGTGCGTCACCTCCCACACCTCGCTGTGGCCCGCCGCCGCCAGGTCCGCCGCCAGCGGACGGCCCAGCAGCGCGCAGCAGCGGTCCCGGCGCCCGTTCGTGCACACCAGCGCCACCGGACCGCCCACGTGCTCCGTGCCGAAACCCGTGTGGTCGCCCACGCCCAGCGCCGCGAAGTCCAGTTCCAGCAGCTCCGCCGGATCGGCCACCCCGGCCCGGCGCACCCAGCCGCGGCCCGGCACCGTGTGCGCCACGATCACCTCGTGCCGCGACGTCGGCAGGCAGTCCGCGTGCCGGCCCGGCCGACGGATCAGCGCCACCCGCACGCCCGTCCCCGCCGCGGCCGACTCCAGCGCGCGCCCGGTCGCCGGGTCGAGGTGGCTCTCGCCCAGCGCCTTCGCGCCCCACGGCCCGTTCTGCTCCACCAGCAGCCAGGTGGTCGCCACCGCCGCCGTGGCGGTCAGCGGCTCCGAAAGTTCACGCGACTGCGTCGCACAGGTGCTCACGCGGGCAAGGCTACCCTCAGCCCTCCCGGCGCTCCCGGGCGGCGGACCGGCCCCGAACGGCGGCAGGAGCCCAGGCCGGCGGAGGAGGGGCACCCGACCGGCACCCCTCCTCCCACTCACCCGCTCACCCGGTCACGCCGGGCCCGCGACCACCGCGATCGGCGTCGTCACCGGCGAGCCCGAACCGTCCCGGCGCGGGTCCCGCTCCGGCAGCTCCACCGGCGCGCCCTTGGCCGTCGCCGCACGGGCCGGCGCCGCGCCCGCCCACGCGAACGTCAGCAGGTCCTCACCGCGCAGGAACCGCTGGCAGCGGACACCACCCGTCGCCCGGCCCTTGCGCGGGTACTGCTCGAACGGCGTCACCTTCCACGTCGACTGCTCGCCGCCCGTCAACGTGCCCGACGCACCCGCCACCGAGACCACCACCGCGTCCACCGCCGGATCCACCGCCGTGAACGACAGCACCCGGGCCCCGTCCGCCAGCTTGACCCCCGCCATGCCGCCCGCCGGGCGGCCCTGCGGACGCACCTGGCCCGCCGGGTAGCGCAGCAACTGCGCGTCCGACGTGATGAAGACCAGGTCCTCCTCGCCAGTGCGCAGCTCGACCGCGCCCACCAGCTCGTCACCCTCCTTGAGGGCGATCACCTCGAACTCGTCCTTGTTCGCGGGCCACTCCGGCACCACCCGCTTCACCACGCCCTGCACCGTGCCCAGCGCCAGCCCCGGCGACGACTCGTCCAGCGTCGTCAGCGCCAGCACCCGCTCACCGGCCTCCAGCCGCAGGAACTCCTCCACCGAGGCCCCACCGGCCAGCGTCGGCGACGGCGTCGGCGGCAGCGCCGGCAGGTCGATCACCGGCAGCCGCAACACCCGGCCCGCCGACGTCACCACACCCACGTCCGCCCGGGCCGTCGCCGGCACCGCCGACACGATCACGTCGTGCTTCGCCCGCGCCTCCGACAGCTCGAACGGCTCCCCGTCCGCCGTCCGCGCCAGCAGACCCGTCGACGACAGCAGCACCCGGCACGGATCGTCCGCCACCTCCAGCGGCACCGCCAGCGCCGCCGACGGCGCCGCCCCCGCCTCCAGCAGCACCGTGCGCCGCTCCGTCCCGAACTGCTTCGCCACCGCGCCCAGTTCGGACGACACCACGCTGCGCAGCTTCGCGTCCGACTCCAGGATCTCGGTCAGCTCCGCGATCTCCGAGGTCAGCTTCGCCTTCTCCTGCTCCAGCTCCACCCGGTCGAACCGGGTCAGCCGGCGCAGCGGGGTGTCCAGGATGTACGCCGTCTGCGTGTCCGACAGCGAGAAGCGCTCCATCAGCCGCTCCTTCGCCTGCCCGGCGTTGTCGCTCGACCGGATGATCGCGATCACCTCGTCGATGTCGACCAGCGCCACCAGCAGGCCCTCGACCAGGTGCAGCCGCTCCTCGCGCTTGCGCCGGCGGAAGTCGCTGCGCCGGCGCACCACCGTGAAGCGGTGGTCGACGTAGACCTCCAGCAGTTCCTTCAGCCCCAGCGTCAGCGGCTGGCCGTCCACCAGCGCCACGTTGTTGATGCCGAAGGTCTCCTCCATCGGCGTCAGCTTGTACAGCTGCTCCAGGAGCGCCTCCGGCACGAAGCCGTTCTTCACCTCGATGACCAGCCGCAGCCCGTGCTCGCGATCGGTCAGGTCCTTGACGTCCGCGATGCCCTGCAGCTTCTTCGCGTTGACCAGGTCCTTGATCTTCGAGATGACCTTCTCCGGGCCGACGTTGTACGGCAGCTCCGTCACGACGATGCCCTTGCGGCGCGCCGTCACCGCCTCCACCGTCGCCGTGGCGCGGATCTTGAACGTGCCGCGGCCCGACTCGTACGCGTCCCGGATGCCCGACAGACCCACGATCCGCCCGCCGGTCGGCAGGTCCGGACCGGGCACGAACCGCATCAGCGTGTCCAGGTCCGCGTTCGGGTGCTTGATCAGGTGCCGGGCCGCCGCCACCACCTCGGACAGGTTGTGCGGCGGCATGTTCGTCGCCATCCCGACCGCGATGCCCGTCGCGCCGTTCACCAGCAGGTTCGGGAACGCCGCCGGAAGCGCCAGCGGCTCCTGCTCGCTGCCGTCGTAGTTCGGCCCGAAGTCGACGGTGTCCTCGTGGATCGACTCCACCAGCGCCATCGACGCCGGCGTCAGCCGCGACTCGGTGTAACGCATGGCGGCCGGCGGGTCGTCGTTGCCCAGCGAACCGAAGTTCCCGTGCCCGTCGATCAGTGGCAGGCGCATCGAGAACGGCTGTGCCATCCGGACGACCGCGTCGTAGATCGACTGGTCGCCGTGCGGGTGCAGGCGGCCCATCACCTCGCCCACCACACGGGCGCACTTCACGTGCGCGCGCTCCGGGCGCAGGCCCATCTCGTTGGCCTGGTACAGGATTCGCCGGTGCACGGGCTTCAGACCGTCCCGCGCGTCCGGCAGCGCGCGGGAGTAGATCACCGAGTAGGCGTACTCCAGGAAGGAACCCTGCATCTCGTCCACGACGTCGACGTCGAGGATCCGCTCCTCGAAGTCTCCGGGCGGCGGGGTCTGCGAACTGCGGCGGGCCATCGCGGCGGGGCTCCCTTACGTCTCGCTTGCTCTGTGTCTCGGTCAGTCTCTTCGTCCGGCTCCGGTGTCCGGCTCAGTCGTCCGGCTCTGTCGGCCGGCCGGCTGCCCCCGTCAACAGGGCGTGGCGCCCCCATTGTGGACCCTCGGACCGACACTCCCGGCCAGCGGCCCTCTTCCGCCCCTGGCGAACGCCCCCTCCGCGCGGACACATCCGTGCCCCTCGCGCGTTGCACCACAATGGGGGACGCCACACGAACCCCGACATCGACGACGGGAAGGACCCGAGCGCATGGCCAACCCGGCCCCCGCCTCCAGCCGAGGCATCGCCATCACCGAGCACCGCCTGGCCAACGGCCTGCGCGTCGTCCTCTCCGAGGACCACCTCACCCCGGTCGCCGCGGTCTGCCTCTGGTACGACGTCGGCTCGCGCCACGAGGTCAAGGGCCGCACCGGCCTCGCCCACCTCTTCGAGCACCTCATGTTCCAGGGCTCGGCCAACGTCTCCAACAACGGCCACTTCGAGCTCGTCCAGGGCGCCGGCGGCTCGCTCAACGGCACCACCAGCTTCGAGCGCACCAACTACTTCGAGACCATGCCCGCCCACCAGCTGGAGCTCGCCCTCTGGCTCGAGGCCGACCGCATGGGCTCCCTCCTCGCCGCACTCGACGAGACCTCCATGGAGAACCAGCGGGACGTCGTCAAGAACGAGCGCCGCCAGCGCTACGACAACGTCCCCTACGGCACAGCCTTCGAGAAGCTCACCGCGCTCTCCTTCCCCGACGGCCACCCGTACCACCACACCCCCATCGGCTCCATGGCCGACCTCGACGCCGCCACGCTCGAGGACGCCCGCGCGTTCTTCCGCACCTACTACGCGCCCAACAACGCCGTCCTCTCCGTCGTCGGCGACATCGACCCCGAGCAGACCATCGCCTGGGTCGAGAAGTACTTCGGCAGCATCCCCGCCCACGACGGCAAGCAGCCCCCGCGCTCCGGCGAACTCCCGGACACCATCGGGCGCGAACTGCGCGAGGAGATCCACGAGGACGTCCCCTCCCGCGCCCTCATGGCCGCCTACCGCCTCCCGCACGACGGCACCCGCGAGGCCGACGCCGCCGACCTCGCCCTCACCATCCTCGGCAGCGGCGAGTCCAGCCGCCTCTACAACCGCCTCGTCCGCCGCGACCGCACCGCCGTCGCCGCCGGCTTCGGCCTGCTCCGCCTCGCCGGCGCACCCAGCCTCGGCTGGCTCGACGTCAAGACCTCCGGCGACGCCACCATCGCGCAGATCGACACCGCCGTCGACGAGGAACTCGCCCGCTTCGCCGCCGAGGGCCCCACCCCCGAGGAACTCGAACGCGCCCAGGCCCAGATCGAGCGCGAGTGGCTCGACCGGCTCACCACCGTCGCCGGCCGCGCCGACGAACTCTGCCGCTACGCCGTCCTGTTCGGTGACCCCAAGCTGCTCAACGACGCCCTCCCCAAGGTCCTCGACGTCACCGCCGAAGAGGTCCAGGCCGTCGCCAAGGCCCGACTCCACCCCGACAACCGGGCCGTCCTCGTCTACGAGCCGACCACGGCCGACACCGACGCCGCTTCCGAAGAGGAGGGTGCCGCCGCATGAGCACCGACTACGTCCCCGCCATGACCTTCCACCCCCAGCCCAGGCCCGGCACCCCGAGCCCCTGGGCCTTCCCGGCGCCCGAGCGCACCGCCCTCGGCAACGGCATCACCGTTCTGCACTGCCACCGCCCCGGCCAGCAGCTCGTCGCCGTCGAGGTCCTCGTCGACGCCCCGCTCGCCGCCGAACCGGCCGGCCTCGACGGCATCGCCGCCATCCTCGCGCGCGCCCTCAGCGAAGGCACCGACACCCTCACCGCCGAGGAGTTCGCCGCCGAACTCGAGCGCGCCGGCGCCACCCTCGACGCCCACGCGGACCACCCCTGCATCCGCGTCTCCCTCGAAGTCCCCGCCTCCCGCCTCCAGCGCGGCCTCGCCCTCCTCGCGGACGCCCTGCGCGCCCCCGCCCTCCCCGAGGACGAGATCGAGCGGCTCGTCGCCAACCGCCTCGACGAGATCGTCCACGAGCAGGCCAACCCCGCCCGGCGCGCCGCCAAGGCCCTCTACGCCGAGCTCTTCGACGCCGCCGACCGCCTCTCGCGCCCCCGCGGCGGCACCGCCGACACGGTCAAGTCCATCGACCGCGCCGCCGTCAAGGCCTTCTACGACACCCACGTCCGGCCCGCCACCAGCACCGTCGTCGTGGTCGGCGACCTCACCGGCGTCGACCTGCCCGCCCTCCTGGAGAGCACCCTCGGCGCCTGGACCGGCTCCGCCGGCACGGCCGGCGTCCACGCGCCCGTCACCGCCGACGACCGCGGCCGCGTCGTCATCGTCGACCGGCCCGACTCCGTCCAGACCCAGCTCCTCATCGGCCGCATCGGCCCCGACCGCCACGACCCCGCCTGGTCGGCCCAGATCCTCGGCACCTACTGCCTCGGCGGCACCCTCACCTCCCGCCTCGACCGCGTCCTTCGCGAAGAGAAGGGCTACACCTACGGCGTCCGCGCCTTCGCCCAGCCGCTGCGCTCGGCCGCCGACGGCAGCGGGCGCTCGCTGCTCGCCATCAGCGGCTCGGTGGACACCGCCTCCACCGCCCCGGCCCTGAAGGACACCTGGACGATCCTGCGCACCCTCGCCGCCGAGGGCCTGACCGACGCCGAGCGGGACGAGGCCGTGCAGTTCCTGGTCGGGGTCGCGCCGCTCAAGTACGAGACCGCGGGCTCGGTCGCCGGCACCCTCGCCGACCAGGTCGAGCAGCACCTGCCCGACGACTACCAGGCCGAGGTCTACCGGCAGCTCGCCGAACTGCCCACCGCCGCGGCCACCGAGGCCGTCGTCGCCGCCTTCCCGCCGGACCGGCTGGTCACGGTGCTGGTCGGTGACGCCGCAGCGATCGCGGACGACGTGCGGGAGTTGGGCATCGGCGAGGTCACGGTCATCAGCTGACCCTTCCGATGCGCGGCAGGCCCGCTGGAGCGCTCCACGCTCCGGCGGGCCTGCCGCCGTTTCCGGATCCGCCGCTTTTAAATCCGTTGCGAGCCCGGGCCGTTCCGTGGATAGATATCCCCCGGCACAGATGTACGAAGTCTGACTCTGACGAATGAAGGGAGGCGGTCACCATGCGGGTCGAGCGAACCATACGACGACGCTCCCCAAGGCCGCACTCCCTCTATGCCCTGGGCGTCTGAGCCCTTCCTGGTCTTCCCCGAGCCGCGCCGGGATTTCTTTTGCGCGGCAACTCCCTGTGAACCAACCGACCCTGGAGGTCGAACACCCATGTCGTACACCGAAGTGCCCGGTATCCGGGTCCCGATCCGGATGTGGACCGACCCGGCCACCGTCGAGGGCGCGGCGATGCAGCAGTTGCGCAACATCAGCTCCCTGCCGTGGCTGCACGGCCTCGCCGTCATGCCCGACGTCCACCTGGGCAAGGGCGCGACCGTCGGCTCCGTCATCGCCATGAAGGGCGCCGTCTGCCCGGCGGCGGTCGGCGTGGACATCGGCTGCGGGATGAGTGCGGTGAAGACCTCCCTCACCGCCAAGGACCTCCCGGACGACCTGTCCCGCCTCCGCTCCAAGATTGAGCAGGCCATCCCGGTCGGCCGCGGCCTCCACACCGACCCCGTCGACCCGCGCAAGCTCCACGGCTTCCAGACGGCGGGCTGGGACGACTTCTGGCAGCGGTTCGATGGTGTGGCAGAAGCGGTCAAATGGCGTCGTGAACGTGCCATGCAGCAGATGGGAACGCTCGGAGCCGGAAATCACATGATCGAACTGTGCATCGATACGATCGGGACGGTGTGGCTGATGCTGCACTCCGGCTCGCGCAACATCGGCAAGGAGCTGGCGGAGCACCACATGACCGTTGCCCGGTCGCTGCCGCACAACCAGGGCCTGGTCGATCGCGACCTCGCGGTGTTCATCGCGGACACTCCGCAGATGGTGGCCTACCGAGCGGACCTGTACTGGGCGCAGGAGTACGCCAAGCACAATCGTGCCGTCATGATGACGCTCTTCCAGGACGTCGTCCGCCGCGAGTTCCCCAAGGCGAAGGTCACCTTCGACGAGGTCATTAGCTGCCACCACAACTACGTGGCTGAGGAGACGTACGACGGTGTCGACCTGCTCGTGACCCGCAAGGGCGCGATCCGAGCAGGGACGGGCGAGTACGGCATCATCCCGGGCTCGATGGGCACCAGTTCGTTCATCGTTCGCGGCCTCGGCAACAAGGCGGCGTTCAACTCGGCCTCGCACGGCGCCGGGCGGAAGATGAGCCGCACGGCGGCGAAGAAGCGCTTCACCGTACGGGACTTGGAGGAGCAGACGCGGGGCGTGGAGTGCCGCAAGGACAGCGGCGTCGTCGACGAGATCCCGGGCGCCTACAAGTCGATCGAGAAGGTCATGGATCAGCAGCGCGACCTGGTCGAGGTCGTCGCTCAGATCAAGCAGGTCATCTGCATCAAGGGATGAGCAGTCGAAATGAGATGGCCCCCGACGATGTCGGGGGCCATCTCTACCGCTGTGGAAACACTCTCGGGCGTTTGGGACCGGCAAGCCGCCACTTGCGGATGGTGCAGCTCTTGAGGGTCCGGCCCAGCTGTCCGGCGGCCAGTTCCATGCTGGCCGCGCCCAGGAGCACCACATCTTCTTCGGTGGTCCAGCTGCGCCGAGGAGCGGCTATCCCCATCGTCGGCGGGCGGACCCACGCCTCGACGTGCGCGGCACCCGCTTGCTTGCGTGGCAGTGCGAGGCAGCCCGGATAGTACAGCTCGGCAGTGATGGCCACCGCGGCTTCCCTCGTGAAGAGGATGTTGTAGATGCCGTCACGCTTGTTTCGGGCGAGCTTGCGCTTCATGCCGCAGAGCTGCTCGGCATAGCCCGCGAAGAAGGCGGCCATCGTGTCGCTCTGGGTGGTGAAGCTGAGGAACGGCAAGGTCTTGGCGGTGATGCCGAGTGACCCATCGGCATCGATGAGACCACGCACGTAGTCGCGCTCGGAGAAGGGCCTGTTCGGCGGTACCACGATCTCGGACTTGGGCCCCACGGGCAGGCCGAGTGCCTGCAGTTCCTCGCGGAACTCGCGGGCGCACACGGTCCACATTACCGAGGTGTGGTCCGCCTTGAAGTTGGTGCTGCGCGTTCGGTAACGGATGCTGCTGTTGAACGGGCAGAGCCGTTGGAACTCCTCCAGGATCGGGGCGTCGCGTGCGGAGAGCTCCACGGAGAGCCGGCCGCGGTTGCGAGACTGCTCGGTGAGGTGGCCGTCCGCCTGGAGGAAGGCGAACATGTAGGCGTGCTCGGGTCGTTCGAGATCGAAGAACGTCATGCGGCGAGTGTGCGCGCGAAAAGCCGTTCGAGAGGGGCGATCGTGCACCAGTTCGCTCAATGGTGTGGATGCGATCGAATTGCCTGCGCAAAGCGTCCGGCAGTGTGATGCACTGCCGGACGCTGTGCGTCGAGCGAGTGGGCTCAGGCTGCGGCGGGGAGTTCGTCGAGGCCTTCCTGGACCAGCTTGGCGAGGCGGTCGAGGGCTTCGTCGGCGCCCGGGGCGTCGGAAGCGAGGATGACCTCCTCGCCGCCCTGGGCGCCCAGGGCCAGGAGGCCGAGCATGGAGGCGGCGTTGACCGGGTTGCCGCCCGGCTTGGCGATGGTGATCGGCACGCCGGTGGCCGTGACCGCCCGGACGAAGATGGAGGCGGGACGGGCGTGCAGGCCCTCGGCCCAACCGATGGTGACGCGGCGCTCGGCCATGAGACGTGCCTTTCCGGTGAAGCTGGTCACGGCCGTGCTCGGGGAAGCGGCCATGTTGTCTAGACCAGTGTTGCACGCAGTCGGCCCCTGCGGGCCGCCGTGTTCGGGAGTTGTGATTGTTTCTTTTCGGGGCATAAGGCCCGGCCGGTGGCCCTGCCACCCTGCCGCGCGTGCATTGCCGTGCGCCATCCGGCCTGCTGCCGGATAACCTGACGAACGTGGACGACTCCGCGGCGGCGCAACACCCCGAGCAACCGGACTATCCGCAGCACTGGGAGGCCGACATCCTGCTGCGCGACGGCGGCACGGCCCGGATCCGGCCGATCACTCCCGCCGACGCCGGGCGGTTGGTGGAGTTCTACGAGCAGGTCTCGGACCAGTCCAAGTACTTCCGTTTCTTCGCCCCGTATCCGAAGCTCTCCGAGAAGGACGTCCGCCGCTTCACGCACCACGACTTCGTGAACCGGGTCGCCCTCGCCGTCGTCGTCCGCGACCGCTTCATCGCGACCGTCCGCTACGACCGGATCGACGCCGAGGGCCGCCCCTGCGACACCGGTACCGACGCCGAGGTGGCGTTCCTGGTGCAGGACGCGCACCAGGGCCGCGGGGTGGCGTCGGCGTTGCTGGAGCACATCGCGGCGGTGGCGCAGGAGCGCGGGATCCGCCGCTTCCAGGCGGAGGTGCTGCCGGAGAACCGGAAGATGGTGAAGGTCTTCACGGACGCCGGCTACACGCAGCGCCGCAGCTTCGCCGACGGCGTGGTGCACCTGGAGTTCGACCTGGAACCGACAGCCCGCTCGCTGGCCGTGATGCGGGCGCGCGAGCACCGCGCGGAGGCGCGTTCGGTGCAGCGGCTGCTCACCCCGCGCTCGGTGGCGGTGATCGGGGTCTCGCGCAATCCGCAGACCGTCGGCCGGGCACTCCTGCGCGATCTGCTCGGCAGTTTCGACACCGAGTTCGACAGCAGGTACGAGGCCGAGGAGAAGGACGCCCCGCGTCCCGTCTACGCGGTGAACCGCAAGGCCCCGTCCGGGACGGAGCTGGACGGTGTCCCGGTGTACCGCTCGGTCCTGGACGTCCCCGGTCCTGTGGACCTGGCCGTGATCGCCGTCCCCGAGGGTTCGGTGCCGGCGGCGGTCGCCGAGTGCGGCGCCCACGGGGTGCAGGGCCTGGTCGTGGTGACCGCCGGGTACGCCGAGACCGGTCCGGAGGGCCGCGACCGCCAGCGGGCCCTGGTCCGGCAGGCCCGTGCGGCGGGGATGCGCGTGATCGGCCCGAACGCCTTCGGCCTGATCAACACCGATCCCGGGCTCCCGCTGAACGCCTCGCTGGCGCCGCACCTGCCGAGGCGCGGCGGCTTCGGGATCTTCTGCCAGTCCGGCGCGATCGGCGTGGCGCTCCTGGAGGCCGCGCACCGCCGGGGCCTGGGCGTCTCCTCCTTCGCGTCGGTCGGCAACCGGGCCGACGTCTCCGGGAACGACTTCCTGCAGTACTGGGCGGAGGACGACGCGACCGAGGTGGTGCTGCTCTACCTGGAGTCGTTCGGCAACCCGCGCAAGTTCACGCGGATCGCCCGCCGCCTGGCCGCCGTGAAGCCGATCGTCGTCGTGAAGGGCGCGCGCCACACCGGCAGCCTGCCGCCCGGCCACACCGTCCCGGCCACGGCCACCGGGCTGCGCGACGCGACGGTGGACGCGCTGTTCGAACAAGCCGGGGTCACCCGGGTGGAGACGATCACCGAGCTGTACGACACCGGCGAGCTGCTGGTGCAGCAGCCGCTGCCGCCGGGGGACCGGGTCGCGGTGGTCGGCAACTCGGACTCGCTCGGCCTGCTGACCTACGACGCCTGCCTGAGCGCGGGCCTGCGCCCCCGCACCCCCGTCGACCTGACCACCGCCGCGACCGGCGAGAACTTCCGGATCGCGCTGGACGTCGCCCTCGCCGACCCCGCCGTGGACGCCGTGATCGCCGTCGCGATCCCGCCGATCGGCACCTCGGCACACGCGTTCATGGGCGGCCGGCTGACCGGCCCGGAGGACCCGGAGATGGGCTCGGACGACCCGGAGATCGCCGCCGCGCTGCTCGAAGCCGGCGAGCGGGCAAGGGAGTTGGGCAAGCCGCTGGTGCTGGCGCACCTGGCGCTGACCGATCTGCCGGTCCGGCTGCGCCCGGGCGGCATCCCGGCGTTCGCGGCGCCCGAGCGCGCGGTGCGCGCCCTCGCGCACGCGGTGCACTACGCGCAGTGGCGCCGTCGGATGGCAGAGGCGGAGGAGACCGCCCGGGTGCCCGAACTGGACCGGATCGACGAGCCGGGCGCCCGCGCCCTGGTGGACGCCGTGCTGAACACCCGCACCGCGATCTCCCGTCCGTCGCCCGCCACCACCCTTGCTCCAGGCACTACGCGCCGCTCCATCCTCTTCCGCAGCCAGCCGGGCGGCACCCGGATCACGCTGCCCGACACGGAGGCCCGCGCGCTGCTGGCCCGCTACGGCATCGACGTCTCGCCGACCCTCCCGGCGCCGGACGAGGAGACGGCGGTGCGAGCGGCGTCGGCGCTCGGCTATCCGGTGGCCCTCAAGGCGACCGCCCCGCACCTGCGTCACCGCCCCGACCTGGGCAGCGTCCGCCTGGACCTCACCGGCGAGCCGGGCCTGCGCCGCGCCCACCGCGAGCTGGACGCCCTGCTCGGCGGCGCCGCGCAGGCCGAGCTGGTGGTGCAGCGGCTGGCCCCGCGCGGGGTGGACACCGTGATCGGCGCCACGGTCGACCCCGCGGTGGGCGCGATCCTGTCCTTCGGTCTCGCCGGCGCGCCGGCCGAACTCCTGGGCGATGTCGCGCACCGACTGGTTCCGGCCACCGATCAGGACGTCGCCGGGCTGATCCGGGAGGTCCGGGCGGCCCCGCTGCTGTTCGGCTGGCGGGGTGCGGAGGCGGTGGACACGGACGCGCTGGAGGAGCTGCTCCTGCGGGTGTCGCGGCTGGTGGACGATCTGCCGGAGGTGGCGTCGGTGGACCTCGAACCGGTGGTCGTGGCCCCGCACGGGCTGGCGATCCTGGGGGCGCGGGTGCGCATCGCGCCCCTGCCCGTCCGCAGCGATCTGGGCCCGCGTGCCATGAGCACCCTGTAACCTTCCTTGGTTGCGCCTGCCCGTGGGCGCTGTTGTCCGAAGCTCGGCGCCGCGCCGCCCGCTTCGTCGGCGGACCATGCCAGGATGGAGTTATGGCGAAGACCGGTACCACCACCACTCAGGACCTGCGCTCGGCGATCGAGCGCAGCGGCTACTACCCGGCCCTCGTGTCCGAGGCGGTGGAGTCCGCGGTTGGCCCGGAGCCGATCAGCTCCTACCTGGTCCACCAGGAGACGACGTTCGACGCCAACGAGGTGCGCCGCCACGTCACCGTGCTGGTGCTGACCCCGACCCGCTTCGTGGTGAGCCACACCGACGAGCAGACCGGTGACGCCGCCAGCCCGTCGGTGCCGCTCGCGACGACGTCGACGGAGAGCGTCCGGCTGGACCGGATCGGCTCGGTCGTGGTGAGCCGGATGGTGGCGAACCCGGAGACGTACACCCCGGGCACGCTGCCGCGCGAGGTCGTGCTGACGATCGGCTGGGGCGCGGTGCAGCGGCTGGACCTGGAGCCGGCGGGCTGCTCGGACCCGAACTGCGAGGCGGACCACGGTTACACGGGTTCGGCGACGGCTGACGACCTGTCACTGCGGGTGAGCGAGGCCGGCGACGGCCCGGAGACGGTCGCGCAGGCGCTGGTGTTCGCCCGGGCGCTGTCGGACGCGACGATCAGCAACGCCCCGCGGGCCTGAGCCCCGCCGCGCACGACCGCGCCGCCGACCGCGCCGACCGCCACGAAACCGGATCAATGTCTTTCGTACCTTCCGACGGCTACGACGCCTTCGAGATCCTCGATCCCGCCTCCGCCCCCGCTCCCGCTTACGGCAGCGGTTCGCTCTGCGACCTGCTGCCCTCGGTCGCGGCGGGGCTGGGCGTCGAGGGGTTCTCGGCGACGCTCCCGATCGCCCCGGCCGACCGCGTGGTGGTGTTCCTGGTCGACGGCCTCGGCTGGGAGCTGCTGCTGCGCCACCCCGAGTACGCGCCGTTCCTGTCCTCGCTGGCGGGAAGTTCGCTGGGTGGCACGGGCCGCCCGCTGACGGCCGGTTTCCCGTCGACGACGGCGACCTCGCTGGCCTCGGTCGGCACCGGCACCCCGCCGGGGCTGCACGGTCTGGCCGGGTACACGGTGGCGGTCCCCGGTGCCGGCTACCTGATGAACCAGCTGCGCTGGCAGCCGCCGACCGATCCGACGGCCTGGCAGCCGTACCCGACGGTCTTCGAGCGGACGCACGCGGCCGGGGTGGCGACGGCGCAGGTGTCGTCCCCGCTGTTCGCGCAGACCCCGCTGACCAGGGTGGCGCTGTCCGGCGGCACGTTCATGGGCCGGACCACCGGCGAGGAGCGGATGGACCAGGCCGCGGCCTGGCTGGCCGAGCACGACCGGGCGCTGGTGTACACGTACGTCAGCGAGCTGGACGGAGCGGGCCACCGCTTCGGTGTGGACTCGGACGAGTGGCGGATGACCCTGGACGCGGTGGACCGCCTGGCCCGGCGCCTGGCCGAGCAGCTGCCGCCGCGCTCGGCGATGTACGTCACGGCCGACCACGGCATGATCGACATCGCGCCCGAGGACCGGATCGACTTCGACGAGGACTGGGAGCTCGGCGCGGGCGTGGCCCTGCTGGGCGGCGAGGGCCGGGCCCGGCACGTGTACGCGGTGCCCGGGGCGGCGGCCGACGTGCACACGGTCTGGAGCGAGGTGCTGGGCGACCGGATGTGGGTGGCGACCCGGGACGAGGCGATCGCGGCGGGCTGGTTCGGCCCGGCCGTGGACGAGCGGGTCTACCGGCGGATCGGCGACGTGGTCGCCGCGGCCAGGGACGACGTCGCGATCATCGCCTCCCGCAACGAGCCCGGTGAGTCGGCGATGGTCGGTCTGCACGGTTCGATGACCCCGGTCGAGCAGTTCGTGCCGCTGCTCGAAGTGCGCGCCTGAGCCGTGCCGCCGATGCCGCCGCGCTCGAATCCCCCGTGCGCGAACCCCCCGTGCCCGAACCTTCCTGTGCCCGAACTCCCCTGATTTGAAAGGCCTCTGCTCCACCCATGGCTGAACTGGTGTTCTTCTCGGGCACGATGGACTGCGGCAAGTCGACGCTGGCGCTGCAGATGGACCACAACCACACCGCCCGCGGCCGGCAGGGGATCATCCTGACCCGCCACGACCGGGCGGGGGCGGCGACCATCTCCAGCCGCCTCGGCCTGCGCGCCGACGCCGTCGAGGTGACCGACGACTTCGACTTCCACGCGCACGTGGTGCAGCGACTGTCGGCCGGCGGCCGGGTGGACTACCTGATCTGCGACGAGGCCCAGTTCTTCGCGGCCGAGCAGGTCGATCAGCTGGCCCGGGTGGTGGACGAACTCGACATCGACGTCTACACGTTCGGGATCACGACGGATTTCCGCACCAGGCTGTTCCCCGGCTCGCAGCGGCTGATCGAGCTGGCCGACCGGGTCGAGGTACTGCAGGTGGAGGCGCTGTGCTGGTGCGGCGCGCGGGCCACCCACAACGCGCGGACGGTCGGTGGCGTGATGGTCGTCGAGGGCGCGCAGGTCGTCATCGGCGACATCTCGGTGAACGAGGACGAGGTCGGCTACGAGGTGCTGTGCCGCCGGCACCACCGCCGTCGCCTGACCGCGGCGACCGCCCGCGCCTCGGTGCTCTCCCCGGACGTGCTCCCCTTCGAGCAGTCTCAGCCGTAGTGTCCTAGCGGGATTCCAGGACGGAGAAGTGCCCGCCTTGCGGGTCGGCCAGCCGGGCGGCCCGGCCGCGCGCGGTGTCGTGCGGCTCGACGAGGACCCGGCCGCCGAGTTCGACGGCGCGGCGGGCGGTCTGGGCGGCGTCGCGGACGGCGAAGTGGATCCGCCAACGGGGCGGGTGGCCGCGCAGTTCGGCGCCGTGCCGGATGCCGGCGACCGGTCGGCCCTGCACCAGCAGCGCGGATTCGTCGGTGCCGGGCCGGACGGTGCGGCCGAGGACCATGGCGTAGAAGGCGGCGGCGCCCTCGCCGTCGGGGGTGAGCAGTTCGGCCCAGGCGGGGCCGCCGGGTTCGGGGCCCGCCTCGCGGCCGACGTGTTCCTCGCCCTGCCAGAGACCGAAGACGGCGCCGGACACGTCGGCGGCGATGGCCATCCGTCCTGCGCGTTCGGCCTGGAGAGGTCCGACGGCGACGGTGCCGCCGCACTCGCGGACGAGTTGGGTGGCGGAGTCGGCGCTGTCCACGGCGAAGTAGGTGGTCCACTGCACCGGGAAGCCGGTGGCGGTGGAGACACCGAGGCCGGCGACCGGCTGCCCGTCGAGCTCGGCCCGGACGTAGTCGCCGAGTTGGGCCGGGCCGGGGGAGTAGCTCCAGCCGAGCAGTTCGCCGTAGAAGGCGCGGGCGCCGGCCAGGTCGTCGGTCAGCAGGCTGACCCAGCAGGGCGTGCCCTGGGCGAGCCGGAGTTTCACCGCGGGCAATGCGGGCCTCCTCACGGGCGGTTGGCGCACGGAAATTCGCGCACGCGAGGGTGATGCTTCCACTCCGGCGCGCGCCGAACCCTCGGGCCGCGCGGAAATTCCGGCAAAGACCCCACAAAGAGCGGCGGTTCGCCCCTGCTGCGCGACAATGTCCGGCATGACCACCTACAACGACGGTTCCCCGCTGATCTCCGCGGCCGAGCTGCGGGAGGCGCTCGCCTCGTCGCGTCCGCCGGTGCTGCTGGACGTGCGCTACCAGCTGGTCGGTGCGGCCGCCTCCGGCCCGACGGCGGCGGAGGAGTACCGGGCCGGGCACCTGCCCGGCGCCCACTTCGTCGACCTGGACCAGGACCTCGCGGCGGCGCCCGGCGCCCCCGGGCAGGGCGGCCGCCACCCCCTGCCGGATCTGGAGGAGTTCGGCGCCGCCATGCGCCGGTTCGGCGTCGGTGCCGACCGCCCGGTCGTGGTGTACGACGGCGGGCCCTCGCTGTCGGCGGCCCGCGCCTGGTGGCTGCTGCGCTGGGCCGGGCACCAGGACGTGCGGGTGCTGGACGGCGGCTACGCGGCCTGGTCGGCGGCCGGGTTGCCGGTGACGGCCGAGGTGCCGGCGCCGGAGGCGGGCGACTTCAAGCCGGTCCCGGGCCGGTTGCCGACGGTCGACGCGGACGGCGCGGCGGCGTGGGCGCGCAGCGGCCTGCTGCTGGACGCCCGCTCGGGAGAGCGCTACCGGGGCGAGACGGAGCCGGTCGACCCGCGCGCGGGGCACATCCCGGGGGCCGTGTCGGCGCCGACCACCGAGAACGTCGGCCCGGACGGGCGGTTCCGGCCGGCCGCGGAGCTGGCCGAGCGGTTCCGCGCGCTGGGTGCGGGTGAGCGGGAGACGGCCGTGTACTGCGGGTCGGGGGTGACGGCGGCGCACCAGATCCTGGCGCTGGAGGTGGCGGGCGTGCCGGCCACGCTGTACCCGGGGTCGTGGAGCGAGTGGTCGAGCGACGGGAGCCGCCCGGTGGCGGTCACGGACCAGCCGGGCTGATCACCCCGACGCCGGCGGGGCACGTCGAAGGGGCGGGAGGCCGAAGCCTCCCGCCCCTTCGACGTGCAGGGCTATTCCTGCTTCTTGCGCCGACTGCCGAAGACGATCTCGTCCCAGCTGGGCACGGTGGCCCGGCGGCCGGGCCGGACGCCGTCCGCCTCGGCCTGCCGGTCGGTGGTGCCGACCAGGCGCTCGCGGTGCGGGGCGACGGCGCGCGGCATCAGGATGTCCGCGTACGCCGAGCCCGCGCCGACGGCGGGTGCCGCGGCGGCGGCCGGCTCCTCGTTCTCCTCGGCGACCTCGGCGGGCACCGGCTCGATCGGGGCGGGGCCGACGGCGAGGTCGCCGCGGAACGCGGGGACGACGTCGAGCAGGCTGGTGAGCGAGTCCCGGCCCTCGGCCGCGGCCTCGCGCGCCTCGCGGGCCGACATGATGCGGTCGGCGGAGGGCCGGTCGATCATCGGGCGGGGCGGCCGGTCCTGGGGGAGCCGGGCGATCCGCGGGATGAACGGGAAGACCGAGTCCTCCTCGCGCTCGACTGTCTCGCCGATCAGCGCGCGGGCCTCGTCGTCGTTGGGCGTGACGAGGCGCCGGGGCGGGTCGTACGTCCACGAGGCGCTGCGGCCCTCGCCGTCGGAGCGGTAGGAGAGGATGACCTCCCACGTGCCGTCGTCGCGCCGCCAGGAGTCCCAGCGCTCGGTGTCCTTCTCGGCGCTGCGCAGCGCGAGCCGCTCGGCGACGGCCTCGCCGAGCTGCGGGCCGGGGGACTCGCCGTTGCGGCGGATGGCGGTCTTGCGGGCGCGCTCGGCCATGAAGGCGCGTTCGGCGAGGACGGGGCCCTCGAAGCGGCGGACCCGGTCGACGGAGATGCCGGCGGCCTGGGCGACCTCCTCGGCGGAGGCACCGGCTCGTATCCGCGCCTGGATGTCCCGGGGGCGCAGGTGGCTCTCGACCTCGATCTCGATCTGGCCGAGGCGCGGGCGGTCGCCGCGGATGGCGGCGCGCAGCCGCTCGTCGATGGGGAGGGTGTACTCCGTGCTGTCGGCAGCCTTGAGCACCAGCCGTGTGCCGTCGTTGCTGACGGCCACAACCCGCAGTTCGGGCACGGTTACCTCCCGGGTGGTGCCTGCCGACGTCACCTGCGTCGCTGCTCCCGTACTGAGTGTGGCCTGCCCGCTCGCGACTGGCCACAACCTTGCTGAGTTCCCCGGCGTGTCGGGCCTGTGCCCGTCCACGCCGCTGTGGCACGGTTGCCTTTTTGCCACGTCATCCGTCGACGTCGCGCCTGGGTGTCCCGGCCGGTCCTCGCACGCGCAGTGGTCGCGACGATCCGGGACCGGCGTCGCCGTGCGTGCCTGTGTCGTGGCTCTTCGTCAAGCTGCCGCGGTAGGCACAGTCGACAAGTCGACCCAAGGCTCAGGCTTTACGAACAGTACTCCATTCGTGGCACCCGAAGGGGCGGCTCGCCGCTCAAGTCTCCCGCGATTCACGGGAATCTCAAGAGCGCGCGCCCCCAATGGCGGACCACCGCCGGATGAACGGTGATCATCTTCACACAATCCCGGAGCGGAGAACCGGATTTTCGTCCCTTGTGTCCTTCTTTGGGCAAGATGGAGTCTCTTGTTCGAAGAACAGTCGTGCGGACCGAGGGATGTCGATGCCGGAGCGGAACCCCGTCGGGGAGGGCGGGAAGGACGAGCGCAAGCGCATCGATCTGAGCATGGCTCAGGTCGTGGCGAGCGCGCTGGCCGCCGTGGCGGGGGCGCTGCTGGCCTCCGAACTCGGGGTCTACGGCACCATCATGGGCGCGGCGGTGGTGAGCGTCGGGGCCACCACGGGCGGCGCGGTGTTCCAGCACATCTTCAAACGCACCGGCGAGCAGCTGCGCGAGGCGGTGGACCGCGGGCCGAACCAGACGGCGAACGAGCTGCGCCAGGCGCCGGCGGACGGGGCTCTCCCGCAGGCACCCCCGCAGGCGCCCCCGGTGATCTCCGCGGAGTGGAACGAGCCGCAGATGGTGCGGGCGCGCCGGCGGTGGACGTGGAAGACGTACGCGGCGGTGTCGGGGCTGGTGTTCGCGCTGGCGATGACGCCGATCGTGGCGTTCGAGCTGGCCACCGGACAGCCGGTGGCGGCGACGGTGACGGGGCAGGCGGGCGACGGCACGTCGTTCGGAGGCAAGGTGAGCACGGACTCGAAGCGGCCGGCCGGCGAACCGGCGAGCCGTCCGTCCGGTGGCGGGCACGAGCCGGGCGGGGCGCCGTCCGGCGGTGCGTCGGCCGCGGCGACGTCGAAGCCGCGGCCGGAGCCGAGCGGCAGCCCGAGCGGGACGCCCGCCTCCGGAGGGTCGCCGTCGGCGGACCCGAAGCCGACCCCGGACCCCGGTTCGAGCACGACGCCCACCTCCGGCACGTCCCCGTCGCCGAGCGGCGGCGGGACGCCGACCGGCGGGGTGACCCCGCAGCCGCCCACCTCGGGCCAGGCCCCGGCGTCGACGGCACCGCCCGCCGCCGAGACCCCGGCGCCCTAAGCGCCGAGCACCCGGCGCAGGTAGGGGTTGCCGAAGAGGCGGCCGGGGTCGACCTCGTCGCGCAGGGCGGTGAAGTCGCCGAAGTGCGGGTAGACCCCGGCGAGGTACTCGGCGTCGCGGGTGTGCAGCTTGCCCCAGTGGGGGCGGCCCTGGTGGGCGGTCATCAGGTGTTCGACGCCGGTGAAGTAGCCCTGGTCGCGGGTGCCGCGGTAGAGGTGGACGGCGATGTAGGCGCTGTCGCGGCCGGAGGCGGTGGAGAGCCAGAGGTCGTCGGCGGGGGCGAAGCGGACCTCGACCGGGAAGCTGATCCGCCAGTCGGACCGTTCGATGAGTGCCTTCAGCTCGCGCAGCACGTCGGCGACGGCGGCGCGCGGCACCGCGTACTCCATCTCGACGAAGCGGACCTTGCGCGGGCTGGTGAACACCTTGTGCGAGGTGTCGGTGTAGCTGCGGTCGGACCACGCGCGGCTGGCCAGCGAGGCGATGGTGGGGATGCTGCCGGGGAAACGGCGGCCGACCCGGCAGGCGCCCTCCCAGACGGTGTTGGAGAGGAAGTCGTCCTCCAGCCAGCCCTTGAACCGGGGCAGCGGGGCGGCCGGGCCCTGGCTGCGGTTGTTGCGCTTGGTGCTGCAGCGGTCGGTGTGCGGGAACCAGTAGAACTCGAAGTGCTCGTTGACGGCGATGAGGTCGTCGAGGCGGTCGAGGACCTCGTCGAAGCGCATCGGCTGCTCGTGGGCGGTGAGCAGGAAGGCCGGTTCGACGCCGAAGGTGAGCGCGGTGATCACGCCGAGCGCGCCGAGGCCGAGCCGGGCGCCCTGGAAGAGCCGCGGGTTCCGGGTGGGGGAGCAGCGGTGGATCGTGCCGTCGGCGAGGACGATCTCCAGGGCGCGGATCTGCGCGGCGAGCGAGCCGGAGTCGCGGCCGGTGCCGTGGGTGCCGGTGCTGGTGGCGCCGGCGACGGTCTGGACCTCGATGTCGCCCATGTTGGTGAGGGAGAGGCCCTCGGCGGCGAGGAGCCGGTTGAGCCGGTGCAGCGGGAGGCCGGATTCGACGGTGACGGTGCCGGCCGCGCGGTCGATCTCGCGGACGGCGGTGAGGGCGTGCGGGCGGATCTGGACCCCGTCGCCGGCGGAGGCGATCGCGGTGAAGGAGTGGCCGGAGCCGACGGCCTTGACGGTGCGGCCCTGGTCGGCGGCGCGCCGGATCTCCCTGGCCAGTTCCTCCGCGGTGCCGGGCACGGCGACCCGGGTGGGCCGGGCGCTCTGGTTGCCGGCCCAGTTGGTCCAGCGGGTGGGGGTCGCGGTACTGGCCTGGGGCATTGCGCTGCCTCCTGCTCCGTGGCCGAACGGGGTCGGCGGGGGTCCGGGCGGTGGGGGCCGCCGGTGGGGCCTGTGCACGGGGCCGCGCGGACCCCTACCAGCGGGTAGGCCCGCGAGTAGGGAGGAGATTAGTCAGTTCACCGTCCGAGGTCTACGGGCTCGGCCGCGGGCAGGCCGGCCCGCAGGGTGCGCAGACCGACCAGGGCGACCAGGACGCCGAACACGCCGGCGACCAGCGGCACCCAGTAGCCGGCGGCGGCGCCGGAGGCGTCGACCACCCAGCCACCGGCCGACGACCCGAGGGCGACGCCGAGGGCGAGCCCGGTGGTGGTCCAGGCCATGCCCTCGGTGAGCTGGGCGGCCGGGACGAGCCGCTCGACCAGGGCCATCGCGGAGATCAGGGTGGGGGAGATGGCGAGGCCGGCCAGCATCAGGACGGCGCCGGTGGCGAGCAGCCCGCCGAGCCCCTGCATCGCCTCGGCGACGAGCAGCACCGGGATCATGGTGAGCGCCATCATCAGGACGCCGATGAAGAAGCGGGTGGCCAGCGGGCTGGTGGGCTTGAGCGCGCCGTAGACCATGCCGGCCAGGCCGGAACCGAGCGCCCACACGGCGAGGACGGCGCCGGCGAGCCCCTCGTGGCCCTGGGCCCGGGCGAAGGCGACGGTGACGATCTCGACCGATCCGAAGATCGCCCCGGTGGCGATGAAGGTGAGCACCAGCACGATCAGGCCGGGGTTGAGGATGGCGCTGCGGCCGCTGCGGGCGGCGGCCGGGTGGACCGGCGGCTCGGTGCGCCGCTGGGCGGTGAACAGGACGATCCCGACGGTGAGCGCGAGGCCCGCCGCGATCACGCCGGACTCGGGGAAGACGTTGGTGGCCAGGTTGACGGCGAGGATCGGGCCGACCATGAAGCAGAACTCGTCGACCACCGCCTCGAAGGAGTACGCGGTGTGCAGCCTGGCGGGCTTGTCCCGGTAGAGGTGGGCCCAGCGGGCGCGGACCATGGCGCCGGCGCTCGGCATCGCGCCCATGCCGACGGCGAAGAGGAAGAGCGTCCAGTCCGGCGCGCCGAAGTGGGCGCAGAGCAGCAGCCCGGCCGCGGCGGTCATGGTGAGCGCGGCGGCGGGGAGCGCGACGCGGCGCTGTCCGTGCCGGTCGACGAGCCAGGAGACGGCCGGTCCGAGCACCGCGGCGGCGATCGCCAGCGTCGCCGAGACGAGGCCCGCCACCCCGAAGGAGCCGCGCTGCTGGGACAGCATGGTCACGATGCCGATGCCGGTCATCGATATCGGCAGGCGGGCTATGAACCCTGCGGAGGAGAAGGCCAGCGTGCCGGGAGCGGCGAATATCTGGCGGTAGCTGGACAGCACGCGGAAGCTCCGTGGGGGTAAGGAACAAGGCGGTTGAACACAGCTTACGTATGTTGGCAAACGGTATTTTCCGGTCTCCCGTGCGGCCCCGGCGACGGGTCCCGGCCCCTCGATGGCAGGATCGGTGCCATGTCCGACGCGCACAAACCCTCCCCCTCCGGCGCCGCTCCCTACGACGCCCTCCTGCTGCTCTCCTTCGGTGGCCCCGAGGCCCCCGAGGACGTCGTGCCGTTCCTGGAGAACGTCACCCGCGGCCGGGGAATCCCGAAGGAACGCCTGAAGGAGGTGGGCAGGCACTACTTCATGTTCGGCGGCGTGAGTCCGATCAACGGGCAGAACCGCGAGCTGCTGGCCGCGCTGCGCAAGGACTTCGCCGAGCACGGCCTGGACCTGCCGGTCTACTGGGGCAACCGGAACTGGGCGCCCTACCTGGTCGACACCCTGCGCGAGATGGCCGCCGACGGGCACCGCCGGATCGCCGTCCTCGCCACCAGCGCCTACGCCGGCTACTCCGGCTGCCGCCAGTACCGCGAGAACCTCGCCGACGCGCTCGCCACCCTCGCCGAGGAGGGCCGCCCCGAGCTGCGCGTCGACAAGCTGCGGCACTTCTACAACCACCCGGGCTTCGTCGAGCCGATGATCGACGCCACCCTCGCCGCCCTGGAGCAGCTGCCCGCCGACGTGCGGGCCGGCGCCCGGCTCGCGTTCACCACCCACTCCATCCCCGACACGATGGCCGAGACCTCCGGCGCCCCGGACGACCCAGCCCGCGGCCGGCCCGGCGGCGCGTACGTCGCCCAGCACCTGGACGTCGCGCGGCTGATCGTCGAGGCCGTCGCCGGACGCACCGGCGTCGCCGACCGGCCGTGGGAGCTCGTTTTCCAGAGCCGAAGCGGCGCTCCGCACATCCCGTGGCTGGAACCCGACATCTGCGACCACCTGGAGGCCCAGCACGCCGATGGCGCGCCGGCCGTGGTGATGGTCCCGATCGGCTTCGTCTCCGACCACATGGAGGTCACGTACGACCTCGACACGGAGGCCGTCGCCAAGGCCGCCGAGCTCGGCCTGCCGGTGGCCCGGGCCGCCACCGTCGGCGTCGACCCGCGGTTCACCGCGGCCGTGCGCGAGCTGGTCCTGGAGCGGGCCGCCACCGAGCGCGGTGAGGGCGCCACCCGCTGCGCCCTCGGGGCGCTCGGGCCCAGCCACGACGTGTGCGCGGTGGCCTGCTGCCCCAACCCGCGCGCTCCCCGCCCGGCCGCCGCCGAGCACTGACCCCGTACCGGAGGAGATCCCCGTGTCCAGCCCCGCCCTGCCCGACGCCCGGCTGCTCGACGAACTGCTCGACGTGGCCCTGGACGCGGCCCGCCGGGCCGGCGCCCTGCTGCGCGACGGCCGGCCCGCCGACCTGGGCGTGGCCGGCACCAAGAGCAGCCCGGTCGACGTGGTCACCGAGATGGACCTCGCCTCCGAGAAGCTCGTCCTGGAGCTGATCACCGAGCGCCGCCCACAGGACGGCTACCTCGGCGAGGAGGGTGCCGACCGGCCCGGCACCAGCGGGGTGCGCTGGGTCGTCGACCCGCTCGACGGCACGGTCAACTACCTGTACGGGCTGCCCTCCTGGGCGGTGAGCGTGGCCGCCGAGGTGGACGGCCGGGCGGTCGTCGGCGTGGTGTACGCCCCGGCGCGCGGCGAGCTGTTCCACGCCGTCCTCGGGCGCGGCGCCCACCTCGACGGCCGGCCGCTCTCGGCTCGCCCGGCCCCGCCGTGGGGGCAGGCGCTGATCGGCACCGGCTTCAACTACGTCCAGTCGGTGCGGGTCCGGCAGGCCGAGGTGCTGCTGGCCCTGATGCCCGAGGTGCGGGACATCCGCCGGGGCGGCGCCGCCGCGGTGGACCTGTGCGATGTCGCCGCCGGGCGGCTGGACGGCTACTACGAGCGCGGCCTGGCGCCCTGGGACCGCGCCGCGGGCTGCCTGATCGCCACCGAGGCCGGCGCCCTGACCGGCGGCCGGCCGGGGCACGGCCCCGACGGCGACCTGACCGTCGCCGCCGCACCCGGCGTGTACGAGCCGCTGCAGGCGCGCCTGGCCGCGCTGCGCGCGTGGGCCGACTGAGCCGCCGCTCCTGCCCCTGAGGTACGTCCGCCCCTGAGGCCTGTCGTGCCTCAGGGGCAAAACTTTGCCCCGTGGAGAAGGGGTGTCGCCGGGGCAAGCGAAGAGCCCTGGCATACGGGGGATGCCAGGGCCTGGGGTTTCGCACGACCCCCGCAGGGCCGCTGGTGCCGGAGGACCGGCGTCGGGTCAGGCGTTGCGGAGCGTCACGCGGCCGTGCGGTGGCGCTCCAGCACGGTGTCCACGCCGTGCTCGGCGGCGAGCCGGCGGAGGTCGTCCAGCTCGGACTGCTCCACCTCGGCGAGGAACTCGTCCCCGGCCTCGATCGCGCGGTGCAGATCCTGCTCGGCGTTGGCTATGCGCTGCAGGATTCCGGCCTTGAAGGCGTCCATACGGGCCCCCTTACTGTGTCGGACGTGCACGGTCGTGCGCTCTCCGCCCTGAGGTGGTCCGGTCGACGCAAGCGCCCGAGCCGGTGGGTCTGCTGCTCCGGTCGGGCGCGGAGACGGCCGCTCGGCCGCTCCCGGTGACGTCCCAGCCCCAGGGCCGGCGCGGATGAACGCACGGCGGGTGGGTGCGATCAGCCAAGGGCCGGATCGCGGGTGTGCAGCTGTCCTCCCCACCTCGGGGGCGGGGAAACCTTCCCGGGCGAGAAAGTTGCCCGTGTCACAGTCCAATCGGACTGCTCCGGATGCGAACCGTGACCGCGGGGAGTCGGGCGAACCTGCCCGGGCGGCAGCTTATCGCTGCTTTACCGAAGGACCAGGCAGGATGGAGGCACCGTCGGAGCCGCGCGTCCGCTTCCGGGGCCGGCCTGGAGAAGGGACAACGACCGTGCGGGTTCTCGTCGTCGAGGACGAGCAGCTGCTCGCCGAGGCCGTCGCAACAGGCCTGCGCCGCGAGGCGATGGCCGTCGACGTGGTGTACGACGGCGAGGCCGCGCTCCAGCGCATCGCGGTCAACGACTACGACGTCGTGGTGCTGGACCGGGACCTGCCGCTGGTCCACGGCGACGACGTCTGCCGCAAGGTGGTCGAGCAGGGCCTGGCGACCCGGGTGATCATGCTGACCGCCTCCGGCGACATCAGCGACCGGGTCGAGGGCCTGGAGATCGGCGCCGACGACTACCTTCCGAAGCCGTTCGCCTTCAGCGAACTCGTGGCCCGGGTAAGGGCGCTGGGCCGCCGCGCGACCATCCCGCTGCCGCCCGTCCTGGAACGCGCCGGCATCTCGCTCGACCCCGGCCGCCGCGAGGTCATCCGGGACGGACGCACCGTCCAGCTCGCCCCCAAGGAGTTCGCCGTCCTGGAGGTCCTGATGCGCGCCGGCGGCGCCGTCGTCTCCGCCGAGCAACTCCTGGAGAAGGCCTGGGACGAGCACACCGACCCGTTCACCAACGTCGTGCGCGTCACCGTGATGACGCTGCGCCGCAAGCTGGGCGACCCGCCGGTGATCGTCACCGTGCCGGGATCCGGCTACCGGATCTGACCGGAGTCCGACCCCGGATTCCCCACCGGATTCCCCACCGAGCAGCGCCCGCCCCGGCGGACGCCCCGAGAGGACCATCATGACCACCCCGCCCCCGGCCGGCGGGCCCTCCGGCGCGCCCGCCGGCGGCCCGCGCACCGTACCGCCCAAGCCCGCACACCCCCCGCGCGCGCCCCGACTGCACCAGTCCGGGCACGACACCGCCTACGTGCCCGGCGACGGCATGCTCGCCTGGCTGCCCTTCCGCCCCACCATCCGCATCCGGCTCACCCTGCTCTACGGCGGGATGTTCCTGATGGCCGGTGTCGTGCTCCTGCTGGTGATGTACTTCTTCGTCCACGAGGCGCTGAACGACGTCGCGCCGCCGAAGTTCGACTTCGCGGTCGTCGACCCCCGCACCGGCAGCATCTCCAACACGTTCAGCGTCCGCGGCGTGCCGATGAACAGCGACCAGCTCAACAAGCTGATCGCCAGCCAGCACGAGGCGGCCTCCGCCGTCGCCGCCAACACGCTGCTGCGCAAGTCCCTCACCGTGCTCGTCTGCCTCGCCGTGATCGCCTTCGCGGCCGGCTACGCGATGGCCGGCCGGGTGCTGCGCCCGCTCGGCCGGATCACCCGCACCGCCCGCGACGTCGCCTCCTCCGACCTGCACCGGCGGATCGAGCTGGACGGGCCGGACGACGAGCTCAAGGAGCTCGCCGACACCTTCGACGACATGCTCGACCGGCTGGACCGCTCGTTCGACTCCCAGCGCCGCTTCGTCGCCAACGCCTCGCACGAGCTGCGCACGCCGTTGGCGATCAACCGGACCCTGCTGGAGGTCCAGCTCTCCGACCCGGCCGCCTCGCCCGACCTCCAGCAGCTCGGCAAGACCCTGCTGGCCACCAACGAGCGCAGCGAGCAGCTCGTCGAGGGGCTGCTGCTGCTCGCCCGCAGCGACAACGAGCTCACCGAGCGGCGCCCGGTCGAGCTGTCCGAGGTGGCCACGAGGGCGCTGGAGCAGACCCGCGCGGAGGCCGACAAGCGCGAGGTCGAGCTGCGCTCGACGCTCGATCCGGCCGTGGTCTCGGGCAACGGCGTCCTGCTGGAGCGGATCGCGCTGAACCTGCTGCAGAACGCCGTCCGCTACAACACGGCCGGCGGCTGGGTCGAACTGACCACGGCCGAGGTGCCGGGCGGCGGCGAGCTGGTCGTCGCCAACACGGGCCCGGTGGTGCCGCAGTACGAGCTGGAGCACATCTTCGAACCGTTCCGCCGGATCAAGGGCGCCGACCGCACCCGCAGTGACAAGGGGGTCGGGCTCGGCCTGTCCATCGTGCGCTCGGTGGTCCGCGCCCACGGAGGCGCCATCGAGGCCACCCCGCGCCCCGGGGGCGGCCTCACGATGCGGGTGCGCATCCCCGGACCCTGACCCCGCCCGCGGGCCGCTCCCGGGCCCGCCGCGCCGTCCGCGCCACCGCCCTCCGTAAGCGACCGTTCCCGGCCGCCCCCGCCAGGCCCGTCAAGACGACATAAGGCCAGGCGGGGGCGGCTTGTCTTTTCCGGCCCGGGCAACTTACGGTGTCGTAACCTACGCAACCGTAAGTGTGTCCCTCCGTACGTCCCCCGACGTGCCCGCCCAACGCGCCCGTCCCGCGCGTGCCGTCCCCCAGGAGCAAGCCCCGTGACCACCGCCCCTGTGCAGCGAAGCACCTCGCTCGGATCGAGCGCCTGGACCGACACGCGGCTGATCCTCGCCCTTGAGGAGGTCGTGGAGAAGGAGCTCGACCGCCACCTGGCGGTGGCCAAGGAGTGGATGCCGCACGAGTACGTCCCCTGGAGCCAGGGCCGCGACTTCGACGGCGTGCTCGGCGGCGAGGCCTGGGCGCTGGAGCAGTCCCAGGTGACGCCGCTCGGCCGGGTCTCGCTCGTGGTCAACCTGCTCACCGAGGACAACCTCCCGAGCTACCACCACGAGATCGCGACGATGTTCGGCCGCGAGGGCGCCTGGGGCACCTGGGTGCACCGCTGGACCGCCGAGGAGGGCCGGCACGGGATAGCCATTCGCGACTTCCTGCTCGCCACCCGGGCCGTCGACCCGGTGGAGCTGGAGCGGGCCCGGATGTCGCACATGTCCGAGGGCTTCGAGTCCGACAACGCGCACAGCATGCTGCACTCGGTCGCGTACGTGGCCTTCCAGGAGCTCGCCACCCGCATCTCGCACCGCAACACCGGCAAGCACGCCGGCGACCCGCTGTGCGACCAGTTGCTGGCGAAGA
This sequence comes from Kitasatospora sp. NPDC001660, assembly GCF_053596725.1. NCBI lineage: Bacteria > Bacillati > Actinomycetota > Actinomycetes > Kitasatosporales > Streptomycetaceae > Kitasatospora > Kitasatospora sp. NPDC001660. The sequence goes on along the minus strand of NZ_JBSFGU010000019.1, from coordinate 4,136 downwards.
TCGCCAACGACGAGAACCTGCACATGGTCTTCTACCGGAACCTGCTCAAGGCCGCCCTGGAGATCGCCCCCGACCAGGCCATGCGGGCCGTCGCCGACGTCGTGACCAACTTCCGGATGCCCGGCCACGGCATCCCCGGCTTCGAGCGCGCCGCCGCGCAGATCGCCCTCGGCGGGGTGTACAACCTGCGCATCCACCACGACGACGTGCTGCAGCCGGTGCTGCGGCACCTGCGGGTGATGGACATCGACGGCCTCGGCCCGGAAGGTCTGATGGCCCAGGACGAGCTCGGGCTCTTCCTCGAGGGGCTGGACGGGCAGGCCCGCAAGTTCGAGGAGCGCCAGGCCGCCCTGCTGGCCCGCCGGGCCGCGCGCCAGGCCTCCTAGCACGCCCCGCGGGGCGACCGCCCGCCGGTGCGCCGCCCTCCGGGGCGGCGTACGGTTGCGGGGGCGCTCCCGAGGGCCGTCAGGGGGTTCGGACTGGGTGGATTTTCCATGATTTGCCCCGGAAGATTCTGAACGTGACCAAGGTCACACCGTGTCGCTCCCTGGCGCCGGGCGAACTCGGAGAGTGATCGTTGTGATCAGGGTCATGATCGCGGTCCGTGACCGGATTTCCGGCGCGTGGGCCTCCACGGGGTTGACGGACGCCCCTGCTGGGCAAGGGATTCGGCGGGTACCCGTACGGTCCGCGCTCACTGTGAGTCGCCGCCCGGCGGGCCCCGGAGCGAGGCGGCGATGGCCCAGCGTGAGGCCTGCCGCGCCCCGGCGGATCACCCCAACGGACCCCCGGCTGAGTGTCGATTGAGTAACAGGGCTTGAAGTAAGGCAAAATCTCCGCCTCGGGTCGGGCACAAGACCGACCCCCCATGCGTTACGTGCGCTGGAGATACCGCACACACCGCACAACCCGGAGGGGGAGAGCGAAAAATGGCAACGGACTACGACACCCCACGCAAGACTGACGACGAGCTCAACGAGGACAGCATTGAGGAACTCAAGGCTCGGCGGAACGACAAGGGCGGCAGCTCTGTCGACGTCGACGAGTTCGATGCCGCCGAGGGCATGGAGCTCCCCGGCGCCGACCTCTCGAACGAGGAGCTCGCCGTCCGCGTCCTGCCGAAGCAGGCCGACGAGTTCACCTGCATGAGCTGCTTCCTGGTGCACCACCGCAGCCAGCTCTACAGCGAGAAGAACGGCAACCCGATCTGCCGGGACTGCGGCGCCTGAGCACCGCGGCGGACACGGCCAGGCACCCGCGGCTCGCGCGGGGCCGGCACCAAGCCCCTTCCGGCTCCGGGCAGCGGAGCCGGACGGCAGGTCCGGGCAGGACAAAGTCGTAGGGACGGTCCCGCAATCGCGGAACCGTCCCTCTTCGTTTCCCGGCGCTTCCTCCGACGCCCACAGGAGTGCCTCCCGGCGCGCTGCTGCGGGCGCGCGCTCGGTGCTACGCCCGCGCGCTCCGGCGGGCCTCCTCCAGCGCCTCCGCCAGCTTCATCGGCGAGCGCGTGGACAGATAGAGGTACGGCGTCGGGTCGGTCGGGTCCGTCACCTCGACCCGCAGCGCCGTCGGGACGTAGCTGCGCAGCAGCATGAAGGCCCGCGGGTCGGCCTTCGGCCCGCGCCAGGCGACCGCCTCGGCCGGGCTCAGCGCGTGCGCGTCGCCCAGGGCGTCCACCGGGATCCGGGCCGGACCGGCGACCAGGGAACCCTGCACCACGCGGATCCGGGCCGAGCCGTAGCTGCTGATCGCGACCGCGCCGACGGCGATCCCGACGACCAGCCCGATCAGTGCGCCCAGCCCGCTGACCCGCAGCAGGATCAACGCGAGCGCGAGCCCGGTCACGACCGGGAACAGCCACCAGGAGCGGGGCACGGTGAGGCGTTCGTCGTACATGCCCCCATTGTGGGCGCTCTCACGGCCGGGCCCGGACGGCGCCCCGTCCGTCACCCCTCCTACCGCCCGGTAACGCGTCGGTAGGGTGGGGCAGCGTGACCGGTACGACTGCCCCCACGCCCCCCGCCGACCGGTCGGCGCCCGCGACGCCGCCGACCCCGACCACCCCGCCGCCGGACGCCGTGCTGCCCCCGCGCGCCCCCGAGGCGCCCGCCCCCGGCACCCGGCTCGGCTCGCACTACGAGCACTGCTTCGGCTGCGGCCCGCAGCACCCCGGCGGCCTGCGGATCGACGCCGTCGCCGGTGCCGGGCTCGACGTCACCGCCGAGTTCACCGTCCGGGACGTCCACCAGGGCGGCCCCGGCCTCGCCCACGGCGGCGTGCTGACCACGGCCATGGACGAGACCCTCGGCACGCTCAACTGGCTGCTGCACGCCCCCGCCGTCACCGGCCGGCTGGAGACCGACTTCCTGTGCCCCGTCCCGGTCGACTCGGTGCTGCACCTGCGCGCCTGGATCACCGGTGTGCACGGCCGCAAGATCTACAGCGCCGCCGAGGCGCGGATCGGCGGGCCGGACGGGCCGGTCGCCGTACGGGCGCGGGCGCTCTTCATCCAGGTGAAGCTGGAACACTTCACCACGCACGGTCGTCCCGAGGACATCGAGAAGGTCCTCGACGACCCGGACCTGATGAAGCGCGCACGAGCCTTTGAGGTGAACCCTTGAGCCACACCCCCCAGCCGCTGGACGTCCTGATCCGGCGCATCGACCCCGAGCTGCCGCTGCCCGAGTACGCGCAGCCCGGTGACGCGGGCGCCGACCTGCGCACCACCGTCGACGCCGAGCTGGCGCCCGGCGAGCGGGCCGTGCTGCCGACCGGCGTCGCCATCGCCCTCCCGGACGGCTTCGCGGCCTTCGTCCACCCCAGGTCCGGGCTGGCAGCTCGTTGCGGAGTTGCTCTCGTGAACGCCCCGGGGACGGTCGATGCCGGGTACCGTGGAGAGATCAAGGTGATCGTCGTCAATCTGGACCCGCGCGAGGGGGTCAGCTTCCGCCGAGGGGACCGGATCGCCCAGCTGGTCATCCAGCAGGTCGAGAAGGCCCGCTTCCACGAGGTGGCCGAGCTGCCCGGGTCGGCACGCGCCGAGGGCGGGTTCGGGTCGACCGGTGGCCACGCTGCGGTCTAGCATGCCCGCGGCCTCGCAGGAAGCCGAGCAGGTATTCGCATCGGTCTTGGACCGGGAAGGACAGTGACCGTGTTCCGTCGTCGCCAGAAGAGCGAGGACGCTGTCGAGCAGCTCGCCGACGACGCCATCAGCGCCGACGAGACGGCCGATGACGTCGAAGGTTCCGCCGAGAGCGAGAACGTGACCGAGCTGGACCCGGCCGACAAGGTCGGCCTGCCGCCGGCCCCGCGGCCGGACGGTCCGTGGGACCACTCCGAGCTGGAGAACCCCGAGGAGGGCCGCGTCGACCTCGGGGGCCTGCTGGTCCCGGGTGTCGAGGGCATGGAGCTGCGCGTCGAGGTCGCCGGTGACGCGATCGTCGCCGCGACCCTCGTCCTCGGCAACAGCGCCATCCAGCTCCAGGCCTTCGCCGCGCCGCGGTCGGAGGGCATCTGGGGGGAGGTCCGGGAGGAGATCGCCAACGGCATCACCTCGCAGGGCGGTCTCATCGAGGAGGAGGAGGGCCCGCTGGGCTGGCACCTCCGCGCCCAGGTCCCGGTGCAGCTGCCGGACGGCACCCAGGGTGTGCAGCTGGTGCGCTTCGTCGGCTGCGACGGTCCGCGCTGGTTCCTGCGCGGCGTGATCTCGGGCCAGGCTGCGGTGCAGCCGGAGATGGCCGGAATTCTCGAGCAGGTCTTCCGGCAGACCGTCGTCGTGCGCGGCGAGAGCCCGATGGCGCCCCGCGACCCGATCGTGCTGAAGCTCCCTGAGGACGCGCAGATGGTGGCCGACGGCGGCGGGGCAGCCGCTGCCGCCGCCGAGGGCGAGAGCCGCTTCGGCGGCGCCTCGATCGATCCGTTTGCCCGCGGCCCGGAGATCACCGAGGTCCGCTGACCCCGGTCAACGCTTCGCCGGCCGTTCGCCGGTCGTTCGCCGATCGCCCCCTCCCGGACCCCGGGTGGGGGCGATTTGCATGTGGCGGGCCCGGCCCCGTACAGTTCCGGAGTCGCCGCGGGAGACCGGGGCGACAAAGCGGAAAGCGAATCCGATGAAGGAAACTCCGGGAAAACGGAGC
>NZ_JBSFGU010000018.1:0-154861 GCF_053596725.1 Kitasatospora sp. NPDC001660 | reverse complement strand
GGGGTGTCGACGCCGAGGAGGCGGGCGGCGCCGGCCGGGTCGGCGAGGTCACCGTCACCCGCGTCGTCGACCAGCCGGGCGAAGCCGTAGCCGAGACCGCGTCGTGCGCGGCTGAGTCTGCTGCCGTGCCCCCGAGTAGGACGGCTGCGATGACGGCAGGGGGTGTGGCCCCGCCGCGGCGGGGCGTGACCGCCTCCGGGTGGGATCAGCTTTCGGCAAGGATGTGGGACAGCTCCCGGTCGAGGTCGAAGTGGCGGTGTTCGGTGCCGGGGGGCACCGCGGCGTCCGTCCGCTTGAGGAACGACTCAAGCGCCCGGGCCGGGGCCTCCAGCAGGGCTTCTCCTTCCGGAGAGCTCAGCGCGATGCAGACCACCCCTTGCCCGTGGCTGCGCGACGGCCACACCCGGACGTCGCCGGTACCGGTGGGTCGATGCAGCCCCTCCGCGAGGAGGTCTCGGGCGAACACCCACTCCACGGTCTCGTCGGCGCCCGTGTGGAACGTGGCGTGTACGGCGTAGGGGTCGGCGGTGTCGTAGCGCAGGCCCGCGGGGACGGGCAGTGAGGACTCGCTGGACACGATGAGGCGCAGGTGCAGCTCGCAGCTGACCGTGGTGTTCATAAGCGCCATGGCCTTTCGCTCAGTGTGCGCTCGGGGAATCGCACGTCGGCGAACGGACCATCCCACCTCCAAGCCCGATGTAAACCCCTCTGTCCCGATTCGGAGCCGAGTCGTACCCCTTACGGCGCATTGCGGAATCTTCCCCGAGTGCCTGGCCCGGCATTACCGGGCCACTTCTCGGTTTGTTTCCTGGCATGACTGTGCGAAACGACAAGACGAGCAAGAACACGGGAACGGGTGAAGCGGTCATGTCGAACGACACCGCCGGCCGGGCGACGGTGGACGACGGCCGGACGGTCGGCTCGTACGTGCCCGCGTTCATCCGCCGTTCCCGCCCGCTTCACCTCGCCTGGCAGGTGGTGATCCTCCTGGCCGGCCTCGCCGTCGTGGTCCTCGGCGTGATCACGCTGCCGCTGCTCGGCCCCGGCCGGGTGGTCGTCCTCCTGCGCGTGGGCGTCCGGGCCGCCGAGTCCGTCCGGGCCCAACCGGCCCTGCGCGGGACCCGCCGCACGGTCGCCGGGGCCGCCCAGCGCGCCATGGGCCCGCGGGGCCGCCGCCGGAACCTGGCGCTCACCGCCGTCGGCCCGGCCGCACGCGTCGGGGTCGGCGGCTGGTGCTTCGCGCGCTACGGCCTCGCCGTCCCCTGGATGGCGGACGAGAGCCGAGCCGGCCCGGGAACGGGGCCTGCGCCAGGTGGGGTGTTCGGACCACCCTCCGGGATGCGGTAATGTTTTCCCTGCACCCGGGCGATTAGCTCAGCGGGAGAGCACTTCGTTCACACCGAAGGGGTCACTGGTTCGATCCCAGTATCGCCCACCGGAATGCATTGTGATATGTGAGGCCCAGTCGATTATCGGCTGGGCCTCACATGTATTTCCGGATTCCCGTCGGAAGGAGCCGCGGTGAATCCGGCTGAGGCCCAGTCACCTTCCGCACGGAGCAGGAGTTCTGCGGATCAGCCAGGCCTCCCCCGGAAGGGGTGAGTTGTACGACCGGCCCCAAATGGTGCTACAGTTCTTCTCGTTGCCCGGGCGATTAGCTCAGCGGGAGAGCACTTCGTTCACACCGAAGGGGTCACTGGTTCGATCCCAGTATCGCCCACCGGACAGCATGCAGGCCCTGACCGGGGAACCGGTCAGGGCCTGCGGCGCGTTCGGGACCAGCTCGCTACGCCGCCGCCTCGCAGCCGTGCTCCGGCTCCAGCCGCCGGCCGCAGCCGCACCGGGCCGGCCGCAACGGCCAGGACAGGTCCACCCGCTCCGGCGTCCCGGACCGATCGAACCAGTTCTGCAGCCCCCGTGCCTGCGCCGCGTGCCAGATCACCTGCCGCAGGTGCAGCTCCGCCGCCGTGAGTCCGCCCAGCGCCGCCGGGTAGCGGGCGCCGATCGTCCGCGTCAGCGCCAGCGCCGCCGAGGCGTCCGCCGCCGCGTCGTGCGCCCCGGTCAGCTCGACGCCGTAGTGCGCGCACAGGTCGGTCAGCGTCCGACGGCCCTTGCGGTAGCGGTCCACGTGCTTGTCCAGCACCCGCGGATCCAGCACCACCAGACCGGCAGAGCCCAGCCCGTCCGTCAGCGAGAGGCCGTGGTGGCGGCGCAATTCCCGGTCCAGCAGCGTCAGATCGTAGGGCGCGTTCATCACCACCACCGGGCGCCCTGCCCTGGCCTGTGCGGCCAGGGCCCGGGCTATCTCCGCCACCACCGCGCGGGCCGGACGGCCGTGTGCGCGCACGTGGTCGTCGGTGATGCCGTGCACCGCCCGGGCGCCGTCCGGGATCGGCACCCCCGGATCGGCCAGCCAGGTCTCGGTCTGCACGGGTGCGCCCGGGGCGATCTGGACGACCAGGGCCGCCGAGACGATCCGGTCGTGCTCGACGTCCACGCCGGTGGTCTCGGTGTCGAAGGAGGCGAGTGGGCCGGTGTACCAGTAGTGCTGCATGACTGCCCCTCAGACGTGCGTTCCGCGCCCGGTTGATACCCGGTTCTGACGCCTGTTCAACCGTTTGGCGCAGGCCGTGCCGGGGATGCTGGCCCTGGGGTCACAGGCCCGGGGGGAGGCTACGGGGCGATGGCGCTGACACAGCCGCAGCCCGAGGGGGCGGCGGCCGTGCTGCGGGGGAACCTCGCGGTCACGGCCTGCATGGAGACGCTCCAGGTCGGCTACCTGCACGCGGTCGCCGCGGCGGCCGGCTGCTCGCTCTCCCAGCCCTTCCCGGACAACGGCATCGACTGGCAGGTCAGCCACGGCTCCCGGGTGCACGAGGTCGACGACGAGGTCACCATCAAGATCCAGCTCAAGGCGACCCAGCAGATCGCGCCCGACCCGGTCGGCCCGTTCTTCAGCTTCACCCTGGACAACGACCACCTGCGCAAGCTCGCCCGGTCGCGCGTCGCGGTGCCCCGCATCCTGGTCGTCATGCTGCTGCCGCGCCGGGTCGACCGCTGGCTGGAGGCCCGGCCGGACGCGCTCGAACTGCGGCACTGCTGCTACTGGGTCAACCTGGCCGGCCACCCCGTCACCGGGCAGCGGCGCACCAACGTCCGGGTCCCCACCGCGAAGGTCTTCGACGACCGCGCGCTGTGCGACATCATGGCCCGGGTCGGCGCGGGCGGCAGCCCGTGACCGCCCGGCCCCGGCCGGGAGGAGCCGCACCCATGACACCACCCCACGGACCGGGCGAGCCCGACGGCGGCCTGCCCGACCCGGCCACGGTCGACCCGGCGGTGCTCGCCACCCTGCTCGCCCGGCACGGCTGGGTCCGGCGCGGAGGCCCCGCCGCCCGGTACGGCCGCTGGACACCCCCGGACGACGACCCCGGCACCAGCCTGCTCGTCCCCGTCGACGGCGGCTTCGACGACGCGGTCGAGCTCCTCACCGACGCCGTGACCGCCCTCTCCCGCTCGCGCAGCCCCTCCGCCCGCTCGATCCTGCTCGCCCTCGCCGTGCCCGGCGACGAGCTGCGCTGGCGCCGCGAACTGCCCGGACCGGCCGGCACCGCGCCCTGGGAGGACGCCGAGCGGCTCCAGAGCGCAGCACGCGGCATGCTCGCCGCCGGGGCCAAGGCAGGACGGACCAGGGCCGCCTACTTCGGCGCCCGGCTGGACGCCTGGGCCGGTGACTTCCTGGACCGCGTCCTGGTGGTCGAACAGGGCGCCGGCCTCACCGCCTACACCCCCGCGCCCGAGGGCCGCGCCGCCGTCACCACCCTCGTCCGCGCGCTGGAGGCGCTGCGCGACGCCGTCGACTACCGCCGGGTCAGCGGTGGGCCCGAGGCCTTCGAGAACGCCGTCCAGGCCGGGGTCAGCCGCGAGCTCGTGCAGTCCGTCGAGGAACTCGTGCGCGGAGCGACCGCCGCGCGGCTCGCCGTCGCCTGGTCGGCCGCCGCCGGCACCCCGGGCGGCTTCGGAGAGCGCCGCGTCGTCCTCGACTTCTCGCCCGGCGACCTGCCCGCCCTGGCCGAGGCCGCCGAACTGCTGGAGCGCATCGAGCCCGCCGTGGACGTCACCGTCGTCGGCGTGGTCGTCCGCCTCAAGCGCGCCGACCCGACGGGGCCGGGCTCGGTACGGCTGCGGGTGCTCGGCGGCGCCGAGGTCCGCGAGCTCAAGGTCCGGCTGGCCGACCCCGACTACCGGCTCGCCGCCGAGGCCCACCTGACGGGCGTCCCGGTGCGGGTCGGCGGCCGGCTGGAGAGCCGCGGCGGCTTCCGCCGGCTCACCCGACCGCACGGTCTGGAGCTGTGCGGATGGGAGGAGGGCGACCGGGAGCGGCTGCTCAAGGGGCTCCAGGACGGAGGAGAAGGAGCCTAGATCGCCGTCGGTGGACGGCGGGGGCGGCGCTCTCGGTACCATCGTCACGCGCAGCGAAGTGTTGCGTCCTCTAATCCAGCACGTCAGGAGAGACCGGTGACGGACGTCCGGGTAATCATCAACCGCGAACCCGATCGGGAAGAGCGCGTGGTGACCACGGGCACCACGGCCGCCGAGCTCTTCGCCGACGACCGCTCGATCATCGCCGCCCGCGTCGGCGGCCGGCTCAAGGACCTCGCCCACGTCCTCCAGGACGGCGACGAGGTCGAGCCGGTCGCGATCGGCAGCAAGGACGGCCTCGACATCCTGCGCCACTCCACCGCGCACGTCATGGCCCAGGCCGTGCAGCAGCTCTACCCCGAGGCCAAGCTCGGCATCGGCCCGCCGGTCAAGGACGGCTTCTACTACGACTTCGACGTCGAGAAGCCGTTCCACCCCGATGACCTCAAGGCCATCGAGAAGAGGATGCAGGAGATCATCAAGCGCGGGCAGAAGTTCTCCCGCCGCGTGGTCACCGACGAGTCCGCCCGCGAGGAGCTGGCCGCCGAGCCGTACAAGCTGGAGCTGATCGGCCTCAAGGGCTCCGCCGCCACCGCCGGCGAGGGCGCCGACGTCGAGGTCGGCGCCGGCGAGCTCACCATCTACGACAACCTGGACGCCAAGACCGGCGAGCAGTGCTGGGGCGACCTCTGCCGCGGCCCGCACCTGCCCAGCACCCGGCACATCCCGGCGTTCAAGCTGATGCGCAACGCGGCCGCGTACTGGCGCGGCAGCGAGAAGAACCCGATGCTGCAGCGCATCTACGGGACCGCCTGGCCGACCAAGGACGAGCTGAAGGCCCACCTCGACTTCCTCGTCGAGGCCGAGAAGCGCGACCACCGCAAGCTCGGCAACGAGCTCGACCTCTTCTCCATCCCCGAGGACATCGGCTCCGGCCTCGCCGTCTTCCACCCCAAGGGCGGCATCATCCGCCGCGCCATGGAGGACTACTCGCGCAAGCGGCACGAGGAAGAGGGCTACGAGTTCGTCTACACCCCGCACGCCACCAAGGGGAAGCTCTTCGAGAAGAGCGGCCACCTGGACTGGTACGCGGACGGCATGTACCCGCCCATGCAGCTCGACGAGGGCGTGGACTACTACCTCAAGCCGATGAACTGCCCGATGCACAACCTGATCTTCGACGCGCGCGGCCGCTCGTACCGTGAACTGCCGCTGCGCCTCTTCGAGTTCGGGACGGTGTACCGCTACGAGAAGTCGGGCGTCGTGCACGGCCTGACCCGTGCCCGCGGCTTCACGCAGGACGACGCGCACATCTACTGCACCCGCGAGCAGATGGCGGACGAGCTCGACTCGACGCTGACCTTCGTGCTCAACCTGCTCCGCGACTACGGTCTGACCGACTTCTACCTGGAGCTGTCGACCAAGGACCCGGAGAAGTACGTCGGCAGCGACGAGACCTGGGAGGAGGCCACCGCCGTTCTCGCGAGCGTGGCCGAGAAGCAGGGTCTGCCGCTGGTGCCGGACCCGGGCGGCGCGGCCTTCTACGGCCCGAAGATCTCGGTGCAGGCGAAGGACGCGATCGGCCGTACCTGGCAGATGTCGACGATCCAGCTCGACTTCAACCTGCCCGAGCGTTTCGATCTCGAGTACACGTCGGCGGACGGCTCTCGTCAGCGGCCGGTCATGATCCACCGCGCGCTGTTCGGCAGCATCGAGAGGTTCTTCGCGGTGCTGCTGGAGCACTACGCCGGCGCCATGCCGCCGTGGCTGGCCCCGGTCACCGTCACCGGCATCCCGATCACCGACGAGCACGTGCCGTACCTGATGGAGGTCGCGGCCGAGCTGAAGAAGCACGGGATCCGGGTCGAGGTCGACACCTCGGACGACCGCATGCAGAAGAAGATCCGCAACGCGCAGAAGACCAAGGTCCCGTACATGCTCATCGCCGGCAACGACGACGTCGAGGCGGGCGCGGTGTCGTTCCGCTACCGCAACGGCGAGCAGAAGAACGGTGTGCCGGTCGCGGAGGCCGTGGCGGAGATCGTGGACGCGGTGAAGAACCGCATCCAGGTGTGACGCCGTAGTCGGACGACCACAGCGCGGGGCAGGCTCCTGAGGAGTCTGCCCCGCGCGGCTTCGCGAGCACCGTCGGGCGAATATGCTGATCAGCATGACGACTGAGCCGGAACTGCAGCGGGGCGTCGGTGAGCCGGACGGCTTCCGCCGCCTGTGGACCCCCCATCGGATGGCGTACATCCAGGGTGAGAACAAGCCCACCGGTCCGGCTCCGGACGACGGTTGCCCGTTCTGCTCGATCCCGTCGCTGAGCGACGAGGACGGGCTGGTCATCGCGCGCGGCACGTCCGTCTTCGCGGTGCTGAACCTCTACCCGTACAACGGCGGGCACTTGATGGTGGTCCCGTACCGGCACGTCGCGGACTACACCGACCTGGACGCGGCCGAGACGGCGGAGGTGGCCGACTTCACCAAGAAGGCGATGACCGCGCTGCGCGCCGCCTCCGGTGCGCACGGGTTCAACATAGGGATGAACCAGGGCGCGGCGGCCGGGGCCGGGATCGCGGCGCACCTGCACCAGCACGTGGTGCCGCGGTGGGGCGGGGACACCAACTTCATGCCGGTGGTGGGGCACACCAAGGTGCTGCCGCAGCTGCTGGCGGACACCCGCAAGATGTTGGCGGAGGTCTGGCCGCAGGACTGAGCGAGGCGAAAAGCGGAGGGGCCCTTCACCGGGAGACCGGCGAAGGGCCCCTTTGCGCGTGTGATCACCCGGCGTTGAACTCGTCGACCTTGTACGGCCGGGTGCCCTGTGCCTCGGACTTGATGATCGAGGCGCGGTTCTTGAAGAAGCGCTCGGTGTCGAGGTCGTGCTCCTCCAGGAACTCCAGGGTGGCGGCGTGCACCGCGCTGAGCACCGGGACGGAGGCGTTGAGCGCGTTGTCCGTCATGAAGCGGCTGCTCCACGGCGGACTGGCCCAGGCATGCCGGAAGCCGAACGGTTCGGGCAGGCCGAGGCCGCCGCCGAGCCAGGCGAGCAGGCCGGGGGCGCGGACGAGGGGCGCGCGGAGGGCCTGGCGCACCACTTCGTCGTTGTCGATCAGGGGGAGCTGGACGGTCCGCTCCTCCCAGAACTTGCCGGTCTTCTGGACCGTCTTCTCCTTGGGAGCGGGCTTGTCCCCGAAGACCCCGGCGACCGGGCCGAGCGCGTAGCCGGCGACCGTGACGGTGAGGGTGTTGGCGAGCAGGGTGACGGTGACGGTGAAGGTGATGATCAGCTTGCCGTCGAAGGTGATGAACTGGGTGGCGAGGTAGTGCCGGGCGCCGCCGCCGGAGAAGGTCTGCTTGTCGGCGATGGTCTGGACGGCGAAGTCGCGCATCCGGTCGCCGTCCATGTCGGCGCCCGCGGGGCGGGCGATCTCGTCGGCGTTCTCGCCGACTTCGAGCACCGCCCACTGCTTGATCGAGACGTTGGTCATCCCGCTGTTGGCGACCTCGCTGATGGAGAGCGCCTTGAGGTGCGCGGCGATCTTGCGGACGAGGTCCCAGGGGTGGAAGGCGCGGAAGTCGGAGTGGCCCTCGGCGGGGCGCAGCACGTCGACGAGCCGCCACTCGCCCCAGCGGCGTCCGACGCCGAGGATGCCCTTGGGACCCGCGTAGTGCTGGACGTTGGTCTCCTGCTCGGTTTCGAGGCGGCCGAGTTTGTCGCGCAGGTCGGTCGCCTTCTTGTCGAGGTCGTCGCGGGGGACGGCCTTGGCGACGCTGGCCGCGACGGCGTTGCCCTCGACGAGCGCCTGCCAGCGTTCGCGCAGTTCGACGGTGGAGCGCAGGACGATGCGTTTGGCGAGGAACCAGCCGATGACCGGGGCGATCATGGTGATGCGGAGGTAGATGCCGAGCAGCCCGGCGGCGGGGGGCCGGAGGGCGAGGAGGACGGCGACGGCGCCGGCGGCGAGGAGGGCGAGGCCGCCGTACACCTCGTTCTGGCGGGACTTGTCCTTGAGGAGCCAGGCGCGGAGGTAGAACGCGGCGAGCCAGATGACGGTGCCGGGCAGGGCGAGGAGGCCGAAGACCACGGTGATGGTGGTGAGTCGGCGGTCCCGGTTGGCGCGGAACTCCTGGGCGGCGAGGCAGTGTTCGACGATCTGGCGGGTGTCGGTGCCGAAGGAGGGCACGATGGGTTTGCGGCCGGCGCCCAGGGCGCGGGCGACGACGGCGGCGCTGAAGGCCTCGCCGAGGTTGGCTCGGAAGAGCCGGAAGCGGGGCTTCTTGTAGGTGGCGGCGCCGACGCTCTTGACGAAGGGCTCGATCTCGCCGTCGCGGTAGGCGGCGGAGGAGAGCGCCTGGGTGACGGCGGTCTGCGGGCCGGCGTCGGTCCGGGGTATCTGCGCACCCGGGGTCATGTCGAGTGTCGTCACGGTGGCGTCCCCTCCTCCCCTTGTCAGCGGCAGGTTACCGTGCCGTGGCGGTGCTGCGCGGATGATCGTCCGAAGTACCGTCACGATCGAGCCGTGCTGGTTCGAGAGGCATGATGCCCAGCTTCGCCGGTGTCGATACCCGGTGGTTCCCGTACCCGGTGGTTCCCGTCGGGTCGGGCGGGTGCAGGATGATCGTGACTGCGGTGGAAGGGGTTGTGGTGAAGGATCCGGTGCTGGTCTTCGACGGGGACTGCGCGTTCTGCTCGTCGTGCGTGGGGTGGGCGGAGCGGTATCTGCGGCAGACGCTGGCGTCGGGGGGCTGGGAGGCGGTGCCGTTCCAGTTCGCGGATCTGGCGGCGTTGGACGCGCGGGCCGGCGGGTCGGGTGAGGTCGGCTGGGAGCGTGCGGAGCGCGAGGTGCTGTGGGTGACGCCGGCCGGCCGGGTGTACGGGGGCGCGCAGGCGGTGGCGCGGTTGCTGATGCGGTCGGGTGGCGCGTGGGCGTACCTGGGTGCGCTGGTGACGCTCGCGCCGGTGCGGCCGGTGGCGGGCGCGGTGTACCGCTGGGTGGCGCGGAACCGGCACCGGATGCCGGGTGGTACGCCGGCGTGCGCGCTGCCGAACCGGCAGGCCGCTCAGTCGGTGTAGCGCTCGGCGATCGCGGCCGGCATGGGTTCGTGCCGCAGGTAGGCGCGGCTGAACTCGGCGGTGCCGTGGGTCAGTGAACGCAGGTCCACGGGGTAGCGGGTGAGTTCGAGCTCGGGGACCTCGGCGCGCAGCAGGGTGAGGCCGGGGCCGCCGTTCTCGGTGCCGAGGACGCGGCCGCGGCGGGCGGAGAGGTCGCCGAGGACGGCGCCGAGGTAGTCGTCGGGCAGCAGGATGCTGACCGCGGCGACGGGTTCGAGCAGCCGGATGACGGCGTGCTCGGCGGCGTCGCGCAGGGCGAGGGCGGCGGCGGTCTGGAAGGACGCGTCGGAGGAGTCGACGGAGTGGGCCTTGCCGTCGGTGAGGGTGACGCGGACGTCGACGAGCGGGTGTCCGGTGGCGACGCCCTTGGCGAGTTGGGCGCGGATGCCCTTCTCGACGGAGGGGATGAAGTGCTTGGGCACGGCGCCGCCGACGACGTGTTCCTGGAATTCGAAGCCGGAGCCGGCGGGGAGGGGCTCGACCTCGAGGTCGCAGATGGCGTACTGGCCGTGGCCGCCGGACTGCTTGACGAGCCGGCCGTGGCCGGCGGCGGCGCTGCCGAAGGTCTCGCGGAGGGCGACCTTGGGTTCGACGGTGTCGACGTGGACGCCGTGGCGGGTGCGGAGGCGGTCGAGGACGACGTCGGCGTGGGCTTCGCCGGTGCACCAGAGAACGAGCTGGTGGGTGTCGGGGTTCTGTTCGAGGCGCAGGGCCGGGTCCTCGGCGGTGAGGCGGGTGAGGGCCTGGGAGAGCTTGTCGTCGTCGGCCTTGCTGTGGGCTTCGACGGCGATGGGGAGCAGGGGTTCGGGCAGGGTCCAGCCGTCGAGTTCGACCGGGTGGCCGGGGTCGTGGACGGTGTCCCCGGCGCGGGCGGTGGTGAGTTTGGCGGCGCAGACGAGGTCGCCGGCGACGGCGTGCGGGACGGGGCGCTGGAGTTTGCCGAAGGGGCTGCTGAGGGCGGTGACGCGTTCGTCTCCGTCCTGGTCGGGGGCGTGGGCGGGGCCGGTGAGGTGGATGCGGGTGTCGGGGCGCAGGGTGCCGGCGTAGAGGCGCAGGAGGCTGATCCGGCCGACGTAGGCGTCGCCGGTGACGCGGACGACCTGGGCGGCGAGGGGGGCGTCGGGGTCGCACGCGGGGGCGGGGCGGGTGCGTTCGGTGGGGTCGGGGAAGGTGTGGGCGATGAGGTCGAGGAGTTCGGCGGCGCCGAGGCCGTTCTCGCTGGTGGGGACGGCGGGGTGGAGGGTGCAGGCGAGGACTTCGCGGCGCATGCCGGCTTCGAGGGCGTCGGTGTCGAGGGTGTCGCCCGCGAGGTAGCGCTCCATGAGGGTGTCGTCCTGGCCGGAGATGGCCTCGACGAGGCTGTCGCGGGCGGGGGCGGTGTCGGGCAGGGGGGTGGCGTCGCCGTAGGTCTGTCCGGTGAGGAGGTCGACGCTGCCGTCGGGGTGGCCGTCGTGGAGGACGGGGAGGAAGAGCGGGCGCAGCGTGTCGGGGCCGAGGTCGAAGGCGTCGTGGCAGGTGGTGAGGATGTCGTCGAAGCCGGTGCGGGCGAGGTCGAGTTTGGCGACGGCGATGGCGCGGGGGATGCCTTCGGCGGTGCATTGGCGCCAGAGGGCGCGGGTGGGGGCGGTGACGGGGTCGGTGGCGGAGACGACGAAGACGGCGGCGTCGGCGGCGTGCAGGGCGGCGCGGAGGTCGGCGGCGAAGTCGGGGTGGCCGGGCGGGTCGATGAGGTTGATCTTGGTGCCGCGCCATTCGAGGGGGAGCAGCGCGAGCTGGACGGAGCGCTGTTGCTGGTGCTCGATGTCCTCGTGGTCGGAGACGGTGGTGCCGTCGGCGACGCGGCCGGCCCGGCCGGTGGCGCCGGCGGTGAGGGCGAGGGTTTCGGCGAGGGTGGTCTTTCCCACACCGCTGCAGCCGATGAGGACGACGTTGCGCAGGTCCCGGGGGCCGGTGACGTCGGGGGCCTGGCCGGCTCGTGCCGTGCTGCGGTCGGGCATCGGGGTCTCCTCCCGTGGCGCCGAGGCTGTCTTGGGAAAGTCTAGGGTCGGGTCTCGCCGGGGCGCGTGTCGTACGGTGCGGGCGATCGTCGTACGCGCGTGCGGCGTGGTCGGTGCGCCGTCGGGCGGTGCGTGCGCCGGACCGTGTCGTCGGCGTGGCTACGATGGGTGCGCCGGATGGGCTGATCCGTCCGGCCGTCTGCCGCGAGTGTTGCGCCAGGCGGGTACCTGGGAGATCGGAGCGGTCGGGAAGGCCATGCTCAACAAATACGCGCGTGCCTTCTTCACACGTGTTCTGACCCCGTTCGCCGCGTTCCTGATCCGGCTGGGCGTGAGCCCGGACGCCGTGACGCTGATCGGTACCGCCGGTTCGGTGGCCGGTGCGCTGGTGTTCTTCCCGCGGGGGGAGTTCTTCTGGGGCACCATCACGATCACGCTGTTCATCTTCTCGGACCTGGTGGACGGGAACATGGCCCGCCAGCTGGGCCGGAGCACCAAGTGGGGCGCGTTCCTGGACTCGACGCTGGACCGCGTCGCCGATGCGGCGATCTTCGGCGGGCTCGCGATGTGGTACGCGGGCAAGGGGGACGACAACCTGCTGTGCGCGGTGGCGATCGTGTGCCTGGCCAGCGGTCTCGTGGTGTCGTACACGAAGGCGCGGGCACAGAGCCAGGGCCTGCCGTGCGACGTGTCGGGGCTGGTGGAGCGGGCCGAGCGGCTGGTGGCCAGCCTGGTGGCGGCCGGGGTCTCGGGTCTGCACACGTTCGGGGTGCCGTACGTGGAGTGGCTGCTGCCGGTGGCGCTGTGGCTGGTCGCGGTGGGCAGTGTGATCACGGTGCTGCAGCGGATGCTGACCGTGCGCCGGGAGGCGTTCGAGGCCGACCGCGTGGCGGCCGGGAGCTGATGGGGGGCGTCCTGCGGTGACGGACCGACTGGTGTACTGGGCGTACGCGCTGGGCTGGGCGGTGCTGAAGCACCTTCCGGAGCGGGTGGCGCGGGCGCTGTTCGACGGGCTGGCGGACTACGCGTGGCGCCGGCGCGGCAAGCGGGTGCTCCAGCTGGAGGCGAACCTGCGGCGGGTCCGTCCGGGGCTGGACGAGGGCGCGCTGCGGGCGCTGTCGCGGGCGGGGATGCGCTCGTACCTGCGGTACTGGATGGAGTCGTTCCGGCTGCCGGTGTGGAGCCGGGGCCGGGTCGCCCGGGACGTGCAGGTGGAGGGTTTCGAGCACCTGCGCGGGGCGGTGGAGGCCGGTCGGGGCGCGGTGATAGCGCTGCCGCACATGGGCAACTGGGACCTCGCGGGCACGTGGGTGGCGCAGCAGGGCCATCCGTTCACGACGGTCGCGGAGCGGCTGAAGCCGGAGCGGCTGTTCGACCGGTTCGTGGCGTTCCGGGAGGGCCAGGGCATGGAGGTCCTGGCGTTGACCGGCGGCGGGGTGAACGTGATCGGCACCCTGGCGCGGCGGCTGCGCGAGGGGCGGCTGGTGTGTCTGGTGGGGGACCGGGACCTGTCGGAGGCGGGCATCGAGGTGTCGTTCTTCGGCGAGGCGACGCGGATGCCGGCCGGGCCGGCGGCGCTGTGCCAGCGGACCGGGGCGGCGCTGCTGCCGGTGACGCTCTGGTACGACGGGCCGGTGCTGCGGGCGCGGATCCACCCGGAGGTGCCGGTGCCGGCCGAGGGCGACCGCAGGGAGCGGACGCTGGCGATGACGCAGGCGATGGCGGACGTGTGGGAGCGGGGGATCGCCGAGCACCCCGAGGACTGGCACATGCTGCAGCGCTTCTGGCTTTCCGACCTGCCGGTCCGTGAGACGGTTGGGGAGAAGGCGGGGGAGCGGGTCCTGCCGGTGCGGGAGGACGTGCCGGAGCCGGCCGGCGAGCCCGCGGCGGAGGCGACCGGGTCCTGAGGCCCGGCCCCTGTCGTACCGGAGCACGCGAAGGAGCATGAGGAACCCGTGAAGATCGGCATCGTCTGCCCGTACGACTGGGACGTCCCCGGCGGTGTGCAGTTCCACATCCGGGACCTGGCCGAGCACCTGATCCGCCTCGGCCACGAGGTGTCGGTGCTGGCGCCCGCCGAGGACGACGAGGCGCTGCCGCCGTACGTGGTCTCGGCCGGGCGGGCGGTGGCGGTGCCGTACAACGGGTCGGTGGCGCGGCTGAGCTTCGGGATCCTGTCGGCGGCGCGGGTGCGGCGGTGGCTGCACGACGGGCGGTTCGACATCCTGCACGTGCACGAGCCGGCCTCGCCGAGCCTGTCGATGCTGGCCGCGTGGTCGGCGTCGGGGCCGATGGTGGGGACGTTCCACACGTCGAACCCGCGCTCGCGGGCGATGATCGCGGCCTCGCCGATCCTCCAGCCGGGGCTGGAGAAGATGCGGGCCCGGATCGCGGTGTCGGAGTACGCCCGGCGGACGCTGGTCGAGCACCTGGGCGGGGACGCGGTGGTGATCCCGAACGGCGTGGACGTCGGCTTCTTCGCGGGCGCCGAGCCGGACGAGCGCTGGACGGGCGGTGCGGCACAGGGCGAGCCGGGCACGATCGGCTTCATCGGGCGGATCAACGAGCCGCGCAAGGGGCTGCCGACGCTGCTCGCGGCGCTGCCGAGGATCCTGGCCGAGCGGCCGGGCGTGCGCCTGCTGGTGGCCGGCAAGGGCGACGAGGAGGAGGCCGTGGCGGGCCTCGCGCCCGAGGTGCGCGGGCAGGTCGAGTTCCTGGGCATGGTGAGCGACCGGGAGAAGGCGCGGCTGCTGCGCAGCGTCGACCTGTACGTGGCGCCGAACACCGGCGGCGAGAGCTTCGGGATCATCCTCGTCGAGGCGATGTCGGCGGGTGCTCCGGTGCTGGCGAGCGATCTGGACGCGTTCAAGCAGGTGCTGGACGGGGGCGACGCGGGCGAGCTGTTCCCGGTGGAGGACGCGGACGCGCTGGCGCGGTCGGCGCTGCGGCTGCTGGGGGATCCGGCGCGGCTGGAGCAGCTGCGGAAGGCGGCGTCGCGGCACGTGCGGCGGTTCGACTGGTCGACGGTCGGGGCGGACATCCTCGCGGTGTACGAGACGGTGACGGCGGGTGCGGCGGCGGTCGTCGAGGAGGACGTGCGCAGCGGGCGGCGGAGCCGGTTCGGGCTGGCGAGGGACTGATCGACTCCGGCGGGGGCCGTGGCCGGGCCGGGTGTCGGTGGAGTTAGGGTCGGGCGACCGTATCGCTTGACGCATGGGGGCAACCGATGCCGCAGATTTCCGTCGACTACTCGTCGAGCCTGGCCGGGACCTTCGACCGCCGGGGCCTGGGCCTCGCGATCAACCGGCTCGCGGAGGAGACGATCGACGCCAAGCCGGACTCCTGCAAGACCGTGTTCCGGCAGAGCGAGGCGCTCGTCGTCGGCACGAGCGGGACGCCGGACGACGCGCAGGTGTTCGTCGAGTTCCAGATCTTCCCCGGCCGGACCCCGGAGGCGAAGGCCGCGCTCAGCGAGGGCGTCCTGGCCCTGCTGGCCCAGTACGTGAAGCCGGCGCCCGGAACGCGCCTGTTCACGGCGGTGGACATCGCGGACATCGACCGGGAGTGCTACCGCAACGCGGCCGTCCGGGGCTGACGCCGATCGGGTGGCCGGTGACACCCGGTAACGTAGCGGCCCGTGACTACGTGGATCTGGGCCGGCGTGGCCGTGGTGCTGTTCGGCATGTACCTGAGTTGGACGGCCGGTCGGCTGGACCGGTTGCACGCCCGGATCGACGCCGCCCGTGCGGCGCTGGACGCGCAGCTGGTCCGCCGGGCGTCGGTGGCGATGGAGCTGGCCACCTCCTCGCTGCTGGACCCGGCGGCCTCGCTGCTGTTGCTGGACGCGGCGCATGCGGCCCGGCAGGCGGACGACGAGCAGCGCGAGGTGGCGGAGAGCCAGCTGAGCCTGGCGCTGCGGGCGGTGTTCGCCGAGCCGGAGCAGGTGGCGGCGCTGGTGGCCGAGCCGGGCGGCGAGGAGGCCGTGAAGGACCTGACGGCGGCGGTCCGGCGGGTGCCGATGGCGCGCCGGTTCCACAACGACGCGGTGCGGGCGGCGCGGGCGGTGCGCCAGCACCGGCTGGTGCGGTACTTCCGGCTGGCCGGGAAGGCGCCGTTCCCGATGGCGTTCGAGATGGACGACGCACCGCCGCCGGCCCTCACGCCCGAGGGCGCACCGGCCTGACGTCCGTGCACGGAGGTCCGTGCACGGATACGGCCTGTTTGTCGCATCCGGTGGTGCGGGCTGGACTTGGTGGCGCATGGATGCGTCAATTCATGCGCCTACCATAGGGCGATAGCACTGGTTCATTCTTCGAGTGAGGTCTCACGTGTCCACCACCCCCACCACCGCAGACCAGCCGCAGATCGGCACCGCCCGGGTGAAGCGCGGCATGGCCGAGCAGCTCAAGGGCGGTGTGATCATGGACGTGGTCAACGCCGAGCAGGCGAAGATCGCCGAGGACGCCGGCGCTGTCGCCGTCATGGCGCTGGAGCGGGTCCCGGCCGACATCCGCAAGGACGGCGGCGTGGCCCGCATGTCGGACCCGAACATGATCGAGGAGATCATCGAGGCGGTCTCGATCCCGGTCATGGCCAAGTCCCGCATCGGCCACTTCGTCGAGGCCCAGGTCCTGCAGTCGCTCGGCGTCGACTACATCGACGAGTCCGAGGTCCTGACCCCGGCCGACGAGGTCAACCACTCCGACAAGTGGGCCTTCACCACCCCCTTCGTCTGCGGTGCCACCAACCTGGGCGAGGCCCTGCGCCGCATCGCCGAGGGCGCGGCCATGATCCGCTCGAAGGGCGAGGCCGGCACCGGCAACGTCGTCGAGGCCGTCCGTCACCTGCGCCAGATCAAGAACGAGATCGGCCACCTGCGCGCCCTGGACCACAACGAGCTGTACGCCGCCGCCAAGGAGCTGCGCGCCCCGTACGAGCTGGTCAAGGAGGTCGCCGAGCTCGGCAAGCTGCCGGTCGTGCTGTTCTCCGCCGGTGGCGTGGCCACCCCGGCCGACGCCGCGCTGATGCGCCAGCTGGGCGCCGAGGGCGTGTTCGTCGGCTCCGGCATCTTCAAGTCGGGCGACCCGGCCAAGCGCGCCGCCGCCATCGTGAAGGCCACCACCTTCTACGACGACCCGAAGATCATCGCCGACGCCTCCCGCAACCTCGGCGAGGCCATGGTCGGCATCAACTGCGACACCCTGCCGGAGACCGAGCGCTACGCCAACCGCGGCTGGTAATCGCCCCCGTACCCGGGCCGGCCCGCCGCAGCGCCTCGGCGCGCGGCGGGCCGTGCCACGCATTCCTCCAGAAGATCGAACGAGGTTGAAGACCGTGAGCACTCCAGTCATCGGCGTCCTCGCCCTGCAGGGCGACGTCCGCGAGCACCTGGTGGCGCTGGCCGAGGCCGACGCGCTCGCCCGTCCGGTGCGCCGCGCCGAGGAGCTGGCCGAGGTCGACGCGCTGGTGATCCCCGGCGGGGAGTCCACCACCATGTCCAAGCTGGCCCTGCTGTTCGACGTGATGCAGCCGCTGCGCGAGCGGGTCGCCGCCGGGATGCCGGTGTACGGCACCTGCGCGGGCATGATCATGCTGGCGGACAAGATCCTGGACGGCCGCGAGGACCAGGAGACCGTCGGCGGCATCGACATGACCGTGCGGCGCAACGCCTTCGGGCGCCAGAACGAGTCCTTCGAGTCCGGGATCGCCTTCGAGGGCCTGGGCGACGCGCCGGTGCACGGCGTGTTCATCCGCGCGCCCTGGGTCGAGGCGGTCGGCGCGGGCGTCGAGGTGCTGGCCGAGCTGCCGGCCGCGGACGGTCCGGAGAGCCGGATCGTGGCGGTGCGCCAGGGGAACCTGCTGGCCACGTCGTTCCACCCGGAGCTCACCGGCGACCACCGGGTGCACGCCTACTTCGTGCGGATGGTCGAGGAGCACCTCGCCGCGTAGCCCGCGGGGCCGCGTGCTGACCGTGTGCACCTCACCGGTGACGACACCGGTAAGATCTCAGCTGTTTCATTTCCATTTGGCGACGTAAAGGAGCTGGCGATGTCCGGCCACTCTAAGTGGGCTACCACCAAGCACAAGAAGGCCGTGATCGACGCCAAGCGCGGCAAGCTCTTCGCCAAGATGATCAAGAACATCGAGGTGGCGGCGCGCACCGGCGGGCCCGACCCGGCCGGCAACCCGACCCTCTACGACGCCATCCAGAAGGCGAAGAAGAGCTCGGTCCCGATCGACAACATCAACCGCGCCGTCAAGCGCGGTGGCGGCCTGGAGGCCGGCGGCGCCGACTACCAGACCATCATGTACGAGGGCTACGGCCCGAACGGTGTCGCGGTCCTGATCGAGTGCCTCACCGACAACCGCAACCGCGCCGCCTCCGACGTGCGCGTCGCGATGACCCGCAACGGCGGCTCGATGGCCGACCCGGGCTCGGTGTCGTACCTGTTCACCCGCAAGGGTGTCGTGATCGTCCCCAAGGCCGACGGCGTGGACGAGGACAAGCTCTTCGAGGTCGTCCTCGACCAGGAGCCGGAGGAGATCAACGACCTCGGCGACTCGTTCGAGATCGTCTCCGAGGCCTCGAAGATGGTCGCCGTCCGCACCGCCCTGGTCGACGCCGGCGTCGACTACGACTCGGCCGAGGCCAACTTCCTCCCGAGCATGCAGGTCGAGCTGGACGTCGACGGCGCCCGCAAGATCCTGAAGCTGATCGACGCGCTGGAGGACAGCGACGACGTGCAGAACGTCTTCGCCAACTTCGACATCTCGGACGAGGTCGGCGCGCAGCTCGACGCCGAGTGACCGACCGTCGCCTGATCGACGGCGGGTGACCGTTCTCACTGCCCGGCCCGGTGGTCCCTGGACCACCGGGCCGGTGTCGTCGGTCGGGTTGTCCGACCGGGACGGTAGCCTTCGCAGGTCGAGGACGAGAGGCGGGGCGTGACGTGCGGGTACTGGGCGTGGACCCGGGGCTGACCAGGTGCGGTGTCGGCGTGGTCGAGGGCGCGCCGGGGCGGCCGCTGCGGATGGCCGGGGTCGGCGTCGTGCGCACGCCCGCGGACGCGGAGATCGGGCAGCGGCTGCTGCTGGTCGAGCAGGGCATGGAGCGCTGGCTCGACGAGCACCGGCCCGACCTGGTCGCCGTCGAGCGGGTGTTCGCCCAGCACAACGTCCGGACGGTGATGGGCACCGCCCAGGCCAGCGCCGTCGCGATGCTGTGCGCCACCCGGCGCGGCATCCCCGTCACCCTGCACACCCCGAGCGAGGTCAAGGCCGCCGTCACCGGCTCGGGCCGGGCCGACAAGGCGCAGGTCACCGCCATGGTGCAGCGCCTGCTGCGGCTGGACGCCCCGCCGAAGCCGGCCGACGCCGCCGACGCGCTGGCGCTGGCCATCTGCCACATCTGGCGCGGCCGGACGACGAACCGCCTGGAGGCCGCGATCCAGGCGGCCCGCGCCACCCCCCAGAAAAGCCCGATCCACTCCCGTGAAAGGCAGTAGCCGGTGATCGCCTTCGTGCAAGGACCCGTGGCGGCCATCTCCGCCGGGCTCGCGGTCGTCGAGGTCGGCGGGGTCGGCATGGCCGTGCAGTGCACGCCGAACACGCTGGCCGGGCTGCGGCTGGGGGAGCCGGCCCGGCTCGCCACCTCGCTCGTCGTCCGGGAGGACTCGCTGACGCTGTTCGGCTTCGCGGACGACGACGAGCGGGCCGTCTTCGAGATCCTGCAGGCCGCGCCGGGGGTCGGGCCGAAGCTCGCGCAGGCGATCCTCGGCGTGCACAGCCCCGACGCGCTGCGGCTGGCCGTGGCGAACGGGGACGAGAAAGCCCTGGTGGCCGTGCCCGGCATCGGCAAGGCCAAGGCGGCCAAGCTGCTGCTGGAGTACAAGGACAAGCTGGGCGCCCCGCACGGCAGCGTCCCGGCGCAGAAGCCGCTCGCCGCCGGGCCCGCGCCGTGGAGCGAGCAGCTGCACTCCGCGCTGGTCGGCCTCGGGTACGCGCCGAAGGAGGCGGACGAGGCGGTCGACGCCGTCGCCCCGCAGGCGCAGGCGCAGGCCGTCACCGACGTCGGCGCCCTGCTCAAGGCCGCGCTGCGCACCCTGAACCGCGCCCGCTGAAGCCCATCTGACGATCTGTCCGTTTGTCGACATTGGAGCCCTCGCTGATGACCCCGTACGACTCCGACCCGGCGGCCGACCGGCTGGTCACGGCCGCCGCCGACGGCGAGGACCAGGCGGTCGAGGCGGCGCTGCGGCCCAAGCTGCTGGACGAGTTCATCGGCCAGGAGCGGGTGCGCGAGCAGCTGTCCCTGGTGCTCCAGGCCGCCCGCAAGCGCGGGGCCGCACCGGACCACGTGCTGCTGAGCGGCCCGCCCGGGCTCGGCAAGACGACCCTGTCGATGATCATCGCGGCCGAGCTGGGCGCGCCGATCCGGATCACCTCGGGGCCGGCCATCCAGCACGCGGGCGACCTCGCGGCGATCCTCTCCTCACTCACCGAGGGCGAGGTGCTGTTCCTCGACGAGATCCACCGGATGTCCCGGCCCGCCGAGGAGATGCTCTACATGGCGATGGAGGACTTCCGGGTCGACGTGATCGTCGGCAAGGGCCCGGGCGCCACCGCCATCCCGCTGGAGCTGCCGCCCTTCACCCTGGTCGGCGCCACCACCCGGGCCGGCCTGCTGCCGCCGCCGCTGCGGGACCGGTTCGGCTTCACCGGGCACATGGAGTTCTACGCGCCGGCCGAGCTCCAGCGGGTGGTGCACCGCTCGGCCGCACTGCTGGACGTCGAGATCGACCCGGCCGGCGCGGCCGAGATCGCCGGGCGCTCGCGCGGCACGCCGCGCATCGCCAACCGGCTGTTGCGCCGGGTCCGCGACTACGCCCAGGTCCGGCACGACGGCGTGGTCACCGCCGGGATCGCGGCCCAGGCGCTGGACGTCTACGAGGTGGACGCCCGCGGCCTGGACCGGCTGGACCGCGCGGTGCTGGACGCGCTGCTGCGGCTGTTCGGCGGCGGCCCGGTCGGTTTGTCGACATTGGCGGTCGCAGTCGGTGAGGAGGCCGAGACGGTCGAGGAGGTCGCCGAGCCCTTCCTGGTGCGCGAGGGCCTGCTCGCCCGCACCCCGCGCGGCCGGATCGCCACCGCCGCCGCCTGGCAGCACCTCGGGCTGACCCCGCCGGTCCAGCCCACTCGCGGCATCGTCCCGGCCCAGGCCGAACTCTTCCCGCCCGACGAGGGCTGAACGGGTGACGTGCGTCCCCGGTTCCCGAGGGGCCCGGCGACGCGCCGCGCGGGGAAGCCGGCGGAGAAGCCAAGGACGAAGTCCGGGGAAACCGTGCAGGCGGAGGGTCGCCACTTTCGGCGGCAGGATGCGATGCTTGGCGTTGTCCGATCAGTTCGGGGTCGCCTAGACTCCGCCGGACCGCCCCTCTCACCTGACGGGCCGACCAATACCACACAGGCCGCCGACCGGCGACCCGTAAAGGACCCTGGCTGCAGTGAACTTCATCATCCTTCTCCTCCCCATCATCGCGATCGTGCTCATGTTCCGGTCGCAGAAGAAGCGCCAGCAGCAGATGCAGTCGATGCAGACCTCGCTGGAGCCCGGGGCGGGAGTGCGCACCATCGGGGGTCTGTACGCCCAGGTGAAGGCGGTCAACGACGAGACCGTCGAGCTGGAGATCGCGCCCGGCGTGGTCACCCACTTCACCAAGAGCGCGATCGCGGCCGTCCTGGAGCCCCAGGAGTACGACGCGATCATCAACGGCCGCCCCGCCGAGGACGAGCTGCCCGAGCCGGAGGACGTGGACGCCGACGCCGCGCCGGTCGAGGACAAGCCGCTGACGCTCACCAAGGACAGCGCCGAGAAGGGCGATGCCGAGGGCGGGGCTCCCGCGAGCAAGTAGTACGGCCGGGCAACCCGCCCGGCCGCGCGGCGCAGTGCCGCGAGCCCACAGGACTTCAGGGCCGCCAGACCGCCATGCCCCCGTCCCGCCACGAGCCGGACGGGGGTCCGGTCGGGGAGGTGGCATGGACAGGGAGAAACGAGCAAGGTGGCAACACCCAAGTCGCGCCCGCGCGACGGCTACCCAGGGCGGGCACTGGCCCTCATCCTGGTCGTCACCGTCGGACTGGTCGCCCTCATGTTCGGGACGGGCAACACCAAGCCCAGGCTCGGCATCGACCTCGCCGGCGGCACCAGCATCACGCTGACCGCGAAGTCGACCGACCCCAAGGCGATCAACAAGTCCAACATGGACATCGCCACCGGGATCATCGAGCGCCGGGTCAACGGGATGGGTGTCTCCGAGGCGGAGGTCCAGACCCAGGGCTCGGACACGATCATCGTGAACATTCCCAAGGGCGGCGACCGGCAGAACACCGCGGAACAGGTCGGCACCACCGCGAAGCTCTACTTCCGCCCGGTCCTGGCCGTGGCGCCCAGCGGTCTCCAGGTCCCGGCCCCCACCGCCACCCCGTCCGCCGGTGCCTCCGGCACCCCGGGCGCGGCCCCGTCGGCCACCGGTTCGGCCGCCCCGAGCGCCGCCGCCTCCGGCACGCCGTCCGCCGCCGCCTCCGCCACCCCGAGCGCGAGCGCGAGCGCCACCAAGCAGGGCCGCGCCGTCGGTGAGGCCCTCGCGGCCGACGCCAGCCCCTCCACGGCCGCCACCGGCGTGGCCGCCAACCCGAGCGGCACCGCCAGCGCCCCGGCCTCCGGCGCGCCGTCCGCGGCCGCCTCCGGCACCCCGAGCGCCCCCGCCACGGCCCCGAACCCGGCCGACCTCTCCGCCGCGATGACCCAGGGCACCGTGCCGCCGGAGCTGCAGAAGGCGTTCAGCGACCTCGACTGCACCAAGCCCGAGTTGCGTCAGCAGTTCGGTCAGCAGCCCGAGGACAAGCCGGTCGTCGCCTGCACCCAGAACCCCGAGCGCGGCGGCGCCTACGCCAAGCTCGCCCTCGGCCCGGTGGCCGTGAAGGGATCGGACGTCTCCAAGGCCCAGCCGTCCATCGACACCCAGCAGGGCGGCGGCTGGCAGGTCCAGCTCCAGTTCAACGACAAGGGCACCAGCGCCTTCGCCGACGTCACCGGCAAGCTGGCCACCATGCCCGACCCGACCAACCAGTTCGCCATCGTGCTGGACGGCGAGGTCGTCTCCCACCCGTACGTGCGCAACGCCATCCCCGGCGGCAGCGCCGTCATCTCCGGCACCTTCAGCCAGACCGAGGCCAAGGACCTGGCCAACGTGCTGAGCTACGGCGCCCTGCCGCTGGAGTTCAGCAAGGGCGACATCACCACCGTGTCCCCGCAGCTCGGCTCGGACCAGCTCAAGGCCGGTCTGATCGCCGGTGCGATCGGCATGCTGCTGGTGGTCGCCTACTCGGTGATCTACTACCGCGGCCTCGGCCTGGTCTCGATCGCGGGTCTGGTCGTCTCGGCGATCCTGACCTACTCGATCATGAGCCTGCTCGGCGGCGGGATCGGCTTCGCGCTGAACCTGCCGGCGGTCTGCGGTGCGATCGTCGCGATCGGTATCACCGCCGACTCGTTCATCGTGTACTTCGAGCGCATCCGCGACGAGGTCCGCGAGGGTGCCCCGCTGCGCCCGGCGGTCCAGCGGGCCTGGCCGCGCGCCCGGCGCACCATCCTGGTGTCGGACTTCGTGTCCTTCCTGTGTGCCGCGGTGCTCTACATCGTCTCGGTCGGCAAGGTGCAGGGCTTCGCCTTCACCCTGGGTCTGACCACGGCGCTCGACGTCGTGGTGATCTTCCTCTTCACCAAGCCGCTGATCACGCTGCTGGCCCGGCGCAGGTTCTTCGCCGACGGCCACCCGTGGTCCGGCCTGGACCCGAAGCGGCTGGGCGCTCGCCCGCCGCTGCGCAGCAGCCGTCGCCGTAGCCCCTCCTCTGCCGCCGTGAAGGAGGCCTGACACCGTGTCACGCTTCTCCAATCTGGGCCACCGGCTCTACCAGGGCGAGATCAGCTTCGATTTCGTCGGCCGCCGCAAGATCTGGTACTCGATCTCCGGTGTCATCGTCCTGGTCGCCGCGATCGGCCTGGCCATGGGCCTGCACCTGGGCATCGAGTTCAAGGGCGGTTCGGTCTACACCGTCAACAAGCCGGGGCTGACCGTCTCGCAGGCGCAGACCACCGCCAACGAGATCGTGTCCTCGCACCCGCTGGTGCAGTCGACGGACAACGGTAAGATCCGCGTCCAGGTCAGCACCGACGAGCAGAAGAGCTCGGACGACATCCGTGCGCAGCTCTCGCAGAAGCTGGGCGTGCCGCTGGACACCGTCGAGGCCCAGGTGATCGGCCCCAGCTGGGGCAAGCAGATCTCCGACAAGGCGCTCACCGGTCTGATCGTCTTCATGATCCTGGTGACGGCCTACCTGGCGATCGCCTTCGAGTGGCGGATGGCGGTGGCCGCCCTGGTCGCCCTCATCCACGACCTCCTGATCACCATCGGCGTGTACGCCCTGGTGGGCTTCGAGGTCACCCCCGGTACGGTGATCGGCTTCCTGACGATCCTCGGGTACTCGCTCTACGACACGGTCGTCGTCTTCGACACCGTGAAGGAGAACACCAAGGGGCTCACCAAGCAGAACAAGCTCACCTACAGCGAGGCGGCCAACGCGGGCCTCAACCAGACCCTGGTGCGTTCGCTCAACACCACCGTGGTCGCCCTGCTGCCGGTCGCCGCGCTGCTGTTCATCGGTGGCGGCATCCTGGGCGCCGGCACGCTGAACGACATCTCGCTCGCGCTGTTCATCGGTCTCGCGGCCGGTGCCTACTCCTCGATCTGCGTCGCCACCCCGCTGCTGGCGCAGCTCAAGGAGGAGCAGCCGCAGATGAAGGCGCTGCGCAAGCGGGTCCTGCAGCACCGCGCGAGCCAGGCGGCCAAGGCCGCCTCGGCCGAGGACGGCGAGGGCTCGGAGGGCGAGGAGATCGCGGACGAGCCGACGGGTATGGTCGGTCAGCGCGGCCGGTCGGCCGGCACCTCGCGTGCCAAGGGCCGTCCGTCCACCAAGCGCTGAGCCCCGACCCGAAGGACAGGACACCGTGACCACCGCCGACACCGCACTGGCCGATCTGCTGAACAGCCGGATCCGGGACGTCCCGGACCACCCGAAGCCGGGTGTGCTGTTCAAGGACATCGCGCCGCTGCTCGCCGACGCCGAGGCCTTCGGCGCCCTCACCCGGGCGCTCGCGGACCGGGCGCAGGCGCTCGGGGCGACGAAGGTGGTCGGTCTGGAGGCGCGCGGCTTCGTGCTGGCGGCTCCGGCGGCCTTCGCGGCCGGGCTGGGCTTCGTGCCGATCCGCAAGGCCGGCAAGCTGCCCGGCGAGGTGTTCCGGCGCTCGTACGAGCTGGAGTACGGCTTGGCGACGCTGGAGGTGCAGTGCGACGCCTTCGCGCCCGGTGAGCGGGTGCTGGTGGTGGACGACGTGCTGGCCACCGGCGGGACCATCGGCGCCGCGCTGGACCTGGTGAAGGAGGCGGGCGCCGAGCTGGCGGGCGTCGTGGTGCTGATGGAGCTGGGCTTCCTGGACGGCCGCGAGCGGCTGGCCGGGCACCTGGACGGCGCCCCGCTGGAGACGCTGGTCACGGTCTGAGGGGCCTGCGGGACCTGAGCGACAGGCGGCGGTCGGATCATCTGACCGCCGCCTTCGCGTGTCCGCACCCGGGCGGCTGAACACCGGAGCGCCCGGCTCGGTACCATGAAGATTCATCCCCTCCCGGTTGTGCGCTGGCGGCGCGGCCCGCGAGGGGCCGGCCCCGGTGCCCCGAGGAGTGTCCTTGCCCGACGAGGTTGTGCCCACGGCCGCAGCGGCCGCCCCCGAAAACCGTCCCACGCCCTCGGGGGCCACCCCGGCACGTCCGGCGCCGACCTCCTCGCGTTCGTTCCCGCCCACCGGCCGCGGCTCCGCCGCCGGCGGCATGCGCGCCCGCCTGGCCCGCCTCGGCGGCCAGCGCTCCAGCGTGCTCAACCCCGTCCTCGAGCCGCTGTTCCGCTCGATCCGGGCGAACGACCCGAAGGCCGACCCGGCGCTGCTGCGCGACATCGAGCGCGCCTACGCGGTGGCCGAGAAGTGGCACCGCGGGCAGAAGCGCAAGAGCGGCGACCCGTACATCACCCACCCGCTGGCCGTCGCGACCATCCTGGCCGAGCTGGGCATGGACGCCCCGACCCTGATGGCCGGGCTGCTGCACGACACCGTCGAGGACACCGACTACGGCCTGGAGACCCTGCGCAAGGACTTCGGCGACTCGGTGGCCCTGCTGGTGGACGGTGTCACCAAGCTCGACCGGGTCAAGTTCGGCGAGGCCGCGCAGGCCGAGACCGTCCGCAAGATGGTCGTCGCGATGGCCAAGGACCCGCGCGTCCTGGTGATCAAGCTCGCCGACCGCCTGCACAACATGCGCACGATGCGCTACCTCAAGCGGGAGAAGCAGGAGAAGAAGGCCCGCGAGACGCTGGAGATCTACGCCCCGCTGGCGCACCGGCTGGGCATGAACACCATCAAGTGGGAGCTGGAGGACCTCGCCTTCGCGATCCTCTACCCCAAGATGTACGACGAGATCGTCCGGCTGGTCGCCGAGCGCGCCCCCAAGCGGGACGAGTACCTGGCGACCGTCATCGACCAGGTCCAGGGCGACCTGCGCGGCGCCCGGATCACCGCCTCCGTCACGGGCCGGCCGAAGCACTACTACTCGGTCTACCAGAAGATGATCGTCCGGGGCCGGGACTTCGCCGAGATCTACGACCTGGTGGGCATCCGGGTCCTGGTCGACACCGTCCGCGACTGCTACGCGGCGCTGGGCACCATCCACGCGCGGTGGAACCCGGTGCCGGGGCGGTTCAAGGACTACATCGCGATGCCCAAGTTCAACATGTACCAGTCGCTGCACACGACGGTGATCGGGCCCGGCGGCAAGCCCGTCGAGCTCCAGATCCGCACCTTCGACATGCACCGGCGGGCCGAGTACGGCATCGCCGCGCACTGGAAGTACAAGCAGCGTGCGGTGGCCGGCGCGTCCAAGGTGCGCACCGACACGCCGACCCAGGTCCGCAAGGACGACAAGGCCGGCGCCGTCAACGAGATGGCCTGGCTGCGGCAGCTGCTGGACTGGCAGAAGGAGACCGCCGACCCGGGCGAGTTCCTGGAGTCGCTCCGCTTCGACCTGGCCAGCAACGAGGTCTTCGTCTTCACGCCCAAGGGCGACGTGATAGCCCTGCCGGCGGGCGCGACCCCGGTCGACTTCGCCTTCGCGGTGCACACCGAGGTCGGCTACCGGACCATCGGGGCCCGGGTGAACGGGCGGCTGGTGCCGCTGGAGTCGACCCTGGAGAACGGCGACACCGTCGAGGTGTTCACCTCCAAGGCGGAGAACGCCGGCCCCTCCCGGGACTGGCTGGGCTTCGTCAAGTCGCCGCGCGCTCGCAACAAGATCCGTGCCTGGTTCTCGAAGGAGCGCCGCGAGGAGGCGATCGAGCACGGCAAGGAGGCGATCGTCCGGGCGATGCGCAAGCAGGGCCTGCCGATCCAGCGGATCCTGACCGGCGACTCGCTGGTCACGCTGGCCCACGAGATGCGCTACCCCGACATCTCCTCGCTCTACGCCGCGATCGGCGAGGGGCACGTCGCCGCGCAGAACATCGTGCAGAAGCTGGTCCAGGCGCTCGGCGGCGAGGAGGGCGCCACCGAGGACCTGGCCGAGACCGCGACCCCGACGCACGACACCCGCAGGGCGATCCGCCGCCGGGCCAAGGGCGACCCGGGCGTGATCGTCAAGGGTGTCGAGGACGTCTGGGTCAAGCTGTCCCGCTGCTGCACCCCGGTGCCGGGAGACCCGATCGTCGGCTTCGTGACCCGCGGCAACGGCGTCTCGGTGCACCGCGCCGACTGCGTCAACGTCGAGGCGCTGAGCCAGCAGCCCGAGCGGATGATCGACGTCGAGTGGGCCGCCACCCAGTCCTCGGTCTTCCTGGTCGCGATCCAGGTCGAGGCGCTGGACCGCTCGCGGCTGCTCTCGGACGTCACCCGGGTGCTCTCCGACCAGCACGTCAACATCCTGTCCGCGGCGGTGCAGACCTCGCGCGACCGGGTCGCGATGAGCCGGTTCACCTTCGAGATGGGCGACCCGAAGCACCTGGGCCACGTGCTCAAGGCCGTCCGCGGGGTCGAGGGCGTGTACGACGTCTATCGCGTCACCTCGGCCCGCAAGTGACGCACGTGCCACGGGCATGAGGAAGGCCCCCGAAGCTCTTGTGTTCAAGCGCTCCGGGGGCCTTCGCCGTCCAGCGGGCCGAGGGATCAGCCGCTGAACTCCTCCTGGCTCTTGTGGGCCTGCTCCAGCAGCTCCTGGACGCCGGCCAGCTCGGACTCCAGCTTGGCGACCTTGGAGGCGTTGCCGGCGGCGCGGGCCTTGTCCAGGTCGGCCTGGATCTTGTCGGCCTTGGCCTGGAAGAGGCCGACCATGCCGGCGGCGCGGGCCTTGGCCTCCGGGTTGGAGCGCTTCCACTCGGCGTCCTCGGTCTCGCGGATCGCCCGCTCGACCGCGTTCAGCCGGCCGTCCAGCTTCGGACGGGCGTCGCGCGGTACGTGCCCGATCGCCTCCCAGCGCTCGTTGATCTCGCGCAGCGCGGCCTTGGCGGCCTTCAGGTCGGTGATCGGCAGGATCGCCTCGGCCTCGACGGCCAGCGCCTCCTTGAGCTTCTGGTTGGCCACCTGCTCGGCGTCCCGCTCGCTGAACACCGCGGAACGGGCCTGGAAGAAGACGTCCTGCGCGCCGCGGAACCGCGCCCACAGCTCGTCCTCGACGTCCCGCTGGGCCCGGCCGGCGGCCTTCCAGCGCGCCATCAGGTCGCGGTAGCCGGCCGCGGTGTCGCCCCACTCGGTCGACGAGGACAGCGCCTCGGCCTCGGCGACCAGCGCCTCCTTGGTCTGCCGGGCCTGCTCGCGCTCGGCGTCCAGGGCCGCGAAGTGCGCCTTGCGGTGCTTGGAGAAGACCGAGCGGGCGTGCGAGAAGCGGTGCCACAGCTCGTCGTCGCTCTTGCGGTCCAGCCGGGGCAGGCCCTTCCAGGTGTCCACCAGGGCGCGCAGCCGGTCTCCGGCCTCCCGCCACTGGGTGGAGCCGGCGAGCTGCTCGGCCTCGGAGACCAGCGCCTCCTTGGCGGTGCGGGTCTCGTCCTGGGCCTTGGCCCGGGCGGCCTTGCGCTCCTCGCGCCGGGTCTCGATCTCACCGGCCAGCGTGTCCAGTCGCTTGGCCAGGGCGTCCAGGTCGCCCACCGCGTGCCCCTCGGTCACCTGCGCGCGCAGGTGCTCCAGCGCGGTCTGGGCGTCCTTGGCGGCCAGGTCGGTGGTGCGCACCCGCTTCTCCAGCAGGCCGATCTCCACCTCGATGCCCTGGTACTTGCGCTCGAAGTAGGCCAGGGCCTCCTCGGGCGAGCCGGCCTGCCAGGAACCCACGACGCGTTCTCCGTCGGCCGTCCTGACGTAGACCGTGCCCTGCTCGTCGACACGGCCCCACGGGTCGCTGCTCATAGCGCGTCCTCCACATGACGTCGCGCCCGCGCCGGGGCGGCGCGCGTCCGTCGTCCACAGTTGATGTGCGGCGGACCGAAAGAGTCCGCCGTCCCCGTCCGCCGTGTCTTGCTGCCGAGGGTGACGGCTAAGGCGGGTCCGGGCACCCTACACAACGCCAACATAGGCGACCAGGCCCGGTGCTGTCCGCATCCGGGCCGGGCGATTTCGGGCCGGGGCCGCGCCGGAACGCGCTCTGGCACGCGTTCCGGCAGGCCCCGGGGGTTGTCAACCCTTCGAGACGGTAACCGAGTTGAAGGTGACGTCGGCCATCGGGTGGCCGTCCGGGCTGCCCTCCAGGGTGCCCGCGGCGGCGATCTTCTGCAGCACGTCCAGGCCCCCGGTGATCTTGCCGAAGGGGGTGTACTTCGAGTCGAGCTGGGTGTCCTTGTAGACCAGGAAGAACTGGCTCCCGTTGGTCCCCGGGCCGGAGTTGGCCATCGCGACGGTGCCCGCCGGGTAGGTCGCGCCGGTCAGGTTCTCGTCCGCGAACTTGTAGCCGGGGCCGCCCATGCCGCCCGGCACGGTCGCGCTGGCGGTCGGGTCGCCGCACTGGAGTACGAAGATGCCGCCGGTGGTGAGGCGGTGGCACTTGGTGTGGTCGAAGTACTGCTCGCCGGACAGGAAGGCGAAGGAGTTCACCGTGTGCGGGGCCTTGGCCGCGTCCAGGGCGATCGTCACCTTGCCGCAGTTGGTGTCCAGCGTCGCGGTGTACGTGCCGGCGGTGTCGATCGTCATGGCGGGCTCGGCCTGCCACTGCTTGCCGTTGGGCTTGCCCGGCGCCGGGTCCGCGCAGCCCTCGACCGGCTTGCGGGTCGGCGGGGCGGTCGGCTGGGAGGCGTCGGTCGCCGGCTGGGTCGGCGCCGCCTGGGCGGTGTTCGTCTTGTCCTTGTCGTCCGAGCTGAAGGCGCCCGTGGCGATCAGGGTGCCGCCGCCGGCCAGGACGACCACGGCGAGCGAGGCGCCCAGGATCGTGTTCCGGCGCTTGCGGGCGGCCGCCGCCGCGACGCGGCGCTCCATCTGGCGCTCGTACTTCTCGCGGGCGAGCTGCCGCCGCCGCTGTTCGCTGCTGACCACCGGCCGTGTCTCCTGAGGATGTGCGGGAAGAGTGGATGGTTTCCGGAGCGGATCATCGCATCCATCGGCGGCCAAGTGTAGGGACCGGGCCCGTAAGAACGCGGTGAACCTGTCAGACGGCCGGGCGCGCGCCCGCTATCTGGTTCGCAACCGGAGCCGGACCGCCGGTAGGCTGCCTTATCTGAGTTATCCAGGTCATCCAGGTCACCATCACTGGTAGCCGCCGCCTGTCGCCGCACACCCGAAGGACGCGCGTGTTCATCGCCGGATTCCCCGCTGGAGCCTGGGGCACCAACTGCTACCTGGTCGCGCCGGCGCAGGGCGAGGAGTGCGTCATCGTCGACCCCGGCCACCAGGCGGCCCAGGGTGTCGAGGAGCTGATCCGCGAGCACCGGCTGAAGCCCGTCGCCGTGCTGCTCACCCACGGCCACATCGACCACGTCGCCTCGGTGGTCCCGGTCTGCGGCGCCCGCGGCGTCCCGGCCTGGATCCACCCCGAGGACCGCTACATGATGTCGGACCCGGAGAAGGCGCTCGGCCGCTCCATGGGCACCCAGCTGATGGGCGAGATCACCGTCGGCGAGCCCGACGACGTGCGCGAGCTCACCGACGGCAGCGTGCTGGAGCTGGCCGGCCTGCAGCTCACGGTGGACCACGCCCCGGGCCATACCGGGGGGTCGGTGACCTTCCGGACGCCCGGCGCCGAGGACCTCCCCCCGGTGCTGTTCTCGGGCGACCTGCTGTTCGCCGGCTCCATCGGGCGTACCGACCTCCCGGGCGGGGACAGCGAGGCGATCATGCGCTCGCTGGCCCGGGTGTGCCTGCCCCTCGACGATTCCACCGTGGTCCTCTCCGGCCACGGCGGTCAGACCACCATCGGCCGCGAGCGCGCCACCAACCCCTACCTCCGACAGGCAGCGGGGGCGGCCGGCGCCCCGGCTTTCCCGCGACGAGGAATGTGACGGAAGAGAAGTTGAGCACCTTCACCGCCCCCAAGGGCACCTACGATCTGCTGCCCCCCAGCTCCGCGACCTTCCTGGCGATCCGCGAGCGCATCGCCGCGCCCGCCCGCCGGGCCGGTTACGGCTACATCGAGACCCCGGTCTTCGAGGACGTGAAGCTGTTCTCCCGCGGCGTCGGCGAGTCCACCGACATCGTGACCAAGGAGATGTTCTCCCTCACCAAGCGCGGCAAGGAGGACCTCGCGCTGCGCCCCGAGGGCACCGCCTCGGTGCTGCGCGCCGCGCTCCAGGCCAACCTGCACAAGCTGGGCAACCTGCCGGTCAAGCTCTGGTACTCCGGCTCGTACTACCGCTACGAGCGTCCGCAGGCCGGCCGCTACCGCCAGTTCTCGCAGGTCGGCGCCGAGGCGATCGGCGCCGAGGACCCGGCGCTGGACGCCGAGCTGATCATCCTCGCCGACGACGCGTTCCGCTCGCTGGGCCTGAACAACTACACGCTGCTGCTCAACAGCCTCGGCGACAAGCAGTGCCGCCCGGTCTACCGCGCCGCCCTGATCGAGTTCCTCTCCGGCCTCGACCTGGACGAGGACACCCGCCGCCGCGCCGGGATCAACCCGCTGCGCGTCCTCGACGACAAGCGCGAGTCCGTCCAGGCCCAGCTCGTCGGCGCCCCGATGCTGCGCGACTTCCTGTGCGAGGACTGCAAGGCGTACGACGAGAAGGTCCGCGAGCTGCTCACCGCCAACGGCGTGGCGTTCACCGACGACCCGAAGCTCGTCCGCGGCCTGGACTACTACACCCGCACCACCTTCGAGTTCGTGCACAACGGCCTCGGCGCCCAGTCCGCGATCGGTGGCGGCGGCCGCTACGACGGCCTGTCCGAGATGATCGGCGGCCCGGCGCTGCCGTCCGTCGGCTGGGCCCTCGGCGTGGACCGCACCTACCTCGCGCTGGAGGCCGAGGGCGTCGTCCTCGACCTGCCGGCCGCCACCTCCGTCTACGCCGTCGCGCTCGGCGAGGAGGCCAAGAACCTGCTGTTCGCCAAGGTGGTCGAGCTGCGCCGGGCCGGCGTCGCCACCGACCTCGCCTTCGGCGTCAAGAGCATCAAGAACGCCATGAAGTCCGCCGACCGGTCCGGCGCCCGCTTCGCCCTGATCGCCGGGGACCGGGACCTCGCCGAGGGCGTCGTCCAGCTCAAGGACCTGAGCACCGGCGAGCAGACCCCCGTCGCCCTCGACGCACTCGTCACCACCCTGAAGGAGAAGCAGCTGTGATCCGCACGCACGACGCGGGCACGCTCCGCCCGGAGCACGCAGGCACCACCGTCACCCTGGCCGGTTGGGTCGCCCGCCGCCGCGACCACGGCGGCGTGGCCTTCATCGATCTGCGCGACGCCTCCGGCACCGTGCAGATCGTGGTCCGCGACCTGGAGTCGGTGCACGGCCTGCGCGCCGAGTACTGCGTCAAGGTCGTCGGCGACGTCCGGGTGCGCCCCGAGGGCAACGAGAACCCGGACATCCCGACCGGCGCGGTCGAGGTCGTGGTCAGCGAGATCGAGGTCCTCTCCGAGGCCGCGCCGCTGCCCTTCCCGGTCGCCGAGTACGAGCCGGGCACGGTCAACGAGGAGGTCCGGCTGCGCTACCGCTACCTGGACCTGCGCCGCGAGGGCCCGGCCAAGGGCCTGCGGCTGCGCTCCAAGGTCAACAACATCATCCGCCGGGTGATGGAGGAGAACGACTTCCTCGACATCGAGACGCCGTACCTCACCCGCTCCACCCCCGAGGGCGCCCGCGACTTCCTCGTCCCGGTCCGCCTGCAGCCCGGCCACTGGTACGCGCTGCCGCAGTCGCCCCAGCTGTTCAAGCAGCTGCTGATGGTGGCCGGCATGGAGCGCTACTACCAGATCGCCCGCTGCTTCCGCGACGAGGACTTCCGTGCCGACCGGCAGCCGGAGTTCACCCAGCTGGACATCGAGGCCTCGTTCGTCGACCAGGAGGACATCCTGGCCCTCGGCGAGAAGATCGTCGGCGCCATCTGGCGCGAGGTGCACGGCTACGAGCTCCCCAACCCGCTGCCCCGGATGACCTACGCGGACGCCATGGGCCGCTACGGCTCCGACAAGCCGGACGTCCGTTTCGGCCAGGAACTCACCGACCTCACCGAGTATTTCAAGGGCACCGAGTTCCGCGTCTTCCAGGCCCCGTACGTCGGCGCCGTGGTCATGCCGGGCGGCGCCTCGCAGCCCCGCAAGGCCCTCGACGCCTGGCAGGACTGGGCCAAGGCGCGCGGCGCCCGCGGCCTCGCCTACGTCATCATCGACGCCGAGACCGGCGAGCTGCGCGGCCCCGTCGCCAAGAACCTCTCCGAGGAGCACCTGGCAGGCCTCGCCGCGGCCGCGGGTGCCAAGAACGGCGACGCGATCTTCTTCGCGGCCGGCAAGCAGCGCGCCTCGCAGGAGCTGCTGGGCGCCGCCCGCCTGGAGATCGGCCGCCGCTGCGAGCTGATCGACGAGTCGCAGTGGGCCTTCCTCTGGGTCGTCGACTTCCCGATGTTCGAGCCGATCGAGGACGAGAAGGGCGAGTTCCAGGGCTGGCACGCGGTGCACCACCCGTTCACCGCCCCGACCGCGCAGTCGCTGGCCACCTTCGACACCGACCCGGGCTCGGCCCTGTCCAACGCCTACGACCTCGTGCTCAACGGTTCGGAGCTGGGCGGCGGGTCGATCCGTATCCACCAGCGGGACGTGCAGAAGCGCGCGTTCGACGCGATCGGCCTCTCCGAGGAGGAGGCCTCCTCGCAGTTCGGCTTCCTGCTGGACGCCTTCAACTACGGCCCGCCGCCGCACGGTGGCGTCGCCTTCGGCCTGGACCGGATCGTCACGCTCCTCGGCGGGTACGACACCATCCGGGACGTCATCGCCTTCCCGAAGACGTCCACCGGCGGCGACCCGCTGACCGGCGCCCCGACCCCGATCACCCCGGCGCAGCGCCGCGAGGCCGGCGTGGACGCCCAGCCCAAGGTTCGCGAGGACGCCAAGTCCGAGGCGCAGCCCAAGGGCTGACGAGCCATCGGCTAACCTGCAACGGCCCCGGACGGTCCACCCGCCGTCCGGGGCCGGTCCACAACGACGTGTGACACAGGGAGGGTTGACCCACTCATGACGGTCAGTACCAGAGTCGAATGTCCGGACGACGCCCCGGCGACCCGACGGGTCCACATGGCGGCGTTCCCGGGCCCGGACGAGGCGGACCTCGTGGACGCGCTGCGCCGCGATCCGGCCTGGCTGCCGGAGCTGTCGCTGGTGGCGGTGGACGGCGCCGGGCTGGTGATCGGGCACGCGCTGCTGACCCGGCTGCGGGTCGGTGAGGACGGCGAGGGGCTGGCGCTCGCGCCGGTCGCGGTCGCGCCGGAGTGGCAGCGCAAGGGCGTCGGCGAACTCGTCGTGCGGGCCGCGCTGTCGGCGGCCGATGAGGCCGGGGAGAAGCTCGTGATCGTCCTCGGCGACCCGGCCTACTACAAGCGGTTCGGCTTCGCGCCGGCTCAACTGCACGAGGTGACCGGCCCGTTCGAGGTACCGGAGGAGTACTTCCAGGCGCTCGCGCTGCCCGCGTACGACGGCGGGCCGCGCGGGCTGTGCCGCTACCCCAAGCCCTTCGAGGCGGTCTAGCGGGGTCGTCAGAACCGGTCCCTGCTCCCGGAGCCGAGGGTGGCCCGGCAGCTGTGCACGAACGCGGCCATCGCCGGGGTGAGTTCGCGGTCCTTCGGCCAGTAGAGCCCGACCTGGCTCGGGCTCAGGTCCTGCACCGGCCGGTACGCGACGTCCTCGCGCGGCGCCAGCCGGCTCATCGTCCTCGGCGCGATGCCTATGCCCTGGCCGCACACCACCGCGGCCAGCCACTCGTCGGTGTTGTGCGCCACCGCGCCGATCCGCACCGGACGCCCGCGCCGCTCCTCGCCGGCGAGCCAGTACTCGCGCCAGTGCCCGGCCTCGTGCGGGATGGCCACGAACGGCTCGTCCAGCAGGTCCTCCAGGCGCAGGTGCGCCAGTGCGGCCAGCCGGTGCCCGGCGGGCATCGCCACCACCCTCGGCTCCTCGCCGAGCACGGCGACGTTGTACTGGGAGGAGATGTACGGCGGCGCGTGCCAGAGGGTGAGGTCGATCTCGCCGGTGGCCAGGCCCGAGGTCGGGTCGAACCAGTTGTTCTGCCGCAGTTCCACCTGCCAGCCGGGCATGCGGCGGGTGAAGTCGGCGACCGTGCTGCGGGTCATCAGGTTGATGATGCCGCCCTCGAACCCCACCCGCAGCGTCGCCACCTGCTCGGCGGCGGCGGCCCTGGTGGCGCGCAGCGCGTCGTCCCAGCCGGCCAGCATCGCGCCGGCGTGCTCGGCGAGCGCGCGGCCGGCGGCGGTGGGGGCCATGCCCCGGCGCGAGCGCTCGAAGAGCTCGACCCCGAGCAGCGTCTCCAGCTGGCGGATCTGCTTGGTCAGCGTCGGCTGGGAGACGAACAGGCGGGCTGCGGCGGCCGTCAGTTGTCCCTCCTCGCAGACCGCGGCGAAGCTGCGCAGCAGGCGGGTGTCGATATCCATTCCCCAAGGTTATGGAACCGGAAATTGGACCGGTCCGGCAGGTGTGGGTGAAGGTTGATCGTTCGGTCTTGCGGCCGATGATCGGGGGAGTGCGGCAGCGGCGGTTCAGGGGGCCGCCGCTGCCGCCCTTACGTGCCCACGACCTGCGGATCCGGTCCGCAGCGCCTACGGTGAGGGATCATCAGCGGGCGGACGGAGGATCCCGGGTGGCCAAGGTGCAGCGGCTGGCGAAGCGGTCGTACGAGCGCGAACTGCTCCGGCTCCAGCAGGAGCTGGTGAAGCTCCAGGAGTGGGTGCGGGTCGAGGGCGCCCGGCTGGTGGTCGTCTTCGAGGGGCGCGACGCGGCGGGCAAGGGCGGCGCGATCAAGCGGGTGACGGAGTATCTGAACCCGCGCATCGCCCGGGTCGCGGCGCTGCCGACGCCGACGGAGCGGCAGAAGAGCCAGTGGTACTTCCAGCGGTACGTCGAGCACCTGCCGGCGGCCGGGGAGATCGTGCTGTTCGACCGCAGCTGGTACAACCGGGCCGGGGTCGAGCGGGTGATGGGCTTCTGCACGGACGAGGAGTACTGGCAGTTCCTGCGCCAGTGCCCGACCTTCGAGCGGATGCTGATCGAGGCGGGCATCCTGCTGCGCAAGTACTGGTTCTCGGTGAGCGACACCGAGCAGGAGCGGCGCTTCCGGGAGCGGCTGGAGGACCCGATGAAGGGCTGGAAGCTCTCCCCGATGGACGTCGAGTCGATCACCCGCTGGGAGGACTACTCGCGGGCCAAGGACGAGATGTTCGTCTACACCGACACCCCGGACTCGCCCTGGCACGTGGTGGAGAGCGACGACAAGCGCCGGGCCAGGATCAACATGATCGCCCACTTGCTGTCGACCGTGTCGTACCACGAGATCAGGGCGCCGCGGATCGACCTGCCGCCCCGCCCGGCCCCGCGCGGCTACCAGCGGCCCCCGCGCGACCTCCAGAAGTACGTTCCGGACCACGCTGCCAGACTGGAGTAGACGGGGCTCCTCCGGGTGCCGCACTCCTGCGACCCGCCCCCGTGGCGCCCGGGCGACGTCGGGAGGCGCGCTCATGTTCGTCCGTACCGTCTACGCCACCGGGCACCCGGACCGGATCGACCGGACCCTCGACGGGCTCCGCGCCGAGGCCGTCGGGCTGCTCTCCGTGCTGCCCGGCTACCTCGGCTACGGGCTGTACGCCGACCGGGCACTGGGCAAGATCGCCATGAGTTCGTGGTGGGCGTCCGCGCAGGCCGAGCGGGACAGCGACCAGGAGCTCGGCGAGCGCCGGGCCGAGCTGCTGGCGCCGCTGGCCGGCACGGTGACCACCGACGTCTGGGAGGTCGTGGCGGCGGCCCCGCCCGGCGAGGCCGGGCCGGGCGCCGGGTTCCGGCTGGTGCGGGCCGAGGTCGACCCGGCCAAGGTGGACCGGCTGGCCGGGGTCTTCCGGGAACGGGCGCTGCCCGTGCTGGAGAAGACCGGGGGGTTCGTCACCGGCGCGATGCTCGTCGACCGGTCGCGCGGCCGGGTCGCGGTGGGCTCGATCTTCGCCGACCGGGCCGGCCTGGAGGCCTCCCGCGGGCCGCAGGCCGACGCCCGGGCGCAGGCCGCGGCCGCCGTCGGCGCCACCGTCGTGTCGCTGGAGGAGTTCGAGGTCGTGCTGCTGGACCGCCGCAGGGGGCCCGTGCAGTAGCGCTGCCCGGCGGGCGTGTCGGCGCCCTCGCATAGGCTTCCGGTGTGGACGAACCGGACCTCTTCACCGCCGCCGCCGAGGAACGCCAGGCCAAGGAGCCCGGCCGGGCCCCGCTGGCCGTACGGATGCGCCCGCGCACCCTGGACGAGGTCGCCGGGCAGCGTCAGCTGCTGAAGCCCGGCTCGCCGCTGCGCCGGCTGGTGGCCGGTTCGCGCGGACCGGCGGCGACCAGCTCGGTGATCCTCTGGGGACCGCCCGGTACCGGCAAGACCACGCTCGCGCACGTCATCAGCCAGGCCGTCGAGGGCCGCTTCGTCGAGCTGTCCGCGATCACCGCCGGGGTCAAGGAGGTGCGCGCGGTCATCGACGGCGCCCGACGGGCGGTCGGCATGTCCGGCCGGGAGACGGTGCTCTTCCTGGACGAGATCCACCGCTTCTCCAAGGCCCAGCAGGACTCGCTGCTGCCGGCCGTCGAGAACCGGTGGGTCACCCTGATCGCGGCGACCACCGAGAACCCGTACTTCTCGGTGATCTCGCCGCTGCTGTCGCGCTCGCTGCTGCTCACCCTGGAGTCGCTCACCGACGACGACGTCCGCGCGCTGCTGCGTCGCGCGGTGGCCGACGAGCGCGGCCTGGAGGGCGCGCTGGAGCTGACCGCGGAGGCCGAGGACCACCTGGTGCGGCTCGCCGGCGGGGACGCCCGGCGGGCGCTCACGACGCTGGAGGCGGCGGCCGGGGCGGCGCTGGAGAAGGGCGAGTCGAGCATCACGCTGGCCACCACGGAGACGGCCGTCAACCAGGCGGCCGTGCGCTACGACAAGGACGGCGACCAGCACTACGACGTGGCGAGCGCGCTGATCAAGTCGATCCGCGGCAGCGACGTGGACGCCACGCTGCACTACCTGGCCCGGATGATCGAGGCGGGGGAGGACCCGCGCTTCATCGCGCGGCGGCTGATGATCTCGGCCAGCGAGGACGTCGGGCTGGCGGACCCGACGGCGCTGCAGACGGCCGTCGCGGCGGCCCAGGCGGTGGCGATGATCGGCTTCCCGGAGGCGCGGATCATCCTGTCCCAGGCGGCGATCGCGCTGGCCCTGGCGCCCAAGTCGAACGCGGCCTACCTGGCGATCGACGCGGCGCTGGCGGACGTCCGGCAGGGTCTCGCCGGCGCGGTGCCGCCGCACCTGCGGGACGCGCATTACGGCGGCGCGGGCAAGCTCGGCCACGGCCAGGGCTACCAGTACCCGCACGACCTGCCGGAGGGCATCGCGACCCAGCAGTACGCGCCGGACGCGGTGCACGGCAAGGAGTACTACCAGCCGACGCGGCGCGGCGGCGAGGCCCGTTACGCGGACACCGTGGAGTGGACGCGGGCTCGGCTCAGGGGACAGAACAGCTAGGCCTCGGCGCCGGTGCGCGGGCGGCAGCGTGACGACGGGCCCTCCGTGATCGGGCCGCTTGCGCGCCGGTATACTCGATCGGAGTGCCACGTCCCGGGACGGCGGCGGGGGAGACCCCACCGACCGGCCGCACCAGCGGGACATCGGCCGTAGGCCCCTTCCGG
This sequence comes from Kitasatospora sp. NPDC001660, assembly GCF_053596725.1. Lineage (NCBI taxonomy): Bacteria > Bacillati > Actinomycetota > Actinomycetes > Kitasatosporales > Streptomycetaceae > Kitasatospora > Kitasatospora sp. NPDC001660. Next base: position 115,842 of record NZ_JBSFGU010000018.1, on the reverse strand, counting down.
GGGCCCGCACCAGGAGCGTCGCGCACCGTTTCGGTGTCGCGGACGGCCCGGGATTCCGGGTCATCCGTGTGACAAGCACGTCCGTGCCCGGCTCCGGAGAGCGGCTGATCCCACCGCGCAGGCGGCGGGGTTTTCTCCGGGTCGCGAGATGCGACCTCCGTCAACACCTGGTGAAGCCGTATTCGTAAGCAAGGAAGGTTTGGTTCATGGCGAACCAGAAGCGTCCCAAGGTCAAGATCGCGCGTGCGCTCGGCGTGCCGCTGACCCCGAAGTCCGTCAAGTACTTCGAGGCCCGCCCGTACCCGCCCGGCCAGCACGGCCGTGGCCGCAAGCAGAACTCGGACTACAAGGTCCGTCTGCTGGAGAAGCAGCGTCTTCGCGCCCAGTACGACCTGAGCGAGAAGCAGCTGTCGCGCGCGTTCGACCGCGCCAAGAAGGCCGAGGGCAAGACCGGTGAGGCGCTCGTCGCCGAGCTGGAGACCCGTCTGGACTCGCTGGTGCTGCGTTCGGGCATCGCCCGCACCATCTACCAGGCCCGCCAGATGGTCGTCCACGGCCACATCGAGGTCAACGGTGGCAAGGTCAACAAGCCGTCGTTCCAGATGAAGCCGGGCTACGTGGTGACCGTCCGCGAGCGCAGCAAGGAGAAGGTCCCCTTCCAGGTCGCCCGTGAGGGTGGCTACGCGGGCGAGGGCCAGACCCCGAAGTACCTCGAGGTCAACCTGAAGGCCCTGGCCTTCCGCCTGGACCGTGCGCCGCAGCGCAAGGAGGTCCCGGTGATCTGCGACGAGCAGCTGGTCGTCGAGTACTACTCGCGCTGACCCGCGAGCGGTTCCGCACCTCGCGAAACCACAGCGAGCCCCCACCGCCCTTCGGGGTGGTGGGGGCTCGCCCTTTTGTGTTCGAGTGTCGCCGCGCCGGCTCAGAAGGTCTCGCCGGTCATCGCGGCGGCCAGCCGCAGGTGCGGTCGGGCCTCCTCGGCGCGGCCCTGGCGCTCCAGGGTGCGGCCGAGCAGCAGCCGGGCGTAGTCCTCGGCCGGGTCGGCCGCCAGGATCCGGTGCAACTCGGCCTCGGCGCGGCCGAGTTGGGCGGAGTGGTAGTAGCTGCGGGCCAGCAGTAGCCGGACCGAGAGGTTGCCCGGCTCCTCGGCCAGCACGCCCTCCAGGATGAGGGCGGCGTCGCGGTACGCCTTGGACTCGAAGTAGAGCTCCGCCCGGCGGTACTCGTCGGCGGTGGTGTGGACGGCCACGGTGGCTCCTTCCGGCTGGATGCTTGCCTCCTCAAGCAATCCGCAAGCTTCAGCTATTCCGCGCCGGCGAGGGCGCCGGGGCCGGCGGGATCGCGCCCGCTTGGCAGAACGGGGTGACCGGCCGGTAGGTTACGCGGGCGGTTCGCACACCCGACCGGATCGCGGCCCGCTGCGCCACCGCCATCCCGGTCCGGGATGCGGGCGTGGGCGCGATAGGGTTCCGTTTGGAGAACAGCAAGGCGAGGGAGCGCGCAAAGGTGTCCGTGGGAGAGCTGGCCGGATTGCTCGTCGCCGTGTTCTGGGCGGTCCTGGTCACCCTGCTCGCCGTGGTGCTGGTCCGGCTCTCGCGGGTGCTCAAGGAGGCCACCGTCCTGGTCTGCGCCGTCACCGAGCAGGCCGTGCCGCTGCTGACCGAGGCGGGCGCCGCGGTGCGCAGCGCCAACGAGCAGCTGGAGCGGGTCGACGAGATCACCGCGAACGTCCAGGACGCCGCCGCCAACGCCAACGCGCTCTCCTCCACCGTCGCGGCCACCCTGGGCGGCCCGCTGGTGAAGGTCGCGGCCTTCAGCTACGGCGTCCGCAAGGCCGTCGCCAAGCAGCAGAACGGCGGCCTGCCCGTGCCCGGCCGCCCGGGCGAGCGCGAGGAGCTGGCCCGGCTGATCCGGGCCGAGGTGCGCGCCGCGACCGCTCCGCGGGGCGGCCTGCTGTCCCGGGTCCGGCGCGCGGTGAGGGGCTGACGCCATGGTGCGACGCATCTTCTGGATGGCGGTCGGCGCCGGCGCCACCGTCTGGGCCATGAACAAGGCCAACGAGGCCGTGCACCGGCTCACCCCGGACAGCCTCTCCGGCACCGCCGCGCGCGGTGCGCTGCACCTGGGCGACCTGGCCAAGCGGTTCGCCGAGGACGTGAAGGCCGGCATGGCCGAGCGCGAGGACCAGCTGCGCGACGACCTCGGACTGCACGGCACCGCCGTCGTCGAGCCCCGGCGCGAGCGCCGGTCCCGCCCGTCGCCCGCCACCACCCTTCCGGGGAAGCGTTCCGCGCTACCCCCCTCAAACGAGCCGCCGTACCGAGCTATCTCGGCGGCGCCCGGCAGCCCGGCCGCCGCCCTGCCTTCGTCCAGCAGTGCCCGCAAGACCCCCCGAGCCATTGAAGAAACACCCCGCCGCGCCCTGCCGCCGCGGGGTGGCACCCCGAACCGGAAGGACCACTAATGGAGTCGGCTGAGATCCGCCGCCGCTGGCTGCGCTTCTTCGAGGAGCGCGGCCACACCGTCGTTCCGTCGGCGTCCCTGGTCGCCGACGACCCCACCCTGCTGCTGGTCAACGCCGGCATGGTGCCGTTCAAGCCCTACTTCCTGGGCGAGGTCAAGCCGCAGTTCTCGCGCGCCACCAGCGTGCAGAAGTGCGTGCGCACGCTGGACATCGAGGAGGTCGGGAAGACCACCCGGCACGGCTCCTTCTTCCAGATGTGCGGCAACTTCTCCTTCGGCGACTACTTCAAGGAAGGCGCCATCAAGTTCGCCTGGGAGCTGCTCACCACTCCCGTCGCGGACGGCGGCTACGGCCTGGAGAAGGACCGCCTCTGGATCACCGTCTACAAGGACGACGACGAGGCCGAGCAGATCTGGCGGGACGTCATCGGCGTGCCGGCCGAGCGGATCCAGCGCCTCGGCATGAAGGACAACTTCTGGTCGATGGGCGTCCCCGGCCCGTGCGGCCCGTGCTCGGAGATCAACTACGACCGCGGCCCCGCCTACGGCGAGGAGGGCGGCCCGGCCGTCAACGGCGAGCGTTACCTGGAGATCTGGAACCTGGTCTTCATGCAGTACGAGCGCGGCCACGGCGACGGCAAGGACGGCTTCGAGATCCTCGGCGACCTGCCGAGCAAGAACATCGACACCGGCCTCGGCCTGGAGCGCCTCGCCGCCATCCTGCAGGGCGTCGACAACCTCTTCGAGATCGACACCAGCCGGATGATCCTCGACCGCGCCGCCGAGCTCACCGGCCACACCTACGGCGCCGACCACCGGTCGGACGTGTCGCTGCGCGTGGTCACCGACCACATCCGCACCGGCCTGATGCTGGTCGGCGACGGCGTCACCCCCGGCAACGAGGGCCGCGGCTACGTGCTGCGCCGCATCCTGCGCCGCGCCATCCGCAACATGCGCCTGCTGGGTGCCACCGGTCCGGTCGCCAAGGACCTGATCGACGTCGCCATCAAGGCGATGGCCCCGCAGTACCCGGAGCTGGAGACCGACCGCAAGCGCATCGAGACGGTCGTCGTCGGCGAGGAGGCGGCCTTCCTGCAGACCCTGAAGGCCGGCACCAACCTGCTGGACGCCGCGGTCACCGAGACCAGGCAGGCCGGCGGCGCCGTCCTCTCCGGCGACCAGGCGTTCAAGCTGCACGACACCTACGGCTTCCCGATCGACCTGACCCTGGAGATGGCCGAGGAGCAGGGCCTCCAGGTCGACGAGGCCGGCTTCCGCCGCCTGATGCAGGAGCAGCGGGACCGCGCCAAGGCGGACGCCAAGGCCAAGAAGATGGGCCACGCCGACGTCGCCGCGTACCGCGAGGTCGCCGACCAGGCCGGGGCGAGCCTGTTCACCGGCTACACCCTCACCGAGGGCGAGGCCACCGTGGTCGGCCTGCTGGTGGACGGCGTTCCGGCGCCGGTCGCCTCCGAGGGCGACGAGGTCGAGATCATCCTCGACCGCACCCCGTTCTACGCCGAGGGCGGCGGTCAGCTCGCCGACCACGGCCGGATCCGGCTGGAGTCCGGCGCGGTCGTCGAGATCCGCGACGTGCAGCAGCCCGTCCCCGGCGTGATCGTCCACTCCGGCGGGGTGCTGTTCGGCGAGGTCGTGCTCGGCGCGTCCGCGTACGCCACGATCGACGTCGACCGCCGCCGGGCGATCGCCCGTGCCCACTCGGCCACCCACCTGACCCACCAGGCGCTGCGCGACGCGCTCGGCCCGACGGCCGCCCAGGCCGGCTCCGAGAACGCCCCGGGCCGCTTCCGCTTCGACTTCGGCTCGCCGTCGGCGGTGCCCGGCAGCGTGCTGACCGACGTCGAGCAGAAGATCAACGACGTGCTGACCCGCGAGCTGGAGGTCACCGCCGAGATCATGACGATGGACCAGGCCCGCAAGGCCGGCGCCATCGCGATGTTCGGCGAGAAGTACGGCGACGAGGTCCGGGTCGTCACCATCGGCGACTTCTCCAAGGAGCTGTGCGGTGGCACCCACATCGGCAACACCGCCCAGCTGGGCCTGGTGAAGCTGCTCGGCGAGTCCTCGATCGGCTCCGGCGTGCGCCGTGTCGAGGCGCTGGTCGGCGTCGACGCGTACCGGTTCCTGGCCCGCGAGCACACCGTGGTCTCCCAGCTCACCGAGCTGGTCAAGGGCCGCCCGGAGGAGCTGCCGGAGAAGATCTCGGGCATGCTCACCAAGCTCAAGGACGCCGAGAAGGAGATCGAGCGCTTCCGCGCCGAGAAGGTGCTGGCCGCCGCGGCGGGCCTGGCCGACTCGGCCGAGGACGTGCACGGCATCTCCGTGGTGGCCGCCCAGGTCGCCGACGGGGTCGGCGCGGACGAGCTGCGCAAGCTGGTCCTGGACGTGCGCGGCCGGCTCGGCGCGCGCCCGGCCGTGGTCGCGGCCTTCACCGTGGCGAACGACCGCCCGCTGACCGTGATCGCCACCAACGAGGACGCCCGCGGCCGCGGCATCAAGGCCGGCGAGCTGGTCCGGGTCGCCGCCAAGACCCTCGGCGGCGGCGGTGGCGGCAAGGACGATGTCGCCCAGGGCGGCGGGTCCAACCCGGCCGCGGTCGGCGAGGCCATCGCCGCGGTGCGCGGCCTGGTCGCGGAGCGCGCCTCCTGATGGAGTTCGAGGAGAGGCCCTGGAGGCCCCCCTTCCGACGCGGGCGGCGGATCGCCGTCGACGTCGGCGACGCCCGGATCGGGGTCGCGTCCTGCGACCCCGACGGGGTGCTCGCCACCCCGGTGGAGACCGTCCCGGCCGGCGTGAAGTCGCAGGCCAGGATCGCCGCCATCGTGGACGAGTACGGTGCGATCGAGGTGATCGTCGGGCTGCCGCGCTCGCTCAGCGGCAAGGAGGGCCCGGCGGCGGAGAAGGTCCGCGCGTACGCGGCGCGGCTGGCCAACCGGGTCTACCCGGTGCCCGTCCGGCTGGTCGACGAGCGGATGTCCACCGTCACCGCGACCCACGGGCTGCGGGCCTCGGGCGTCAAGGCGAAGAAGGGGCGCTCGGTGGTCGACCAGGCCGCCGCGGTGGTGATCCTCCAGTCCGCCCTTGAGTCCGAACGGGTGAGCGGGCGCCCGCCCGGTGAGAGCGTCGAGGCGGCGGGCTGACCGGCCTGCTCTAACGTCCCGGAGAGAGGGGTCCGTGCGGACGCGTCCGCACGGACCCCCTTCGTTTCTTCCGGGACCGCCGAGGGACGCGCGCCATGACCGACCAGGACTTCCTCCCGGGGCTCACGCCCGGCCACCTCGGTGCGCCGGTGCTGGAACCGGAGGGCCCGCCACCGGGCGCGCCCCGGAAACGCCCCGATGCACCCGATCCGCACGGACGGCGTAACGGACTGGCCTGCGGGCTCACCGCGCTGGCCCTGGTGGCCGTCTTCGGCGGGGCCGGACTGGCCGGGTGGACCTGGGTGCAGGGCCAGCGCAAGCCGCCGGCGGCCGCCGACTACGCGGGGCAGGGCACCGGGAACGTCCAGGTCTCGGTGCCCGAGGGTGCGGGCCTGTCCCAGATCGCGTCCGCGCTGGTGCGCAACGGCGTGGTGGCCAGCTCGCTCGCCTTCACCCGGGCGGCCAGGGGCAGTGAGGCGGCGGCCGGGCGGATCCAGCCCGGCACGTACACGCTGAAGCTGAAGATGTCGGCCGCGGCGGCGCTGGCCGTCCTGGTCGACCCGGCCAACGCCAACGGCCTCACCATTCCCGAGGGCTGGCGCGGCAGCCAGGTCTTCGCGGCGATCGACAGGAAGCTGAACCTCCCGGCCGGCACCACCCAGCGCACCGCGCAGGGGCGGGCCGCCGAACTGGGCCTGCCGGACTTCGCCAACGGCAGCCCCGAGGGCTACCTCTTCCCCGCGACGTACAGCGTCACGGACGGGACCACCGCGATCGACCTGCTGAAGCAGATGGTCGACCGGGCCGGCAAGGAGTTCACCCGGGACGACGCGAACGTCGTCGCGCAGACCCTCGGGCAGAGCCTGTACGGGCTGGTCACGGTGGCGAGCATGGTCCAGGGCGAGGCCGACAACGCCGGGGACATGAGCAAGGTCGCGCGGGTGATCTACAACCGGCTGGCCAAGAACATGCCGCTCCAGCTGGACTCCACGATCAACTACGCGCTCGGCCGGTCCACCCTGAACACCACGGTGACCGACACCAGGCTGGACTCGCCCTACAACACCTACCTGCGCGCCGGGCTGCCGCCGTCGCCGATCTCGAACCCCGGGCGGCAGGCGATCATGGCCGCGCTGGACCCGGCGCCGGGCGACTGGCTGTACTTCGTCACCGTGAAGCCGGGCGACACCCGTTTCACCGACAGCTTCGACGTGCACCAGCACAACGTGGCGGAGTTCAACGCCTACCGGGCGGCGCAGGCGAGCGCGTCGGCCTCGGCCTCCGGCACGCCCTCCCCGGCGGAGGCGGCCCAGCCGGGAGGAGCCCCGGCAGGTGAGGGCGGGCACTGACGGAGGTTTCGCCTTTACGGCGGTATGTCTGCGGTACGGTAACGTCTCCTCCCAGGCGCTGCGCTAGCACGCCGGTTCGAGAATCAGCCGGGACGCCGTCCCGCGCGGCCGGTCCGATCCGCCGGTCGTCTCCGTCGGGTAAGGGGATCAATGACCGATCTGGGTCGGGGCTACGGCCCCCAGGGCGCCGAGCCGTGGCACCCCGGTGATCCCGCGTACGGCGGCCAGCAGGACGGCCAGTGGCAGCAGTACCCGCAGCAGGGCTACCCGCAGCAGGAGCAGTACCAGCAGCAGATGGCCCAGCAGCAGATGGGCCATCAGGGATTCCAGGATCAGGGCTTCGACCAGCAGGGGTACGGGCAGCAGGGCTTCCCGGGCGGTCAGGGGCAGTACCCGCAGCAGGGCCAGTACGCCCAGCAGGGTCAGTTCCCCCAGCAGGGGCAGTACCAGCAGATGCCCCAGCAGCAGATGGGCCAGCAGGGCTTCCCGCAGCAGGGGCAGTACCCGCAGCAGCAGATGGGCCAGCAGGGATTCCAGCAGCAGGGTTACCCGCAGCAGCAGATGCAGCAGCCCCCCGTGCAGCAGGCCCCGGTTCCTCAGCAGCAGATGCCGCCGCAGATGCAGCAGCAGCAGACGCCCCGGCAGGCCGCGCAGCAAGTACCGCAGCAGGCGGAGCCCGCGTCGGGGCCCGGGCCGGACGGGATCGACTGGGAGGCGGAGGCCGCCGCGCTGGAGGCCGGCGCCGATCCGGTGGCGGGGCACGAGCCCGCCGAGGAGGAGTGGGACGACCACTTCGAGGACGATCGCCACGAGGACGGCCACCACGGGGACGACGGGTACCTTGAGGAGGACGGCGAGCACGGGGAGGCCGGCTTCCTCGGCGAGGAGGACGGCTCCCGCGAGGCGCAGAAGAAGCGCAAGGAGAAGGGCAAGAAGTCGGGCCGCCGCAACAGCGGCGCCTGCCTCCTGGTCGCGCTGGTGCTGCTCGGCGCCATGGGCGGGGCCGGCTGGTGGGGTTACGGCTTCTACAAGGACCACTTCGGCCCGCCGCCGGACTTCACGGGCGACGGCACCGGGTCCGTCCAGGTCGAGGTCAAGCAGGGCGCGGTCGGCGCGCAGGTCGGCCTCGCGCTGAAGAACGCCGGTGTGGTCAAGAGCGTCGACGCCTTCAGCAAGGCCTGCGACGCCGAGCCGAAGTGCAACACCGTCCAGCCCGGCTTCTACACGCTGAAGAAGGAGATGCCGGCCGCCGACGCGCTGAAGGCGCTGCTCGCCGGGGCCGGCGGCGACGGGCTCGTCATCCCCGAGGGCAAGACGGCCGCCGACATCTACGGCATGATCGACAACAAGCTGAAGCTGACGGCCGGCACGACGGCGGGCGTCGCCAAGGCGCAGGTCGCGAGCCTCGGCCTGCCCGCGTACGCGAACGGCAACATCGAGGGCTTCCTCTGGCCGACCCGCTACAACGTCGCCGACGGCATGAAGCCCGAGGACCTGCTCAAGCAGATGGTGAAGGCCGCCACCGACAAGTACGCGAACCTGGACGCCCAGGCCTCCAAGGTCGGCCTCAAGAACGCCTACGAGGTGGTCATCGAGGCGAGCATCCTGCAGCGCGAGGGCAACAACGTCCCGGACTTCGCGAAGATGGCGCGGACCATCCAGAACCGCCTCGCCAACGACACCGAGACGCACCACAAGCTCGGTATGGACACCACGCTGCAGTACTCGCTGGGCCGTACGGAGCTCTCGTCGAAGGACATCAACGACGGCTCCAACAAGTACAACACCTACATCAACCAGGGCCTGCCGCCGACGCCGATCTCCAACCCCGGCGACGCCGCCATCAACGCGGTGCTCAACCCGGCGGACGGCAAGTGGCTGTACTTCATCGCGATGTCCCCGACCACGACGCTCTTCGCCGAGACCGGCGAGGAGCACAAGAAGAACGTCGAGGCCTACTGCACCCAGCAGGGCCTGAAGCTCGACAAGGAAGGCGTGCACTGCACCAAGTAGCCCTGGCCAGACGGTAGTTCACGGAGAGGCAGCGTTGACCAGCAAACACCGGGCCGCCGTACTCGGCTCGCCGATCGCCCACTCGCTCTCGCCGGACCTGCACCGGGCCGCCTTCGCGGCGCTCGGGCTGGACGGCTGGCGCTACGACCGGTTCGAGGTGGACGAGGCGGGCCTGCCGGGCTTCGTCGCCGGGCTGGACGAGGCCGAGTGGGCCGGGCTGTCGCTGACCATGCCGCTGAAGCGGGCGGTGATCCCGCTGCTCGACGAGGTCAGTGCGACGGCCCGCTCGGTGGACGCGGTGAACACCGTGGTGTTCACCGCCGACGGGCGGCGCATCGGCGACAACACCGACGTCCCCGGGCTGGTGAACGCGCTGCGAGAGCGCGGCATCACCGAGGTGCCGGGCGCGGCGGTGCTGGGCGCGGGGGCCACCGCGTCCTCGGCGTTGGCGGCGCTGGCCCGGATCTGCACCGGCGAGGTGACGGTCTACGTGCGCAGCGCCGAACGGGCCCGGGAGATGGCCGAGCTCGGCGAGCGGCTCGGTGTCCCCGTCCGGACCGCCGACTGGGAGCGCGGCGCCGAGGCGCTGGCGCAGCCGCTGACCGTCTCCACGACGCCGGTCGGCGCGACGGACGGCTTCGCGGCCGCCCTTCCCGCCGCGCCCGGGGCGCTGTTCGACGTGCTCTACCACCCCTGGCCGACGGCGCTGGCCGCCGCCTGCGCCGAGCGCGGGGCGACCGTCCTGGGCGGGCTCGACCTGCTGGTGCACCAGGCGGTCCTGCAGAGCGAGGCGTTCACCGGGCGGACGCCGGGGCCGCTCGCGGCCATGCGCGAGGCGGGGGAGAAGGCGCTGGCCGGGCGCTGAGGACCTCCGTCCCCGTTCGTGGTCCGGCTGTCCGGCTTGTCCCGGCTGTCCCGCCTGGTCCCGACCGTCCCGCCGACTGGCCGGTTGCCGTCCGTCACGCGGACTGCGCCGCGGGGCGCCGCCGGGACGTGAAAGGATTCGGGCGGAAGGCACGCCCGGGCCGGCCCGTCGGCCGGACCGCTGATGAAGGAGCTCCGTTGGGTACGTTGCGCTGGCTGACGGCGGGGGAGTCGCACGGCCCCGCACTGGTCGCGACGCTGGAGGGCCTGCCCGCTGGTGTACCGGTCACCACCGCCGTGGTGGCCGACGCGCTGGCGCGCCGCCGGCTCGGGTACGGCCGTGGCGCGCGGATGAAGTTCGAGCAGGACGAGGTGACCTTCCTCGGCGGCGTCCGGCACGGCCTGACCATGGGCAGCCCGGTGGCGGTCATGGTCGGCAACACCGAGTGGCCGAAGTGGGAGCAGGTCATGTCGGCCGACCCGGTCGACCCCGAGGTGCTGGCGGGCCTGGCCCGCAACGAGGCGCTGACCCGCCCCCGTCCGGGCCACGCCGACCTGGCCGGCATGCAGAAGTACTCGATCGACGAGGCCCGCCCGATCCTGGAGCGCGCGAGCGCCCGCGAGACGGCCGCCCGGGTCGCGCTGGGCGCCGTCGCCCGCTCGTACCTGAAGGAGACCTGCGGGATCGAGATCGTCAGCCACGTCGTGGAGCTGGCCGCGGCCAAGGCGCCGGCCGGCGTGCTGCCGCTGCCCTCGGACGAGGCGCGGCTGGACGCGGACCCGGTGCGCTGCCTGGACGCCGACGCGTCGAAGGCGATGGTCGCCGAGATCGACCAGGCCCACAAGGACGGCGACACGCTCGGCGGCGTCGTGGAGGTGCTGGCGTACGGGGTGCCGGTGGGCCTGGGCTCGCACGTGCACTGGGACCGCCGCCTGGACGCCCGGCTGGCCGCCGCGCTGATGGGCATCCAGGCGATCAAGGGCGTCGAGGTCGGCGACGGCTTCGAGCTGGCCCGGGTGCCGGGCTCGAAGGCGCACGACGAGATCGTCCCGACCGCCGGGGGCGTCAAGCGCACCTCCGGCCGTTCCGGCGGCACCGAGGGCGGCCTGTCCACCGGTGAGCTGCTGCGCGTGCGGGCCGCGATGAAGCCGATCGCGACCGTGCCGCGGGCCCTGCAGACCCTGGACGTGCGCACCGGCGAACCGGCCAAGGCGCACCACCAGCGCTCCGACGTCTGCGCGGTGCCCGCCGCGGGCATCGTCGCAGAGGCGATGGTCGCCCTGGTGCTGGCCGACGCGGTGAACGAGAAGTTCGGCGGCGACCACGTCTCCGAGACCCGGCGCAACGTGCAGAGCTACCTCGACCACCTGATCGTCCGATAATGAGCGAGCGAAGCGAGCGACCGGAAGAAAGGGCGTCCTCGCGAAGCGACCGGCCGAGCGGGACGAGGGCCGGGAGCAGTTCGCCCGTCCTGGTGCTGGTCGGTCCGCCGGGCAGTGGCAAGTCCACGGTCGGGCGCGCCCTGGCCGAGCGCCTCGGCGTGGGCTTCCGGGACACCGACGCCGACATCGAGACGCTGGCCGGCAAGCCGATCCCCGAGATCTTCATCGACGAGGGCGAGCCGCACTTCCGCGAGCTGGAGGTCGGCGCGGTGCGCGCGGCCGCCGAGGGACACGACGGGGTGCTCGCGCTCGGCGGCGGCGCGGTGATGGCCGAGGCCACCCGCGCGCTGCTGCGCGAGCTGCCCGTGGTCTTCCTGGAGGTCCCGCTGGCCGACGCGGTCAAGCGGGTCGGCCTGGACGCGCCGCGACCGCTGCTGGCCGTCAACCCGCGGGCCCGTTGGCGCGAGCTGATGGAGGCCCGCCGCCCCCTCTACCTGGAGGTGGCCACCGCCGTCGTCGACACCGCGGGCCGCACCCCCGAGCAGGTCGCGGACGCCGTACTGGAAGCACTGGAGCTGAAGACCCCCCATGACTGACATCGTCAGGATTCACGTCGGCGGCAGCGCCGGCCACGACCCGTACGACGTGCTGATCGGGCACCAGCTGCTGGGCGAGCTGACGCCGCTGATCGGCACGCGCGCCAAGCGGGTCGCGATCATCCACCCGGAGGCGCTGGCCGCCACCGCCGACGCCGTCCGCGAGGACCTGCTCGGCGAGGGCTACGAGGCGATCGCGCTCCAGGTGCCCAACGCCGAGGAGGCGAAGAGCGCCGAGGTCGCCGCGTACTGCTGGTCGGTGCTCGGGCAGACCGGGTTCACCCGCAGCGACGTCATCGTCGGCCTCGGCGGCGGTGCCACCACCGACCTGGCCGGCTTCGTCGCCGCGACCTGGCTGCGCGGGGTGCGCTGGGTGGCGATGCCCACCACGCTGCTCGGCATGGTCGACGCGGCCGTCGGCGGCAAGACCGGCATCAACATCGCCGAGGGCAAGAACATGGTCGGCGCCTTCCACCCGCCGGTGGGCGTGCTGGCCGACCTCGGCACGCTGGAGACCGTGCCGAAGCACGACTACGTCTCCGGCCTCGCCGAGGTCATCAAGTGCGGCTTCATCGCCGACCCGGCGATCCTCGACCTGATCGAGGCCGACCCCGAGGGCGCCAGGACCCCGGCCGGCCCGCACACCGTCGAGCTGATCCGGCGCGCCATCCAGGTCAAGGCCGACGTGGTCTCGGGGGACCTCAAGGAGGCCGGGCAGCGCGAGATCCTCAACTACGGGCACACCCTCGGCCACGCCATCGAGCGCAACGAGCGGTACAAGTGGCGGCACGGCGCCGCGATCTCCATCGGCATGGTCTACGCCGCCGAACTCGGCCGCCTCGCCGGGCGGCTGGACGACGGGACGGCCGACCGGCACCGCACCGTGCTGGCCTCCGTCGGCCTGCCGCTGACCTACCGGGCGGACGCCTGGCCGAAGCTGCTGGACGCGATGAAGATCGACAAGAAGTCGCGCGGCGACCTGATCCGCTTCGTCGTCCTGGACGGCCTCGGCAAGACCTCCGTCCTGGAGGGCCCCGACCCGTCCCTGCTCGTCGCCGCCTACGCGGAGGTCTCGGCGTGACCAGGGTGATGGTGCTCAACGGCCCCAACCTCGGGCGGCTCGGCAGCCGCGAGCCGGACGTCTACGGCGCCACCTCGTACGCCGGGCTGGTCGAGCGCTGCACGGCGCTCGGCAAGGAGTTCGGCTTCGAGGTCGAGGTGCACGAGACCAACTCCGAGCAGCGGATGGTCGAGTGGCTGCACGAGGCGGCCGACGGGAAGGTGCCCGTGGTGATCAACCCGGGCGCGTTCACGCACTACTCGTACGCCATGCGGGACGCCGCGGCGCAGCGCACCGCGCCGCTCATCGAGGTGCACATCTCCAACCCGTACGCGCGCGAGACCTTCCGGCACACCTCGGTCATCGCCGCCGTCGCCTCCGGCACCATCGCCGGGTTCGGGCTCGGCTCGTACGAACTCGCCCTGCGCGCCCTGGCGGAGCAGCTCACCACACGCTGACGGACGGTCGGCGGACCGGGGCGCGGCGGTGCGTTCCGGCCGGTCGGAGGGCTCGGACGGGCGGCGGCCCGGCGGCGGACTGTGCCCGTCGCCGGGCCGCCGTGTAGTGTCCCCGCTGGGAGAAGTCGGGAGGTGACCGTGACGCAGTACGCCGGGGGTGGGCAGGTGCCCCCTCGTCCCGTCGCTCCGCCGGTCCGGCCGGCCGCCGGGGCCGCCACGGCCGCCACGGCCCCCGGGCCGCCGCCGTTCGGCGGGCGCGTGCCGCCGCCCGTCCCGCCCGCGCCGGTTCCGGCCGCTCCCGTCGCGCCCGCTCCCGTCCCGCCCGCTCCCATCCCGCCCGCGCCGGTTCCGGCCGCGCCCGTCGCGCCCGCTCCCGTCGCGCCTCCCCCCGTCGCGCCGACCGGGCCCACCGCGCCGATGCCGGCCGGGGCCACCGGGCACTTCGTCCTGCCCTCCGGCGCGCCCGTCCAGCTCCCGGCCCACCCGTCGCAGCGGCACGCGCCCGCCGGGCCGATCGCCGTCCTGCTGATCGGGCCCGCAGGCGCCGGCAAGACCACCGTCGCCCGGCACTGGGCCGAGCGGCGGCGCACCCCGACCGCACACATCAGCCTGGACGACGTCCGCGAGTGGGTGCAGTCCGGCTTCGCCAACCCGCAGTCCGGCTGGAACAACGCCTCCGAGGCCCAGTACCGGCTGGCCCGCCGAACCTGCGGCTTCGCCTGCCGCAACTACCTCGCCAACGGCATCTCCTGCATCATCGACGACGCCGTCTTCCCCGACCGCCCGGCCATCGGCCTCGGCGGTTGGAAACGGCACATCGGCCCCGGCATGCTGCCCGTCGTGCTGCTGCCCAGCCTCGACTCGGTGCTCGTGCGCAACGCCCGGCGCAGCGGCAACCGGCGGCTGAGCGACGAGGAGGTCGCCCGCATCCACGGGCGGATGGCCGGCTGGTACAACTCCGGGCTGCCGATCATCGACAACTCGCACCTGGACGTCGCCGCGACGGCGGCCGAGCTGGACCGGGTGATCCTGGCCCGGCTGATGGGGATGCCGGTCCGCTGAGCCGGGCTGTCGGAGCCGGCTGGGAGAATGGACGGGTCGAGTTGATCCGTCCCAGGGGAGCCGAGCCCGTGCCGGAAGGCCACATCATCCACCGCCTCGCGGCCGAGAACACCAAGGTCTTCGGCGGCCGGCCCGTCCGGGTGTCCAGCCCGCAGGGCCGGTTCGCCGACGGCGCCAAGCTGATCGACGGGCAGGTGCTGGTCGGGGCGGAGGCCACCGGCAAGCACCTCTTCCTCGGCTTCGAGGAGGGCGCCTGGGTCCACGTCCACCTCGGCCTCTACGGCGGCTTCACCTTCGCCGCCGGGCCCGCCCCGGAGCCCGTCGGGCTGATCCGGCTGCGCCTGGAGAACGACGACGCCCACGCCGACCTGCGCGGTCCCAACACCTGCGCGCTGATCACCGGCGCCGAGAAAGCCGCCGTCGCCGCACGCCTCGGGCCCGACCCGCTGCGCGCCGACGCCGACCCGGACGCCGCGTGGCGCCGGATATCGGCCAGCCGGACGACCGTCGCGGCCCTGCTGATGGACCAGAAGGTGCTGGCCGGGGTGGGCAACGTCTACCGCGCCGAGGTGCTCTTCCGGCACGGCATCAACCCGCACCGCGCGGGCCGGGACCTCACCCGGGCCGAGTGGGACACGATCTGGGCGGACCTCGTCGCGCTGATGCGCGAGGGCGTCGGCGCGGGCCGCATCGACACCGTCCGCCCCGAACACACCCCCGAGGCGATGGGCCGCCCGCCGCGCGTCGACGACCACGGCGGCGAGGTCTACGTCTACCGTCGTGCCGCGATGCCCTGCCTGGTCTGCGGCACGGACGTGCGGACGGAGTCGCACGCGGCGCGCAACCTGTTCTGGTGTCCGACCTGCCAGGCGGCCTGAGCGGGATTCAGGTGGCTGGGCCCGGGCCGGCGGTGCGGCCGGTGCCCGCAGGCCCTGACCGGCCGGGTGTTCCAGCGGTCGGCGCGCCAGGCATGGGGGTGGGCCGGCACGCCGTGATCGTACTCGTCCGGCCCGCTCCCCGTGGTGTTTCCGGGGGCCGGTCAGCCCGCCGCGGCGGTGGGCTCGTGGTGATCGGCTGCGGCGCACTCGTCGAGGAGGGGGCGCATGCTGTCGTCCACGAGCCGGTAGCGCACGACGCGTCCGTCCTTGTCGCCGGTGACCACGCCGGCCGTACGGAGCAGCCGCAGGGCCTGGGAGACGGCCGGGTCGCGCATGCCGGTGGCGACGGCGAGGTCGGTGACGGCGAGCGGGCCGGCGCGGTGGAGGGCGAGCAGGAGGGCCAGCCGGCCGGGGTCCGCGAGCAGGGAGAACCGCTCGGACCACGAGCGGACGTGCGCGGCGTCGCCGATCGCGGCGATGGCCTCGCAGACCCGGTGCCCGTCGATGGTGCGGTGGCCCGCGCGGTCGGCCGGTACGAGATGCATGCGGACATTCTGGCAGCTCACGACCTGTGATCCTGGACACCTGCGCAGGTGCGCAGCCTTGCATGGGTGGGACCGGGCCCCTACGGTGTTCCCCGCCGTGGTGCTCGGGAAGACCGGTGACGGACCCTCAGGGGTCCCAGTCCGGAGCGGCCCTCGCCACTGTGATCGGGGGAGTTCGCTCGTACCCACACGCCACTGGGCGCTTCGCGCGCCTGGGAAGGCGGGTACGGGAGCCCCGTCAGCCAGGAGACCGGCCACGGCATCTCACGAAGTGTTTCCACGAGGTGCTGGAGCGTGATCCGAAGATGACCCTGCCCGAAACCGCCGCCCCCGAGGCCGCGCCCGCCGTGCTGCCCACCTTCCGGTGGAAGCGAGAGGACACCGTCCGCACCGCCGGGCTGATCGGGGTGATCCTGGCCATGCACGTGGTGGCGTTCGGGACCCTGATCTTCCTGGTGGCGCCCCACAACTACGCCGTCGGCACCCAGGTCTTCGGGGTGGGCCTCGGCATCACGGCGTACACGCTCGGCATGCGGCACGCCTTCGACGCCGACCACATCGCGGTGATCGACAACACCACCCGCAAGCTGATGGCCGACGGCAAGCGGCCGGTCTCGGTGGGCTTCTGGTTCGCCCTCGGGCACTCGTCGATGGTGGTCATCATGGCCGCCCTGGTCGCGGGCGGCGCGCAGCTGGCGAACACGCTGATGGACGACGAGTCGACCACCCACCAGTGGCTGGGCATGGTCGGCACGACGGCCTCCGGCGCCTTCCTCTACCTGATCGGCGCGCTCAACCTGGCGGCGCTGCTCGGCATCCTGAAGGTGTTCCGGGCGATGCGCGCCGGACAGTACGACGAGGCTGAGCTGGAGGAGCACCTCAACTCGCGCGGCTTCCTGGCCCGGGTGCTCAACCGGGCGACCCGCTCGATCACCCGGCCCGGCCAGATGTTCCCGGTGGGCATGGTGCTCGGCCTCGGCTTCGACACCGCGACCGAGGTCACTCTGATGGTGATGGCCGGTTCGGGCGCGGCGGCCGGGCTGCCCTGGTACGCGATCGTCTGCCTGCCGCTGCTGTTCGCGGCGGGGATGAGCCTGTTCGACACGCTGGACGGGACGTTCATGAACTTCGCGTACCAGTGGGCGTTCTCCAACCCGGTGCGCAAGGTGTACTACAACCTGACGATCACTGGGCTGTCGATCGCGGTGGCGTTCATCATCGGCACGATCGAACTGGTCGGCGTGCTGCACGAGAAGCTGGACCTGACCGACCCGGTCACCGGCTGGATCGCGGACATCTCGCTGGACAACGTCGGGTACGCCATCGCCGCTCTGTTCGTCGTCGTCTGGGCCGTGGCGATCGGGTACTGGAAGCTGGCCGGGGTCGAGAAGCGCTGGGGCGGCGACGGCTCGTGAGGTACGCCGCCGCGATCGGCAGCGTCCCCGCGACCGCGAGCCCGGCGCGGAGCACCTGCACCGGGCGCAGCCGTTCCTTCGGCACCCCGCACGCCGGCAGCGCGGTGACCACAGGGTTGTGAACCATCTCTGCGGACGTGCAGGGAGCGCTCGCCGGCTCGATCGGGCGACGCCCGGTCGACGGTGGATGAGGCGGCCCCTGCGGCGGGGGCTCATCGACCCGGAAGTGGTGCGACGGCGCCGGTGGGGGCGTGGGCGGGTAAAGGTCACGCCCCCGTCGGGGGTGCTCGGCGGGCGGATCCGGGTGGGGGTTCGTAGGCTCGACGCATGTCTGATGCGTACGCGGGTCGACGGGAGCGGCTGCGGGAGCACTGCAGTGCGGCCGGGGCCGATGCGGCGCTGATCACCCGGCCGGCCAACGTGCGGTACCTGACCGGCTGCGCCCCCTGCGGTGCGACCCTGCTGCTCACCAGGGAGCGGGCGCTGCTGTCGCTGCCGGACGACCTGCCGCCGGACGACACCGGGGAACACCTGATCGCCGCCGATGTCACCCAGGTGCCGGTGCCGACCGGGGCGGACACCGCGCTGGCCGCCGCGGTCGAGGCCTCCCGGCTGCGGGTGCAGGCCCTGGCGGTGGAGGAGCACGACCTGACCGTCCTGCGTCACCGCGCGGTGGCGAGCATGGCCGAGGGGGTCCGGCTGACCGAGCTGGGGCAGGTCGTGGAGCGGCTGCGGGTGATCAAGGACGAGCACGAGATCGCCGACCTGCGCATCGCCGCCGAGATCGCCGACCAGGCGCTCGGCGAGCTGCTGGAGTCGATCCTGGTCGGCCGCACCGAGCGGCACCTGGCGATGGAGCTGGAGCGCCGGATGATCGACCACGGCGCCGACCGGGCGGCCTTCCCGGTCTCGGTCGGCACCGGCAGCCACTCCGGCCAGCCCGCCCACCAGCCGACCGACCGCCGCGTCGAGGAGGGCGACTTCCTGACCGTCGTGCTCGGCGCGCAGTACCGCGGGTACGGCGTGTCGACCGCCCGGACCTTCGTGATCGGCGCCGCGCCCGCGCCCTGGCAGGTCGAGCTGCACCGGCTGGTGTTCCGGGCGCAGCGGGCCGGCCGGGAGGCGCTCGGACCGGGCGTCGAGCAGTGCGTACCCGACCGGGCCGCCCGGCAGATCCTGGACGCGGCCGGCCACCCCGAGGCCTCCCCGCACCCGGTGGGCCACGGCATCGGGCTGGAGATCCGGGAGGCGCCGCGCCTCGGTCCCGCGGACATGGGTAAACTGGACAGCCGCGTACCGGTCACCGTCGGCCCGGGGGTACACATCCCGGGCAAGGGCGGGGTCCGGATCGAGGACACGCTCGTCGTGCGCCCCCTCGAAGAGGGCGGGCCCGAGCTGCTCACCATCACCACCAAGGAGCTCCTCGCCCTGTGACGGCGGCCCCTGACGGCCACCGACGGCAGGACGCGACCCCTTGGTTCCTTGACAGCTATATCCAGGAGTAAGTGCGCCCGTGGCTTCCACGAACGATCTCAAGAACGGCATGGTCCTCAAGCTGGAGGGCGGCAAGCTCTGGTCCGTCGTCGAGTTCCAGCACGTCAAGCCCGGTAAGGGCCCGGCCTTCGTGCGTACCAAGCTCAAGGAGGTCCTGACCGGCAAGGTCGTCGACAAGACCTTCAACGCGGGCACCAAGGTCGAGACCGCCAACGTCGACAAGCGCGGCATGCAGTTCTCGTACAAGGACGGCGAGAACTTCGTGTTCATGGACATGGACACCTACGACCAGCTGACCGTCGAGCCGGCCGTGGTCGGCGACGCCGCCAAGTACCTGCTGGAGGGCTTCGAGGCCCTGGTCGCCACCAACGAGGGCGCGGTGCTGTACATCGAGCTCCCGGCCGCCGTCGAGCTGACCATCGAGCACACCGAGCCGGGCGTCCAGGGCGACCGCTCCACCGGTGGCACCAAGCCGGCCACCCTGGAGACCGGTGCCGAGATCCAGGTCCCGCTGTTCGTCGTCACCGGCGAGAAGGTCAAGGTCGACACCCGCGACGGCAGCTACCTCGGCCGGGTGAAGTAAGTCCGTGTCGGCCGCACGCAGCAAGGCCCGCACCCGGGCCTTCCAGATCCTCTTCGAGGCCGACCACCGCGGGGTCGACCCGCAGCAGGTCCTCGCCGACTGGGTGGCCCGCGCCCGCGAGCCCAAGCCCGACGAGGGCACCCCGCAGGTCGGCGAGTACACGATGGAGCTGATCGAGGGATACGTCCGGCACGCCCGCCGGATCGACGAGCTGATCTCGCAGTACGCGGTGGGGTGGACGCTCGACCGGATGCCGATCGTGGACCGCAACGTCCTGCGGCTCGGCGCCTACGAGCTGATCTGGGAGGACGGCGTCCCGGACGCCGTCGTCCTGGACGAGGCCGTCGAGATCGCCAAGGAGTTCTCCACGGACGACTCCCCGGCCTTCGTCAACGGCCTGCTCGCCCGCTTCCTGGAGCTGAAGCCGAGCATCCGCCGGTAACAACGGCAGATCCCGTGAACGGCCGCCGGACCCGATCAAGGGTCCGGCGGCCGTCGCGCGTTTCACCCGGGTGGCGTATGTTGGGACCCTACTCGCCGGTAACTTACCGTTCGAGATCCCCAGGTGTTCCCGACGCACGTCCGCAGTGAAGGGCAGGCCAACCCCATGACCACGGCGATCCGCAGCGAGTTCGACCAGGGCATCGCGCTGAGCAGACACCCCGAGGAGCCGGGGCGCTACGACGGCGAGCTCGGCGCGGGCTGGCAGATCGGCGGCGGCGTCAACGGCGGGCTGCTGCTCGCCGTCGCCGGGCACGCGCTGTCGCTGGAGCACGGCGACCACCCCGACCCGGTGTCGATCAGCGGTTACTACCTGTCCGCGTCGGTGCCGGGCCCGGCCACCGTCCGCACCGAGGTGCTGCGCTCGGGCCGCGGCCTGTCCACCGGCACCGCCTCGCTCAGCCAGGACGGTGTCGAGCGGCTGCGCGTCGTCGCCAGCCACGGGGACCTCTGCGCCGCCGAGGGCGAGGTGCGCACGAGCGCACAGCCGCCGCAGCTGCCGCCGCCGGACCAGTGCATCGGCGTCGAGCACGCGCCCAAGGAGCTCATCGCCCAGGCCGCGCTGTTGGAGCGCTTCGACCTGCGGCTCGACCCGGCCACGATCGGCTGGGCGCTCGGGCAGCCCTCCGGCAACGGGCGGATCCAGGGCTGGTTCCGTCTCGCCGACGGCCGCGAGCCCGACCCGCTGCTGCTCCTGCTGGTCGCCGACGCGCTGCCGCCGGTCACCTTCGACCTGGGGATGCCCGGCTGGGCGCCGACCGTCGAACTCACCGTCCACCTGCGGGCCAGGCCGGCGCCCGGCTGGCTGCGGGTCACCCACGCCACCCGGAACCTGGCCGGCGGCTACTTCGAGGAGGACGCCGAGGTCTGGGACGAGGCCGGCCGCCTGGTCGCGCAGTCGCGCCAGCTGGCCCGGGTGCCGCGCCCGGCGTGAGAACCGGCGCATTACCGGTGGTTACATTCCTGTGACACGCCGTACGTGTGCGGCGCGCGGGACTGGGGAGTAACACGGTCAGCGGCGGCCCCGCCGCTGACCGTCGGCCTTCCGACGGTGCCCGCCGACGCCAGGAGCTTCCACGTGAGCGAGCGAAGCGAGCGAGCCATCGAGAGGTGCGTGTGGGCGAAGGCCCCTGCCGAGCTCAGCGAGGTGGGCGCATGAGCCGCAACGGCCGCGCCCGCCGCATCTCCGACTGCACCGCCGGCGGCCTCCGCCCGAACGCCCGCGCTGCGCACCGGCGGCACCGGGGCGAGGGCGCCGACCAGGCCTTCGTCATCGGCGTGCTGACCAGCGCCGCGGACTTCGAGCGGGCCCGCGCCTGGCGGGTGACCGACGCCCCCGACTACGAGCGGTACCTGGCCGACACCGCGGACCTGCTCGCCGAGGCGCTGCGGCGCTTCGACACCGTCCGGGCGCGGATGTTCCACCCGCAGGACTTCGCCGAGTTCTGCGTCCTGCACGGGCTGGACCCGGCCGAGCCCGCCGCCCGCGACCGCTACCTGGTCAACCCGCCGCTGCAGCCCCAGCTGCTCGCCTACCAGGGCGAGGAACTGGCCGGCGACTTCGTGCCGCGCCTGGTCCGCGCCCGTGAGAACGGGCTGACGCTCTGCCACGCCGACCTGCTCCTCGACGGCGGGCTGTACGGGGGCACCGGCGAGGCGGACGAGGAGCACGGCCGCTGGGTGCGCGCCGCCCACCAGCGCGGCGCCGAGGTGTTCCGCCGGATGCTGGTCGGCGCGGGCGCCGGGGTGTACGAGCTGCGGCTGCGGCTGAACGCGCCCGGCGGGAAGCTGAGCGCGGCGGCGCGGATCCTCCAGTGGGAGGACGGCGTCGTGCGGATCAACGACGAGGACCTGGAGCTGGTCTGCGCGGTGCTGTGCGCCGGGCTGGCCCTGGAGCTGCCGGGGGTGGCGGTGCTGCACGGTTCGCAGGGGTCGGCGGCGTCCTGCGAGGCCGGGGGCGGAGCCGCGGATGAGCACTTCCGGCCGACCGCGTGGGCCTGGTCGAGCGGAGGGCCGGACTGGGCGCCGGCGGCCCGGCCGGTGCGGCTGGACGGCGTGGCGGCGCAGCCCGGCTACAGCCTGGGCGCGGTCTGCTGAGGCCTCGGGTGTGTCTTCGGGCGCGACGCAGTGCTCGGACACGCCACGGCGCGGCCCTCGATGCCCGAGGTGCCGCGCCGTGACGTTTCTGCGTGCCCGCAAGGGTGATGCGAGCCTCGTTTCCGCTGGCGGGAGCCGGTGCGGCGAGCGTCAGCTCGCCTCCTCCTCGCGCACCGCCCGGCGCGCGTCGGGGTTGAGCACGCCCCACGAGATGAGCTGCTCGGTGAGGATCGACGGCGACTGGTCGTAGATGACGGCCAGGGTGCGCAGGTCGTCCTGGCGGATCGACAGCACCTTGCCGTTGTAGTCGCCGCGCTGGCTCTGGATGGTCGCCGCGTAGCGCTGCAGCGGGCCGGCCTTCTCGGACGGGACCTGGGTCAGTCTCTCCAGGTCGAGGACCAGCCGCGGCGGCGGCTCGGCCGCGCCACCGGGGGTGCCGCCGGGCAGCAGCTCCTGCACCGGGACGCCGTAGAACTCCGCCAGCTCGGCCAGCCGCTGCACGGTGACCGCACGGTCGCCGCGCTCGTACGAGCCGACGACGACTGCCTTCCAGCGCCCCTGGGACTTCTCCTCGACACCGTGCAGGGAGAGCCCCTGCTGAGTGCGGATCGCTCGGAGCTTGCCTCCGAGTTGCTTCGCGTAGTCGCTGGACATTGATCTCCCCGGACGAGATTGCTTCGCGTTCAGTGGTGGGTCACGGGCGATTGCCGACGTCGTTACCGGTGGGTTCGACGTCCGTCTCGTAACTCACTGTGAGGTTACGTAGAGTAAGGTGTCGCGTCAAGCCGAATGGGGCAGTCGTGCGAATGGCCTGCGTCCGGGGTGCGTCGAGCGCGTTAACCCCGTGAAGCGGAATGGTGGAGGTCCGTTTGCCCGCTTGCGCGCTGATAGGATTGCCCGAAGCCCACGCCCGGTCGGCGGGGGCCATCCCAGACATCCTTTAAGGCCCGTCCCGTGAGGCGGGGAAGGAGGTCCGCTTCGGCATGACCACACACCAGGATCCGTCACCCCGCGCACCGCACCAGGTGCTGGACGGCACGGACATCGCCCGGGTCATCACCCGGATAGCGCACGAGATCGTCGAGCGCGCCAAGGGCGCGGAGGACGTCGTGCTGCTCGGCATCCACACCCGCGGCGTCCACCTCTCCCGCCGCCTGCACGACCGGCTCGCCCGGATCACCGGCCGCGAGATCCCGCTCGGCACCCTGGACATCACGATGTACCGGGACGACCTGCGGCTCAAGCCCGCCCGCGCCCTGGAGCACACCGAGATCCCGGCCGGCGGCATCGACGGCAAGCTCGTGATCCTCGTCGACGACGTGCTGTTCTCCGGCCGCACCGTCCGGGCCGCGCTCGACGCGCTCAGCGACATCGGCCGTCCGCGCGCCGTCCAGCTGGCCGTCCTGGTCGACCGGGGCCACCGCGAGCTGCCGATCCGCGCCGACTACGTGGGCAAGAACCTCCCCACCTCGCTGCGCGAGGCCGTGCAGGTGCGCCTCGCCGACACCGACGGCGTGGACGCCGTCCTGGTCGGCGACCGGGACCACACCGCGCGCTCGTCCCAGGCCCTGGCCGCCCAGCCGTCCGAACCGCACCTCCCGGAGTAGCCCGCGTGAAGCGCCACCTCGTCTCCGCCGCCGATCTCAGCCGCGACGACGCGCTGCTGATCCTGGACACCGCCGAGGAGCTGGCCCAGCTCTCCGGGCGGGCCGTCAAGAAGCTGCCCACGCTGCGCGGCCGGACCGTCGTCAACCTCTTCTTCGAGGACTCGACCCGCACCAAGACCTCCTTCGAGGTCGCCGAGAAGCGGCTCTCCGCGGACGTCATCAACTTCTCCGCCAAGGGCTCCTCCGTCTCCAAGGGCGAGAGCCTCAAGGACACCGCGCTGACCCTGCAGGCCATGGGCGCCGACGCGGTCGTCATCCGCCACCACGCCTCCGGCGCGCCGGCCCGCCTGGCGCAGTCCGACTGGCTGCACGGCAGCGTCATCAACGCCGGTGACGGCACCCACGAGCACCCCACCCAGGCGCTGCTCGACGCCTTCACGATGCGGCGCCACCTCAACCCGGGACCGGCGGCGAACGGCCTTGGGCGGGGGCTGGAGGGGCGCCGGGTGACGATCGTCGGCGACGTCCTGCACAGCCGGGTCGCCCGCTCCAACGTCCACCTGCTGACCACCCTCGGCGCCCAGGTCACCTTCGTCGCCCCGCCGACGCTGCTGCCGATCGGCATCGAGAACTGGCCCTGCGAGATCAGCTACGACCTGGAGAGCGTGCTCCCCAAGACGGACGCGCTGATGATGCTCCGGGTGCAGCGCGAGCGGATGAACGCCGCGTTCTTCCCGACCGAGCGCGAGTACAGCCGCCGCTACGGCATGAACGGCCTCCGGATGGCCCAGCTGCCCGAGCACGCGATCGTCATGCACCCCGGCCCGATGGTCCGCGGCATGGAGATCACCGCCGAGGTCGCCGACTCGCCGCGCTGCACCGTGGTCGAGCAGGTCGCCAACGGCGTGTCGGTGCGCATGGCCGTGCTGTACCTGCTCCTCGGCGGGGCCGTCTTCGCCGATGGCCCGAACGACGCCGCCCGCACCGAATCCGTGGAGACCGCCCAGTGAACGAGCGAAGCGAGCGAACCGACAACATGGTCACCTACCTGATCCGCAACGCCCAGATCGTCGGCGGCGCCCCGCAGGACCTCCACCTCGCCGGCGGTGTGATCGAGGCGATCGGCACCGGCCTGGCCGTCGAGGCCGACATCGAGATCGACGCCACCGGCATGATCGTGCTGCCCGGCCTGGTCGACCTGCACACCCACCTGCGCGAGCCCGGCCGCGAGGACGCCGAGACCGTGCTCACCGGCACGCGGGCCGCCGCGAGGGGCGGCTTCACCGCCGTGCACGCGATGGCCAACACCACCCCGGTGGCCGACACCGCCGGTGTCGTCGAGCAGGTCTGGCGGCTCGGCCAGGAGGCCGGCTACTGCGACGTGCAGCCGGTCGGCGCCGTCACCGTCGGCCTGGAGGGCAAGAAGCTCGCCGAGCTGGGCGCCATGCACGAGTCCGCCGCGAACGTCCGGGTCTTCTCCGACGACGGCAAGTGCGTCGACGACGCCGTGCTGATGCGCCGCGCCCTGGAGTACGTCAAGGCCTTCGACGGCGTCGTCGCCCAGCACGCCCAGGAGCCGCGGCTCACCGAGGGCGCCCAGATGAACGAGGGCCAGGTCTCCGGCGAGCTCGGGCTCGGCGGCTGGCCGGCCGTCGCCGAGGAGTCGATCATCGCCCGCGACGTGCTGCTCGCCGCGCACGTCGGCTCCCGGCTGCACGTCTGCCACGTCTCCACCGCCGGCTCGGTCGAGATCATCCGCTGGGCCAAGGCCAAGGGCTGGGACGTGACCGCCGAGGTCACCCCGCACCACCTGCTGCTCACCGACGAGCTGGTCCGCTCCTACGACCCGGTCTACAAGGTGAACCCGCCGCTGCGCACCGCCGAGGACGTCCAGGCACTGCGCAAGGCGCTCGCCGACGGCACCATCGACGCCGTCGCCACCGACCACGCGCCGCACCCGGCCGAGGACAAGGACTGCGAGTGGGCGGTCGCCGCGATGGGCATGGTCGGCCTGGAGACCGCGCTGTCGGTCGTGCAGCAGACCATGGTCGACACCGGCCTGCTGAACTGGGAGGGCGTCGCCGACCGCATGTCGCACCGCCCGGCCCGGATCGGCCGTCTCGCGGGCCAGGGCCGGTCCGTCTCGGTCGGTGAGCCGGCCAATCTGGTGCTGTTCGATCCCGCGTACCGTGGTGCCGTGAACCCGGACAGCTTCGCCACCCGCAGCCGCAACACCCCCTACAAGGGCCTCGACCTGCCCGGACGGGTGCACGCCACCTTCCTGCGCGGACGGGCCACCGTCCTGGCCGGCGAACTCGTCGAACAGGGCGCCGAGGCATGAGCGCGCTTGCCGAGCGAACGATCGGTGGGGTCTCCCACGGCACGCTCACCCCGCTCGCCCAGGAGCAGGCCAAGGTCCACAACTGGCCCGGGTACATCGGCTGGGCCGTCGGCCTGCTGATCGTGATCGGCCTCGTCTACTGGCTGATGCGCCAGGGCTGGAACTGGCGGCGCACCCTGCAGTCCGGCATCCCGCCGCTGCCCGCCGTGCCGGCCGACGCCGGCCGGACCATCCTGGAGAGCAGCGGCCGGTACCACGGCACCACCACCGCCGGGAACTGGCTCGACCGGGTCGTCGCACACGGCCTGGGCACCCGCAGCCACGCCGATCTCACGCTCGGCGAGGACGGCCTGCTGGTGCGGCGCCCCGGTGACATCGACCTCTGGATCCCCGCCGGGCACCTGACCGGTGCCCGCACGGACTCCGGGATCGCCGGCAAGGTCGTCCCGGCCGGGATCCTCGTCGTCACCTGGACGCACGAGGGGACCGAACTGGACTCCGGCTTCCGGGCCGACCACCCCGACGAGCACGCCGCCTGGGTCGAGGCGGTCGCTCAACTCGCAACACGTACGAAGACGAAGACGGAAGAGGCCGCGCAATGACCGCACCTGCCCCCACCACGCAGCGCCAACGGCGGGAACGAGTCCCTGCCGTGCTCGTCCTGGAGGACGGCCGGACCTTCCGCGGCCAGGCCTACGGCGCGATCGGCGAGACCTTCGGCGAAGCGGTCTTCAACACCGGCATGTCCGGCTACCAGGAGACCCTGACCGACCCGTCGTACCACCGCCAGGTGGTCGCGATGACCGCCCCCCAGATCGGCAACACCGGCTGGAACGACGAGGACGACGAGTCCAAGCAGATCTGGGTCGCCGGCTACGTCGTGCGCGACCCCGCCCGGGTCGCGTCCAACTGGCGCTCCCGCCGCTCGCTGGACGAGGAGCTGGTCCGTCAGGGCGTCGTCGGCATCAGCGGCATCGACACCCGCGCGCTCACCCGGCACCTGCGCGAGCGCGGCGCGATGCGCTGCGGCATCTTCTCCGGCGAGGCGCTGGCCGACCCGGCCGCCCTGCTCGCCCGGGTGCAGCAGTCGCCCGAGATGAAGGGCGCCGACCTGTGCGCCGAGGTCGCCACCACCGAGCCGTACATCGTCCCCGCCATCGGTGCGAAGAAGTTCACCGTCGCCGCGCTGGACCTCGGCATCAAGGCGATGACCCCGCAGCGGATGGCCGAGCGCGGCATCGAGGTGCACGTGCTGCCGGCCAACGCCACCCTGGAGGACGTCTACGCGGTCAACCCGGACGGCGTCTTCTTCTCGAACGGCCCGGGCGACCCGGCCACCGCCGACCACCAGGTCGCCGTCGCGCAGGGCGTGCTGGAGCGGGGGACCCCGTTCTTCGGGATCTGCTTCGGCAACCAGATCCTCGGCCGCGCCCTCGGCTTCGGCACCTACAAGCTCAAGTACGGCCACCGCGGCATCAACCAGCCGGTGCAGGACCGCACCACCGGCAAGGTCGAGGTGACCGCCCACAACCACGGCTTCGCCGTGAACGCGCCGCTGGACAAGGTGAGCGACACCCCCTACGGGCGGGTCGAGGTCTCCCACGTCTGCCTCAACGACGACGTGGTCGAGGGCCTGCAGGCGCTCGACGTGCCCGCCTTCAGCGTGCAGTACCACCCCGAAGCGGCCGCCGGCCCGCACGACGCCGCCTACCTGTTCGACCGCTTCGTGAAGCTCATGGAGGGCCAGCGTGCCTAAGCGCACTGACATCAAGTCCGTCCTGGTGATCGGGTCCGGCCCGATCGTGATCGGCCAGGCCGCCGAGTTCGACTACTCGGGCACGCAGGCCTGCCGCGTCCTCAAGGCCGAGGGCCTGCGGGTCGTGCTGGTCAACTCCAACCCGGCCACGATCATGACCGACCCGGAGATCGCCGACGCCACCTACGTCGAGCCGATCACCCCGGAGTTCGTCGAGAAGATCATCGCCAAGGAGCGCCCCGACGCGCTGCTGCCGACCCTCGGCGGGCAGACCGCCCTCAACACCGCGATCTCCCTGCACGAGGCCGGCACGCTGGAGAAGTACGGCGTCGAGCTGATCGGCGCCGACGTCGTGGCGATCAACAAGGGCGAGGACCGCGACCTGTTCAAGGGCGTCGTCGAAGCCGTCAACGCCAAGATCGGCCACGGCGAGTCCGCCCGCTCGGTCATCTGCCACACCATGGACGAGGTGCTCGCCGGCGTCGACACGCTCGGCGGCTACCCGGTCGTCGTCCGCCCCTCCTTCACCATGGGCGGCGCCGGCTCCGGCTTCGCGTACAACGAGGAGGACCTGCGCCGCATCGCCGGTCAGGGCCTGGCCCTCTCGCCGACCACCGAGGTGCTCCTGGAGGAGTCCATCCTCGGCTGGAAGGAGTACGAGCTGGAGCTGATGCGCGACAAGAACGACAACGTCGTGGTCGTCTGCTCCATCGAGAACTTCGACCCGATGGGCGTGCACACCGGTGACTCGATCACCGTCGCCCCGGCGATGACGCTCACCGACCGCGAGTACCAGATCCTGCGCGACATCGGCATCGCGGTCATCCGCGAGGTCGGCGTCGACACCGGCGGCTGCAACATCCAGTTCGCCGTCAACCCCGTCGACGGCCGGGTCATCGTCATCGAGATGAACCCGCGCGTGTCCCGCTCCTCGGCGCTCGCCTCCAAGGCCACCGGCTTCCCGATCGCCAAGATCGCCGCCAAGCTGGCCGTCGGCTACACGCTCGACGAGATCCCGAACGACATCACCGAGGAGACCCCGGCCTCCTTCGAGCCGACCCTCGACTACGTCGTCGTCAAGGTGCCGCGGTTCGCGTTCGAGAAGTTCCCGAGCGCCGACGCCACCCTGACCACCACCATGAAGTCCGTCGGCGAGGCCATGGCCCTCGGCCGCAACTTCCCCGAGGCGCTGCAGAAGGCGCTGCGCTCGCTGGAGAAGAAGGGCTCCCAGTTCACCTGGACCAGCCCGGTGGGGGACAAGGCCGAGCTGCTGGTCAAGGCCGCCGTGCCGACCGACGGCCGGATCAACACCGTGATGGACGCCATCCGGGCCGGCGCCACCCCGGAGGAGGTGTTCGAGTCCACCAGGATCGACCCGTGGTTCGTCGACCAGCTCTTCCTGCTCGACGAGATCGCCGGCGAGCTGGTCGAGGCCGCCGAGCTCACCCCCGAACTGCTGCGCCACGCCAAGCGGCACGGCTTCTCCGACCAGCAGATCGGCGAGATCCGCGGCCTCAAGCCGGACGTCGTCCGCGAGGTGCGGCACGCGCTCGGCATCCGCCCGGTGTTCAAGACCGTCGACACCTGCGCCGCCGAGTTCGCCGCCAAGACCCCGTACTTCTACTCGTCCTACGACGAGGAGAGCGAGGTCGCCCCGCGCACCAAGCCCGCGGTGATCATCCTCGGTTCCGGCCCGAACCGCATCGGCCAGGGCATCGAGTTCGACTACTCCTGCGTCCACGCCTCCTTCGCGCTGGCCGAGGCCGGGTACGAGACCGTCATGGTCAACTGCAACCCGGAGACCGTCTCCACCGACTACGACACCTCCGACCGGCTCTACTTCGAGCCGCTCACCCTGGAGGACGTCCTGGAGATCGTCCACGCCGAGCAGCAGGCCGGTCCGCTGGCCGGCGTCATCGTCCAGCTCGGCGGCCAGACCCCGCTCGGCCTCGCCCAGGCGCTCAAGGACAACGGCGTGCCGATCGTCGGCACCCAGCCCGAGGCGATCGACCTCGCCGAGGAGCGCGGCGCCTTCGGCCGCGTCCTGCGTGACGCCGGCCTGCCGGCGCCCAAGCACGGCACCGCCTTCTCCTTCGAGGAGGCCAAGGCGATCGCCGACGAGATCGGCTACCCGGTGCTCGCCCGCCCGTCCTACGTGCTCGGCGGCCGCGGCATGGAGATCGTCTACGACGAGGCCTCGCTCGCCTCCTACCTGGAGCGGCACGCAGGCCTGATCTCCGAGCACCCGGTGCTCATCGACCGCTTCCTCGACGACGCGGTGGAGATCGACGTCGACGCGCTCTACGACGGCACCGAGCTCTACCTCGGCGGCGTCATGGAGCACATCGAGGAGGCCGGCATCCACTCCGGCGACTCCGCCTGCGCGCTGCCCCCGATCACCCTCGGCGGCTTCGACATCAAGCGCCTGCGCACCTCCACGGAGGCCATCGCGCGCGGTGTCGGTGTCCGCGGCCTGATCAACATCCAGTTCGCGCTGGCCGGGGACATCCTCTACGTCCTGGAGGCCAACCCGCGCGCCTCCCGGACGGTGCCGTTCACGTCCAAGGCCACCGCGGTGCCGCTGGCCAAGGCGGCCGCCCGGGTCTCGCTCGGCGCCACCATCGCCGAGCTGCGCGCCGAGGGCCTGCTCCCGGCCGAGGGCGACGGCGGCACGCTGCCGGCCGACGCGCCGATCGCGGTCAAGGAGGCCGTGATGCCGTGGAGCCGCTTCCGCGACATCCACGGCCGCGGCGTGGACACCGTGCTCGGCCCGGAGATGCGCTCGACCGGTGAGGTCATGGGCATCGACAAGGTCTTCGGCACCGCCTACGCCAAGGCGCAGTCCGGCGCGTACGGCGCGCTGCCGACCAAGGGCAAGGTCTTCGTCTCCGTCGCCAACCGGGACAAGCGCAACCTGGTCTTCCCGGCCCGGGCGCTGGTCGGCCTCGGCTTCGAGGTGCTCGCCACCGCCGGCACCGCCGAGGTGCTGCAGCGCGGCGGCATCCCGTCCACGCTGGTGCGCAAGCACAGCGAGGGCGAGGGGCCGAACGGCGAGAAGACCATCGTCCAGCTGATCAACGACGGCGAGGTCGACCTCATCATCAACACGCCGTACGGCACCGGCGGGCGCCTCGACGGCTACGAGATCCGCACCGCGGCGGTCTCCCGCGGTGTGCCGTGCCTGACCACCGTCCAGGCGATGGGCGCCGCGGTCCAGGGCATGGACGCGCTGCTGCGCGACGAAGTCGGGGTGATGTCGCTCCAGGAGCACGCCGAGCTGATCAACGCCGGCCGCAAGTAGCACCACCGCAGCGGGGGGCACCGGAGTCGGATTGGTGCCCCCCGCTTCCATGCCCGCCCGTCGCCCGCCACCGCCCTTCTCTCGACGGGCTGCGCCCGCGCCTTGAACTCCGCTATTCGCCCCGGGAGTTGACCACCCTTGTACAAGCTTCTGTTCGACCTCGTCTTCAAGAAGATGGACCCCGAGAAGGCCCACCACCTCGCCTTCTTCTGGATCCGCCTCGCCTCCTCGGTGCCCGGCCTGCGCACCCTGGTGCGGCTGGTCCTCGCCCCGCGCGACCGGGCGCTGCACACCAAGGCCCTCGGCCTCGACCTGCCCGGCCCGTTCGGGCTCGCGGCCGGCTTCGACAAGAACGGCGTCGGCATCGACGGCCTGGCGATGCTCGGCTTCGACTACGTCGAGATCGGCACCGTCACCGGCGAGCCCCAGCCCGGCAACCCGGCGCCCCGGCTGTTCCGCCTCGTCGAGGACCGCGCGCTGATCAACCGGATGGGCTTCAACAACCAGGGCTCGGCCCGGGTCGCCGCCCGCCTCGCCGCCCGCCCGCACACCAGCTCCACCCCGGTGATCGGCGTCAACATCGGCAAGACCAAGGTGGTCGAGGAGGCCGACGCCGTCGCCGACTACGTCAAGTCGACCGAGCGGCTGGCCCGTTACGCCGACTACCTGGTCGTCAACGTCAGCTCGCCGAACACCCCCGGGCTGCGCAACCTGCAGGCCGTCGACCACCTGCGCCCGCTGCTCGCCGCCGTCCGCGAGGCCGCCGACCGCACCACCGCGCACCGCGTGCCGCTGCTGGTGAAGATCGCACCCGACCTCGCCGACGAGGACATCGACGAGGTCGCCGACCTCGCCCTGGAGCTGGGCCTGGACGGCATCATCGCCACCAACACCACGATCGGCCGCGAGGGCCTGCGGGCCGACGCCCGGCGGGTCGAGGAGATCGGCATGGGCGGCCTGTCCGGCGCCCCGCTCAAGGCCCGCGCGCTGGAGGTCCTCCAGCGGCTGCGCGCCCGCACCGAGGGCCGGCTGACGCTCGTCTCGGTGGGCGGCGTGGAGAGCGCCGAGGACGCCTGGCAGCGGATCATCCACGGTGCCGACCTCGTCCAGGGCTACAGCGCCTTCATCTACGAGGGCCCGTTCTGGTGCCGGCGCATCCACAAGGGCCTCTCCGCCCGGGTCCGGGACGCGGGCTTGCGCAACCTGGCCGCGGCGGTCGGCAGCGCCGTCCGCTCCTCGTGAACCGAACCCCCGTACCGCCACTGGAAAGTCCGGAAAGGACGACATGACCCTCGCCCCGTTCGGCGCCCGGCTGCGCCAGGCCCTCGACACCCGCGGCCAGCTCTGCGTCGGCATCGACCCGCACGCCTCCCTGCTCGCCGCGTGGGGACTCGGCGACGACATCGCCGGCCTGGAGACCTTCAGCCGCACCGTGGTCGAGGCGCTGGCCGACCGGGTCGCCGTGCTCAAGCCGCAGGCCGCCTTCTTCGAGCGCTTCGGCAGCAAGGGCGTCGCGGTGCTGGAGCGGACCGTCGAGGACGCCCGCGCGGCCGGTGCGCTGGTCCTGATGGACGCCAAGCGCGGCGACATCGGCTCCACCATGGCCGCCTACGCCGAGGCCTTCCTCGCGCCCGGCAGCCCGCTGTTCTCGGACGCCCTCACCGTCAGCCCGTACCTCGGCTTCGGCTCGCTGCGCCCGGCGCTCGACCTCGCACGGGAGCACGGCTGCGGCGTCTTCGCGCTGGCGCTCACCTCCAACCCGGAGGGCGGCGAGGTGCAGCGCGCCGTCGGTGCGGACGGCGAGCCGGTCGCGGCGGCCGTGCTGCGGCAGTTGGCGGCCGAGAACGCCGGGGCCGAGCCGCTCGGCCCGTTCGGCGCGGTGGTCGGCGCGACGCTCGCCGACGCGGGCGTGGACCTGGCGATCAACGGCCCGCTGCTGGCCCCCGGCATCGGCGCCCAGGGGGCGACCATGGCGGACCTGCCGCGGGTGTTCGGCGCCTCGGTGCGCAACGTCGTGCCGAGCGTCAGCCGGGACGTCCTCAAGCACGGCCCGTCGGTGCCGGCGCTGCGCGAGGCGGCCGAGCGGTTCGTGGGCGAGTTCGCGGACGCCGTGAAGTAGCGCTCGGGGGTTGGGCGGTAGCCGTGCGGTGACCCTGCGCAGTGTGTGCAGCGCCGGGCGGTGCCGCTCGATCCGGCCTCCGCCCGACGTGAGCGCCGTCACATCGGCGGTGTCAAAGTCTCGCAATCGCGGTCATTTTGCCCCGGAAAGTCCTGGTCGGCCTTGGCTGACCAGGACTTTTCGTGTTCTTTTCCTGACGCGGCGCCGCAATCCGGGTAGTGTCCGGCGATAGGTCATCGAAGAGCTGCGATTCTCGTAGCTCCCGCAGGTCAGGGCCCTTTGGTTCCACTTGCGGAGGTGTCCTGGAGAACCAACCCAGTCATAGCTCAATCCCTTCCTTCCACACCCTGAGGTGAACGGCGTGGCTCTTCCGCCCCTTACCCCTGAACAGCGCACCGCCGCGCTCGCCAAGGCCGCCGAGGCTCGCCGGGAGCGCGCCGAGGTCAAGAACCGGCTCAAGCACTCCGGCGCCTCCCTGCACGAGGTGATCAAGGCCGGCAAGGCCGACAACGATGTCATCGGCAAGATGAAGGTCTCCGCCCTGCTGGAGTCGCTCCCGGGCGTCGGCAAGGTCCGGGCCAAGCAGATCATGGAGCGCCTCGGCATCAGCGAGAGCCGGCGCGTGCGCGGTCTCGGCACGAACCAGATCGCCTCCCTGGAGCGGGAGTTCGGCGGCGGTGCCGCCTGACCGTGCCCCCGTGGTCCCGGGATCGTCCGCGATCCGGGATAATCGGTGCATGAGTGAGCGTCCGCGGCTGACCGTGCTCTCCGGCCCTTCGGGGGTCGGCAAGAGCACGGTCGTCGCTCATATGAGGAAGCAGCACCCCGAGGTCTGGCTCTCGGTGTCGGCGACGACCCGCCACCCGAGGCCCGGCGAGCAGAACGGGGTCCAGTACCACTTCGTCGACAACGACGAGTTCGACAAGCTGATCGCCAACGGTGAACTGCTGGAGTGGGCCGTCTTCGCCGGCAACCGCTACGGCACCCCGCGTTCGGCGGTGCTGGAGAAGCTGGAGCGCGGCGAGCCCGTCCTGCTGGAGATCGACCTGCAGGGCGCCCGGCAGGTGCGCGAGTCGATGCCCGAGGCACAGCTGGTCTTCCTGGCTCCGCCGAGCTGGGACGAGCTGGTCCGCCGGCTGACCGGCCGGGGCACCGAGCCGCAGGACGTCATCGAGAAGCGGCTGGAGGCCGCCAAGGTCGAGCTCGCGGCGGAGCCGGAGTTCGACACGACTCTTGTCAACACCTCCGTCGAGCAGGTGGCGGCCGAACTGCTAGCCTTGCTCGGTGTAGGCTGACCTGTCTGTCTTTTCCACCCTTTCGGAAGGTTTTCGCGTGTCCTCTTCCATGACCGCGCCCGAGGGCATCATCAACCCGCCGATCGACGAGCTGCTTGAGGCCACCGACTCCAAGTACAGCCTGGTGATCTACGCCGCCAAGCGTGCGCGCCAGATCAACGCGTACTACTCCCAGCTCGGTGAGGGTCTGCTGGAGTACGTCGGCCCGCTGGTCGACACCCACGTCCACGAGAAGCCGCTGTCGATCGCGCTGCGCGAGATCAACGCCGGCATGCTGACCGCGGAGGCGATCGAGGCCGCCTGAGCCGGTCGATCTCGCAACTCTCCGAAAGGGCCTGGCGGAACCGCTTCCGCCGGGCCCTTCGGCGTTGTCGGGGGCCGGTGTCGGGTGTTGCGTGCCGGGCGTCGATGCCGGTGTGCGCGGTGCCACGGTGCGGGTGATCACCGAGGGGTCGTAGGGTGTGCACGTCCCTGGAGTGGAGGAGAGCGGGAGTATGAGCGCGACTTCGGACCGGACCGGCGCGGACGCCCCGCGCGTCGTCCTCGGCGTCAGCGGCGGCATCGCGGCCTACAAGGCGTGCGAGCTGCTCCGCCGGTTCACCGAGTCCGGCCACCAGGTCACCGTGGTGCCCACCGCCGCCGCGCTGCACTTCGTCGGCGAGGCCACCTGGGCCGCCCTCTCCGGCCGCCCGGCCGCCACCGAGACCTGGGAGAGCGTCCACGAGGTGCCGCACGTGCGGATCGGCCAGCAGGCCGACCTCGTCGTCGTCGCCCCCGCCACCGCGGACCTGATCGCCAAGGCCGCCCACGGCCTGGCCGACGACCTGCTCACCAACACCCTGCTCACCGCCCGCTGTCCGGTCGTGGTCGCGCCCGCCATGCACACCGAGATGTGGGAGCACCCGGCCACCCGGGAGAACGTCGCCACGCTGCGGCGCCGGGGCGTCATCGTGCTGGAGCCGGCCGTCGGGCGGCTCACCGGCAAGGACACCGGCAAGGGGCGGCTGCCCGAGCCGTCCGCGATCTTCGACGCCTGCCGGTCGGTGCTGCGCCGCGGCGGCGCCGTGCCGGCCGACCTGGCCGGGCGGCACGTGGTGGTCTCGGCCGGCGGCACCCGGGAGCCGCTGGACCCGGTGCGCTTCCTCGGCAACCGCTCCTCCGGCAAGCAGGGCTACGCGCTCGCCGTGACGGCGGCGGCCCGTGGGGCGCGGGTGACGCTGGTCTCGGCCAACGCGGAACTGCCGGATCCGGCAGGGGTGGACGTGGTGCACGTCTCGACCGCCCTGGAGCTGCGGGAGGCCGCGCTGGAGGCCGCCGCGGACGCGGACGCCGTGGTCATGGCCGCGGCGGTGGCCGACTTCCGGCCCGCCGAGTACGTCACCGGCAAGATCAAGAAGGTCGAGGGGGTCGAGCCGGCGCCGGTCGCGCTGGTCCGCAACCCGGACGTCCTGGCCGAGTTGTCGGCCCACCGCCCCCGTTCGGGCCAACTGGTCGTGGGTTTCGCGGCGGAGACCGACGACGTGCTCGCGTACGGTCGCGCCAAGCTCGCCCGCAAGGGCTGCGACCTGCTCGTCGTCAACGAGGTCGGCAACGGGAAGGCCTTCGGGACGGACGTCAACGAGGCCGTGGTGCTGGGCTCCGACGGCAGTGAGACGGCCGTTCCGGTGGGTCCCAAGGAGGCGTTGGCGGATGTGGTCTGGGACCTGGTCGTGAAGGGGATGAAAACGGTCGGTAACTGATCTGGAGGTGCTTGAGTCCGGTCGGAGAGTCGCTGGATAACGGTCTCGATTTCCGGAAGCGGGTGACGTTCGGCAGAACCAGACCGTTAGACTCCAGGAATCAAGTCTTTCCGGATGTCCCCGGTCCGCCGGGGGCCTTCAGTCAGCAGCCGCTGCAACCCCAGGGAGCGCTGTGTCTCGCCGCCTGTTCACCTCGGAGTCCGTGACCGAGGGGCACCCCGACAAGATCGCTGACCAGATCAGCGACACCATCCTCGACGCTCTCCTCCGGGAGGACCCGACCTCCCGGGTCGCCGTGGAGACGCTCATCACCACCGGCCAGGTGCACGTGGCCGGCGAGGTGACGACGAAGGCGTACGCGCCGATCGCCCAGCTCGTCCGGGACAAGATCCTGGAGATCGGCTACGACAGCTCCAAGAAGGGCTTCGACGGCGCCTCCTGCGGTGTCTCGGTGTCCATCGGTGCCCAGTCGCCCGACATCGCGCAGGGCGTCGACAGCGCTTACGAGGCCCGTGTCGAGGGTGATGACGACGACCTGGACAAGCAGGGTGCCGGCGACCAGGGCCTGATGTTCGGCTACGCGTCGGACGAGACCCCCGAGCTCATGCCGCTGCCGATCACCCTGGCGCACCGCCTGTCGCGCCGGCTGACCGAGGTCCGCAAGAACGGGACCATCCCGTACCTGCGTCCCGACGGCAAGACCCAGGTCACCATCGAGTACGACGGCGACAAGGCCGTCCGCCTCGACACCGTGGTCGTCTCCACGCAGCACGCCTCGGACATCGACCTGGAGTCGCTGCTCACCCCGGACATCCGCGAGTTCGTCGTCGAGCCGGAGCTCAAGGCGCTCGCCGAGCAGGGCATCAAGCTGGTGACCGACGGCTACCGCCTGCTGGTCAACCCGACCGGCCGCTTCGAGATCGGCGGCCCGATGGGCGACGCCGGTCTGACCGGCCGCAAGATCATCATCGACACCTACGGCGGCATGGCCCGCCACGGCGGCGGCGCCTTCTCGGGCAAGGACCCGTCCAAGGTGGACCGCTCGGCCGCGTACGCGATGCGCTGGGTGGCGAAGAACATCGTCGCCGCCGGCCTCGCCCGCCGCGCCGAGGTCCAGGTCGCGTACGCGATCGGCAAGGCCGAGCCGGTCGGCCTGTTCGTCGAGACCTTCGGCACCGAGAGCGTCCCGGTCCTCGACATCCAGAAGGCCGTCAGCGAGGTCTTCGACCTGCGCCCCGCC
Organism: Kitasatospora sp. NPDC001660; assembly: GCF_053596725.1. Classification (NCBI taxonomy): domain Bacteria; kingdom Bacillati; phylum Actinomycetota; class Actinomycetes; order Kitasatosporales; family Streptomycetaceae; genus Kitasatospora; species Kitasatospora sp. NPDC001660. The sequence continues at coordinate 78,522 of NZ_JBSFGU010000018.1, read as the reverse complement.
GCGATCATCCGCGACCTCGACCTGCTGCGCCCGATCTACTCCCAGACCGCCGCGTACGGCCACTTCGGCCGTGAGCTGCCGGACTTCACCTGGGAGCGCACCGACCGGGTCGAGCAGCTGAAGGCCGCCATCGCCGACTGAGCCGTCCGAGTCTCGAACGCGGCGCCCACCCCTCGGCGGGGGGTGGGCGCCGCTGCGCGTCGGGCGGGACGAGCCCTTGGGAGTGGCCAGCCGGGGTCGGAGCCGGCCGCTTTCGTTTCGTGTCGGTGTGACCTGGTAGTACTGGGAGCGATGAGCAGCACAGGGGACAACGGGGCCGCCGAGCCGGAGCAGCTGGCGTTCATCCGGGAGACGGTCCGGCGGGCCAAGCCGCGGACGTGGCGTGGCGCGAAGCGGGCCGAGCACCTGCCGGTGGCCCGGGTCGTGGTCGACAAGGGCGTGCTGACCATCGACAAGTTCTTCGACTACGAGGTGCCGGCCGCGATGGCCGAGGACGCCAGGCCCGGCGTCCGGGTCCGGGTCCGGTTCGGGGCGCGCGTGGTCAAGGGGCAGCGCGAGGGCGGGGAACTGCACGACGGGTTCATCGTCGCCCGGCTGGAGAAGAGCGACTTCCCCGGGCCGCTCGCGCCGCTCGCCCAGGTGCTCTCGCCCGAGCCCGTCCTCACCCCGCAGTTGCTGCGCCTGTGCCGGACCGTCGCCGACCGGTACGCGGGCACGCTGGCGGACGTCCTCCAGCTGGCGATCCCGCCCCGGCACGCCAAGGCCGAGGCCGAGTCCTCCCCGGAGCCGCGGCCGCGTCCGGCGGCGCCCGCCCCCGGGAGCTGGCAGCGCTACCCGGCCGGGCCCGACTTCCTGGCCGCGCTGGCCCAGGGCGGCTCGCCGCGGGCCGTCTGGGCGGCATTGCCCGGGCCCGGCTGGCCGTACGAGATCGCCCGGGCCGTCGCGGCGACGCTCGCGAGCGGGCGCGGCGCGCTGGTCGTCCTGCCGGACGGGCGGTCGGTGGCGCGGGTGGACCGGGCGCTCACCGAGATGCTCGGCGAAGGCATGCACGTGGCCCTGGAGGCGGAGCTCGGCCCTCGGGAGCGCTACCGGCGCTGGCTCGCGGTGAGCCGCGGCTCGGTGCACGCCGCCATCGGCACGCGCGCCACGATGTTCGCGCCGGTGCGCGACCTCGGGCTGGTCGTGGTCTGGTCGGACGGCGACAGCAGCCACAGTGATCCGCGCGCCCCGCACCCGCACGTCCGCGAGGTCGCGCTGCTGCGTGCGGCCGAGGAGGGCGCGGCCGTGCTGCTCGGCGGGCACGCCGTGACCGTCGAGGGCGCGCAGCTGGTCAGCACCGGGTGGGCGCGGCCGCTGGTCGCGGACCGGGAGACCGTCCGCCAGGTCGCACCGCGCGTGCGGACCGTCACCGACCAGGACCAGCACCGGGACGCCGCCGCGCAGGCCGCCCGGCTGCCGTCGGTGGCCTGGGAGGCCGCGCGGGACGCGCTCGCGGCCGGGCGCCCGGTGCTCATCCAGGTGCCCCGGCGGGGCTACGTGCCCCGGCTGGCCTGCGGACGCTGCCGGACGCCCGCGCGCTGCCGGCGGTGCGAGGGGCCGTTGGAGGCGCCGTCGGCGGACGCCGCGCTGCACTGCGGGTGGTGCGGGGAGCCGGAGAACGACTGGCACTGTGCAGAGTGCGGCTCCTTCCGGCTGCGGGCGCAGGTGATCGGCGCGCGGCGGACGGCCGAGGAGCTCGGGAAGGCGTTCCCGCGCATCCCGGTGCGGACCTCAGGGCGGGACGCGGTGCTCGTCACCGTGCCCGACGAGCCCTCGCTGGTGATCTCCACGCCCGGCGCCGAGCCGGTGGTCGAGGGCGGCTCCGGGTACGGGGCCGCGCTGCTGCTGGACGGCTGGGCGCTGCTGAGCCGGCCGGACCTGCGGGCCGGTGAGGAGACGCTGCGGCTGTGGCTGGCGGCCGCCGCGCTCGTCCGGCCGTCGACGGAGGGCGGGACGGTGGTCGTGGTCGCGGAGCCGTCCGCGCGGCCGGTGCAGGCCCTGGTGCGGTGGGACCCGCTCGGGCACGCCGGGCTGGAGCGGGACGAGCGGGCCCAGCTGCACTTCCCGCCGGTCTCCCGGATGGCCTCGGTCGCGGGGAGCCCGGCGGCGGTGGCCGACCTGCTGGGGCTGATCCGGCTGCCGGAGGGCGCGGACGTGCTCGGCCCGGTGCCCGTGCCGGCGCTGCGCGGGGAGGAGCAGGAACGCGCGCTGCTGCGCGTGCCGCCCGGGCAGGGGACGGCGCTGGCGGCGGCGCTCAAGGCGGCGCAGATCGCGAGGATCGCGCTGCGGACGCCGGAGGCGGTGCGGGTGCGGGTGGATCCGACGGACATCGGGTGACGCTCGGACGGGGTCCGTCGGGTGGGGTGCTCGGTGGTGGGGTGCTCGGTGGCGCGGGTCTTGGCGGTGCGGGTCTTGGCGGTGCGGGGGCGGGGTGAGTGGGCCACCCCGCCCCGGGGCCCTCCTGGGAAGGAGGGGTCAGCCGCGCAGGGGGATGCCGGTGCGGTCGATCGGGGAGCGCTCGGCGGGGGAGCGGTCGGGGGCGACGCGGTCGATGGGGGTGCGGTCCACGGCGGGGCGGTCCATGCCCGGGCGGTCGAGCGCACTGCGGTCCAGGCCGCCCTGGCGGGCCGCAGGGACGGTGGCGGCCAGGCCGCCGCGCTCGGCGGGGGCGGGGAGGTCCTCGGAGCGGTCCGGGCGGCTCGGGCCCGGGACGGCGCCGCTGGCGGCGAGCAGTTCGCTGGTCGGCCGGCGCATCCCGTACCGCCGGTGCACCGCCTGCTTGGTGACGCCGAGGGCCGAGCCGACCGAGTCCCAGGAGAAGCCGAGGGCACGGTCGAACTCGACCGCCGCCGCCACCAGCGTCTCCACGCTCTCCCGCAGCTCCTGCGCCAGACGCACGGTCGGCGCGGGCGCCCGCCCGTACACCACGAATCCGGCCGAGGTGCTGGGGCGGCGCGGACGGTAGACGTTGCCCAGCTGGGCGGTGAGCGTCCGCAGCGCGTCGACCTGGCGCCTCACCCGCTCGATGTCCCGCACCAGCAGGTGCAGGCTCGCCCGCGCCCGGGCGTCGTGGTTGATCTGCTCGGCCATGGCGTACGTGCCACCTTCCGTACGGTCAGCTCGGCCGGAGCGCCGTGTCCCGTGCGCCCCAGCCCCGGTCAATCTCACTTGACCAACGCCGAAGCGGGGGCCGGGGTAACGCCGTGGGACGGAGTCGGGATATGCCAGAACCGGGTGCGGGGGGCACGGGACGGTGCGGGACGGCACGGGACGGCGCGGGACGGCGCGCGTGGCGGCGCGGACGGCCGGATCGGCGGCCCGGCGGGTTGCATAGACTTGCGGTGAACCAGTCGTTGCCCGCAGCCCGCGCCCCTACGGACAGGAGCCCGCACCCCGTGGCGATCCAGCCGATCCGTCTCTTCGGAGACCCCGTCCTGCGCGCCACCGCACAGCCGGTGACCACCTTCGACAAGGAACTGCGCAACCTGGTCCGGGACCTCGCCGACACCATGCTCGACGCCCCCGGCGCCGGCCTCGCCGCGCCCCAACTCGGCGTCTCCCTGCGGGTGTTCACCTACCACGTGGACGGCGTCACCGGACACCTGATCAACCCGGACCTGTCGCTGAGCGACGAGGAGCAGGACGGCCCCGAGGGCTGCCTCTCCCTGCCCGGCCTGCGCTACGACACCAAGCGCGCGTACGGCGTCGTCGCCAAGGGCTTCAACATGTACGGCGATCCGGTCACGCTGGAGGGCACCCAGCTGCTCGCCCGCTGCATCCAGCACGAGACCGACCACCTCGACGGCATCATCTTCATCGACCGGCTCGACGCGGAGCAGCGCAAGGCCGCGCTCAGGGCGATCCGGGAGTCGGAGTGGGGCGCCGGGCCCGCGCCGGTCGTCAAGGTCTCCCCGCACGGAACGTTCGGCGCGGCGCGCTGAGTCTCGTTCCAACTCATCGTTAAAGAAAGGCACTTGATGCGTCTCGTCTTCGCCGGCACCCCCGAGGTCGCCGTCCCCGCCCTGGACGCCCTGCTCGCCTCCGACCGGCACGAGGTCGTCGCGGTGGTCACCCGCCCCGACGCCCCCGCCGGGCGCGGCCGCAAGCTGGTCGCCAGCCCCGTCGCCCAGCGCGCCGAGGAGGCCGGGATCGAGGTCCTCAAGCCGGTGAAGCCCAGCGACCCGGACTTCGTCGCCCGGCTCACCGAACTCGCCCCCGACTGCTGCCCGGTGGTCGCCTACGGCGCCCTGCTGCGCCCCGGCACCCTGGAGATCCCCAAGCACGGGTGGGTCAACCTGCACTTCTCGCTGCTGCCCGCGTGGCGCGGCGCCGCCCCGGTCCAGCACGCGGTGCTCGCCGGCGACGAGGTCACCGGCGCGTCCACCTTCCTGATCGAGCAGGGCCTGGACTCCGGCCCGGTCTTCGGCGTGATCACCGAGGAGGTCCGCCCGACCGACACCAGCGGCGAACTGCTCACCCGGCTCTCCCTGTCCGGCGCGCGCCTGCTTCTGGCCACCATGGACGGCATCGCGGACGGCTCCCTGCACGCCGTGCCGCAGTCGGCCGAGGGCGTCACGCTCGCACCGAAGATCACCGTCGAGGACGCGCGCATCGACTGGACCCACCCCGCCCTGCGGATCGACCGCGTCGTGCGCGGCTGCGCCCCGGCGCCGGGCGCGTGGACGGAGTTCCGCGGCGAGCGGCTGAAGGTGACCGGGCCGGTCAGGCTGCTGCCCGGGGAGACCGGGCTCGCGCCGGGCGAGGTGGCGATGGCCGGCAAGAACAGCGTCCGGGTCGGGACCGGCAGCCACGAGATCGAGCTCGGGGAGGTCCGTCCGCAGGGCAAGAAGGAGATGCGGGCCGCGGACTGGGCGCGCGGGGCGCGGCTGGAGGCCGGGGAGCGGTTCGGGGGCTGATCGTTCGGTTCGGCCCGTTTAGCGTTACTGTTCGTCTGATAACCACCTTGATAGCCACCGCAGCACCTTGAGGCACCCGTGACCACTCCCAGCGCCAAGCGCGCCCCCCGTCCGCACCGCCGGCCCAAGAAGGACCCGGCCCGGATCGTCGCCTTCCGCGCCCTGCGGGCCGTCGACGAGCGCGACGCCTACGCCAACCTGATCCTGCCCTCGCTGCTCCGCGAGGCCGAGCAGAAGGGCATGGAGCGGCGCGATGCCGCCCTCGCCACCGAGCTCGTCTACGGCACCCTGCGCCTCCAGGGCACCTACGACGCGATCATCGCCGCCTGCATCGACCGGCCGCTGAGCAAGGTCGACCCGCCGGTGCTCGACGTGCTCTCGCTCGGCGCCCACCAGCTGCTCGCCACCCGCATCCCGAGCCACGCGGCCGTCTCGGCGACCGTCGAGCTCGCGCGCGTCGTGCTCGGCGACGGCAAGGCGAAGTTCGTCAACGCCGTCCTGCGCCGGATCAGCGCCCATGACCTCGACGCCTGGATCGAGCAGGTCGCCCCGCCGTACGACCAGGACGCCGAGGACCACCTCGCCGTCGTCCACTCGCACCCGCGCTGGGTCGTCTCCGCGCTCTGGGACTCCCTCGGCCGCTGGCAGCCGGACGCCTCCGGGCGCACCGCGATGGAGGAACTGCTGCGCGCCGACAACGAGCGGCCCGAGGTCACGCTCGTCGCCCGGCCCGGGCGGGCCACCGTCGGCGAACTGGCGGACGTGCTGCCGGAGGCCGAGCCCGGCCGCTGGTCCCCGTTCGCACTGCGGCTCGCCGAGGGCGGCGACCCGGGCTCGCTGGACGCCGTCCGGGAGAACCGGGCCGGTGTGCAGGACGAGGGCAGCCAGCTGGTCGCGCTCGCCCTCGCCACCGCGCCGCTGGACGGCCCCGACCGGATCTGGCTCGACGGCTGCGCCGGCCCCGGCGGCAAGGCCGCGCTGCTCGGCGCCCTCGCCGCCGAGCGCGGCGCGGCCCTCGTGGCCAGCGAGAAGCAGCCGCACCGGGCCCGGCTGGTGGCGCGGGCGCTGGAGGGCAACCCCGGCCCGTACACCGTGATCGCGGCGGACGGGACGCGGCCGGCCTGGCGCTCCGGCGGCTTCGACCGGGTGCTCGTGGACGTGCCGTGCTCCGGGCTCGGCGCGCTGCGCCGCCGGCCGGAGGCGCGCTGGCGTCGGCGGCCCGCGGACATCGCCGCGTTCGGGCCGCTCCAGCGGGACCTGCTGCGATCCGCCATCGAGGCCACCCGGGTGGGCGGCGTCGTCGGGTACGCGACCTGCTCGCCGCACCTCGCGGAGACCCGGGCCGTCGTCGACGACGTGCTGCGCGCGGAGGGCGGTCGCGTCGAGTGGATCGACGCCCGGCCGCTGCTGCCCGGCGTGCCCGCGCTCGGGGACGGGCCGGACGTGCAGCTCTGGCCGCACCTGCACGGGACGGACGCGATGTACCTGGCGCTGCTGCGGCGGACGGCCTGAGCTCGGCCCGAGTTTGGCCTGAGTTCGTCCGGCTGACCGGGGAGTTCCCGGGGGGTCTTTGGCGCCGCACGACCGCTTCGGCGGGCGTGCGGCGCTCGCGTTCGCCAACCGGTGGTCCGCTCAGGGGAGTTGGGCTCTGGCAGTGGCTTCTTGCGGACCGCTTCGCGCGGACGCTCAGGGTGTCCGGCGGGTGTGGTGCGGGGGGAACGCCTGCGGGTTCGGGAGGCTCGTGAGGAGTGCGTGCGCCTGGGCCTGCAGGTGGTCGATCGGCGGGTTCTCGCAGATCACCTCCAGCCCGAGGGCGGTCGAGTGGCCCCGGTGGTAGTAGGACTGGTAGGCGAGGTAGGGGCGGTGGTCGTCGGCCGGGTCGAGCCCGACGGTGAAGGTCGCGAAGTGGGTGCGCTCGCCCCCGGGCCGGGAGTCCTCGTTGCGCGAGAGGTGCCACTCGAACTCGTACGGCTCGGGCTCGGCCGGCAGGTCCAGCAGCGCCTGGGCGAGGCGGCGGACGTCATCGGGGCCGTCGAAGGGGATCGTTTCGGAGTGAACGGGCGCGGCGGCGAACAGCTCCCAGGCCGATCCGTTGCGGATGACGCTCAGATGCCAGTCGCCCTGGGGATCGTGCCAGTGGCAGTGGAGGATCGGGTCCGGGTCCAAGGCGGTCAACCTCCCTGTGGCGCTTGGTCGTTCGATTCCCCCATGGTGGCACACCGGTGTGGTGGGCGACATTGCCGGCCTGCCGCGACCGTCGGTCTTCGGCCGCGTCGTCGGTCGGCGGCCGGGTGGTCAGTCGGCCGTCGGGCTGTCGGCCGGGGCGGGGTGCCAGGGGCGGTCGGGGCGTGTGGGGAGGGCGGTGGCGGTGAGGCGGATGGCGTACACCTCGTGGTCGGTGGCCGGGTGCGGGACCGGGCCGAGGTACTCGTGGCCGGTCAGGTGGCACCAGGCCGGGAGGTCGAGCGGGGCGGCCGGGTCGGTGGTGTGGATGTGGACCACCGTGCCGGCCGGGTGGCCGGAGATCCGACCGCGCAGGCGCAGCAGGAGCTGCACGCAGAGCAGGCCGGTGCCGTCGATGCTCAGGTCGGGGGCGGGGTGCTGGGCGGTGGCCATCGGGGCGGTCTCCTGGGGACGGGTGGGGCGGTTGGCCGCTGCCGGGCGTCCGGCGGGCGGGGGTGGTGGGGGTGTGCGGAAGGGCGGTGGCCCGCACTGTCTGGTGAGGGCCACCGCCCGTGTGTCGCTGCGCACGCGAATCCGTGCGGTCGCGGGGTGTCAGGACCAGGTGCCGCCGTTGCCGTGGATGAAGACGGAGGGGCTGGCTCTGATCGGCCGTTCCCGGCCGAGCTGTTGAGACGCGCCGATGCCGGGGTGCTGTGGTGGGCACCCCGGCATCGGCGGTGAGGTCGAGGGCGAGGAGAGCGAAGGGACTAGTTCAGGGAAGGTGAGAAGGAAGTCCGATCATGGCCTCGCCGGGGACCACGGTAGCAGTCAGGCGGGGATCAGGTCGCGCAGGTTTTCCGGAGTGATGACGACCGAGTCCGGGTGCAGGCCCGCGGGGCGTTCCAGGCCGAGGTAGGTGACCGGGCCGGGCGGGGGCGTGGTGCCGTCCCAGAGGGTCGTGACGGGGGCGGCGATGAGGTCGGTGAGGTAGCGGACGGTGAGGTACTCGCGCTCGACGATGCCGCGCAGGAGGGTCGCGACGGAGACCCGGTTGCCCTCGACCCGGTTGGCGTTCGGATTGCCCTGGAGGTACAGGTGCAGCCACTTCGCGTGCCAGCGGCCGTCCGGGGTGCGGACGAAGGCGAGGGGGAGGGCGACGCGGCCCGGGCCGCGCAGGTCGGACTTCATCCGGACGGTGCGCGGCTCGAAGGGGCGGCCCCGCTGTTCGGCCTCGCGCAGCATGTAGCCGAAGAAGGACTCCTCGACCTCTTCGAAGCCCTCCCCGGAGAAGATGTTGACCTGCGGGACGATGTAGGTGCCGCGGGCCGCGCCCAGGCGCAGGTTGATGAACTCCGACGCGCCGTCCGGGGCGTTGGTGATGTCGCCGGAGTGCTCGCCCTCGAGCTGGCTGAGCTGGGTGTAGGAGAGCCAGGTGATCGTCTGGTAGGCGTCGTCCAGGAGCAGCGCGGAGAGGTCGAAGTCGGTGGTGCGGCTGGTCTGCTTCCAGTAGACGAAGAAGCGCAGCAGTTCGCCGTCGACGGGGGACAGGGAACCGCGCGGGAGCACGCCGAGGCCGGTGGCGGTCGCCTTGCCGCTGAGGGGGAGGGCGACGTCGAGGACGGCCGGGTCGATCAGCAGGTGCTCGGGGGCGGGGAGGCGCCGGCGTATCTCGGCGTCGAGGGCGTCGATCAGGTGCTTGCGCTCGGCGGCGGGCAGGGGCGGGCGGGTGTCGCCGGCGACCCACGCGCGGCCGAGGCGGTTGGCGAAGACCCGGCGGGCAGGGGGCGTGGGGTTGGAGGTGCTGGTGGGCGCGGTGTCGGTGCTGCTGTCGTGGGTGCTGCTGTCGTCGTCGGTGCGGTTGTGGAGGTGCTCGCGGACGGAGAGCAGCACGCGGCCGGCGGCGTGTGGGGCGGCCTGTTCGGCGGCGGACACGACGGCGTCGCGCTCGTCCTGGGTGCGGCAGGCGCGCAGCAGGCGGTCCAGGGCGCGGAAGAGCTTGCCGGGGGCGGACGCGAGCAGCCGCACGGCCGCGGTGACGTCGTCGGCGCGGAGGAGCTCCTCGACGCGGCTGTCGAAGGAGTGGGCCCCCCACTCCCCGCGGGCGACGGCGAACACGTCGGCGGCGTGCGGGAACCGCGGGTACTCGTGGGGGTGGAGGCGCTCACCTAGGCGCTTGAAGGCCTCGCGGTGGGCGGTGACATCGGCGAGCTTGGCGGGGTTCTCCGCGATGACCGCGTCGAGGCCCGTGAGCAGGGTGCGGCGGACGCGCCGGGAGAACGAGCGGAAGCGGGTCGGTCCGGTGAGCGTCACGTCGCCGTCGGAGAGCGCGCAGGCGAGGCGCAGCACGTCGGTGGCGGTGTCGAGGAGGAGGTCCGCGCCGGCGTCGAGGCGGGCGAGGTTGACGACGGCGCGGTTCTCGCGGACCGGGATCGCCTCGGGCTGGGGGCCGTTGACACCGTGCGCGGCGAGGACGCGGAGGTCGTTCAGGGCCTCCTCGCCGAGCGGGGTGGCGCTGCCGGCCAGCGCCAGGTAGAGGGCGGTGAGCTCGTCGTCCAGGGGGCCGCCCCGGTGCAGGACCGTCATGCGGTCGCCCGCGGCGGCGATCAGTTCGTCGTGGGCGGCGAGCAACTCGGCGTACGTGTGCCGGTAGTTGCCGTAGGTCGGGAGGGTCAGCAGGTCGACGACGCCGGTGCGCAGCTGGGCGATCGTGTTCTCGCGGGTGCCGTCGTCGGCGAGCGCCCCGGTGATGCACCGCGTCCAGAAGTCGAACGTGTCCGGGACGTTGGCGGGGAAGTCGATGAAGTAGGCGTTGTGCGCGACGTGGTCGCCGACCATCGCACGGACGGTGTCCAGCGTGCGGGCGGCGGTGTCGACGACGGTGGTCGCGGGCAGCTCGGACAGGTGCTCCAGCAGGCCCGCCGAGAGCTTGAAGCCCACGGACATCAGCGCGGCGTCGAACTGCCGCGCCGCATCGGCACCTTGGCCGTCGGCGGGGGTGGGGGTGCCGACGGGGAGGGGGATCCGGTGGGTGTGCCGGACGACGAGGGGTTCGAGGTGCTGCGCCATCCGGGCATGATCCCAGAGCCGCGCGGGGCGGCGCATTCGGGTTTCCGCGGCGGGTGCGCCCTCAGTGGAGGGTCCGTCATCGGTGGCACCGTCAGCGGAGCGGCCCCGTGAGCGGGGTGAGGAGGGCGGCGAGGGTGGTGAGATCGCCGGCGGGCCACTGGGCGAAGACGTCGGCGGCGACCTGGCGGGCTGTGGTCAGCATCTCGGCGAGGCGTTCGCGGCCGGTCGGGGTGAGGGCGGCGTAGGCGACGCGGGCGTCGCGGGGCGCCGGCTCGCGGGTGACCAGGCCGATGCGTTCGAGCGGGGCGAGGCCGCGGGTGACGCCGGAGGCGGTCAGGCCGAGGGCCTCGGCGAGGTCGACGCGGCGCATGCGGCCGCCGGGGGCCTCGCTGAGGCGCAGGAGCATGGTGAAGTCGGAGAGGCTCACACCGTGCAGGCCGCTGAGGCTCGCGTCGAAGCGCTTGACCAGGGTGGCTTGGGCGCGGACCAGGCGCAGGGCCGTGTCCAGGGGGTCGGTGTTCGGTGAGTCGGTCCGTGGGGCTGTCATTGCCACCTCCTTGAGCGATCAAGTATATGCCGGCGCCGAGCGGTCAAGGAGGTGGCGGAGGGGGAGGGGGCTAGCTGGCGGCGGCGCGGCGTTGGCGCTTGCCGAGCGGGGCCTGGGAGAGGTCCTCCGCCTGGGACCGGAGGTTCTTGAAGCCGTAGCCGCGCTCGGTCAGCCAGGCCGCGGCGGCCTGCTCGGCGCGCTCGGTCGCGTCGAGGATGTCCTCCTCTTCCTCGCCGGAGTCCAGGAAGCGGAAGGTGAAGGCGGCCCGTGCGGTCAGGTCGTAGGCGAGGTGGCCCTCGCGGGTGAAGGCGGCGTGCAGGACATCGTGCTCGGCGGCGTCGGCGAGGAGCTGGGCGCGCTGCTCGGGGCTCAGGCCGTCGAAGACGCCGCGCACCATGATGCGGAAGGTTCGAGTGGTCATCCCCCGACGATAGGCAGGACGGGCGGTCGGTGGCCACAGGATTCCGGTGGCCGCCGACCGCGGCGTTCCGGGCCGGTCACGAGGTCGGCAGCTCGGTGTGGTGGACGTGGTAGCCGCCCTCGACGACCGGGTTGAAGGGGGCCGGGGCCATGCAGGTGCCGGCTGTGCCGGGCCGGGGCTGCCCGGCGGCGTCCAGGTCCATGTTGACCACGCCCCATGAGAAGCCGAGGCGGTCCTCGCCGTGGCCGTGGCTGTCGTAGATGCTCAGGCCGATCCGCTCGCCGACGGGTTTGACGTCCGACTTGGTGACGACGGCGGTCAGGGTGGCGACGGGGCCGCCGGTGACCAGGCAGTCCACCGCGGCCTCGGCGTGGCCGACCTGGCCGGTGGCGGCGATCCGGTGGGAGATGGTGACGGTGCCCCGGGCGTCGGTGGGCAGACCGTGCGCCAGGGCGGGGATGTCGGGGAACGGGTGGCTGAACGGGACGGCCTGGGCGTCGACGGTGAACCGGATCTCGTCGTCGGGCGCGTAGTCGAACACGATGCGGCCGGATCCGCTGACGCTCGCCGGGCGGGGGTGCGGGTGCGCGTCGGCGCCCTGGGCGGGGACCGCGGCGGTGATGGTGGTGACGGCGAGTGCGGCTGCGGCTGCGGCGATCGCGGTGCGGGTGCGGGACATGGTGGGCTCCTCTCCGACGGCCCCGGCGGCCGCCGTTTCGATGTCCCCAAGCCTGGCCGCCGCGCCCCCTGTGAGACATGTACCGATCGGCACATCCATGGCGGGCTGTCCGTCATGTCCCCTGCCGTTCTGCAGGGTTGGAGGGGGAGGCGGAGGCGGGGGAGCGGAGGGCGGAGGCAGGGTTGGAGAGCGGGGCGCGGGGGCCGTTCCGGGGCGGTCTCAGGTTCGTGAGGGCAGCCGGGTGCAGACGCTGCCGGTGGCGAGCGCGGACGGTGCGGCGCCGAGGGTCGCCAGCGTGAAGTCCGTGGTCAGCGCGCTGATGTCGGCGGCCTGCCGCACGAGGTAGTGGCTGCCGCCCGGGACCTCGTAGCGGGCGAGGTCCGGTGCCACCTCGCGGGCCCGAAGGGCGTACTCGAGCGATTGGACCGCGTTCGCCGCGCTGTGGTCGCCGGTGCCGTGGACGATCAGCACGCGGCGCCCGGCGAGCTGATCGACCCGGTCCCCGCTGGGCAGCCAGGGTGCGATGCCGGCCACGCCGACGACGTTGGGGTGCCCGGCGCACCAGAACGCCGCGCGCCCGCCCAGCGAGTTGCCGACCAGGACCACCGGCACCGGGCCGTACCGGCGCGCGAGCTCGTCGAGCGCCCAGCGGGTGTCCACGGCGGTGTCGGCGTCCGTGCCGTTCCAGCCGCTGTGGCGGTAGCGCAGCAGGTGCACGGCGATGCCGTCGGCGCGTCCACGCTCGGCGAGATCGGTGGCCAGGTCGCGCAGGCCGAGTTCCGCGATCCGCAGCGGACCGCCGTGCCCGCGGACGAACCCGCCCGGCAGCAGCAGCGCGACCCCGCGCACCGGGACCTCGGGCCTGCCCGCGTCCGTGGTGAAGCCCTCGACCTGCCACGACGTCAACTGCGGTGAACGGGGCTTGCGCTGGGCTCGGAACACGTGAATCCTCTCCTGGTGCCTGCCGGCGGATTCTACGGTTCCGCGGGCGGGCCGTGGTGGGTGAGCAGGGACCACAGGACTCGGTGGCCCGGGTGCGCACGGCCACGACCTCGGCCCGGCAGGTGCCGACACGGTCGCCCTACCGGGCGAGACCGACCACGGGGTCGCCGCCCGAGTGGTCGAGCCGTACGTTCACGGCGCTCGCGGAGACCTCCCATCACCGGTGCCGAACCTGTACGGCGGGTGCGTTCACTCGGGCGGCCCGAGCGCGGGCGCGCTGGCGCCGATCGTGTCGTAGCGGTTTGGGAGGGCGAAACAACCCCCGTACTGGGTAAGGAAGTTCGACGGCTCGTGGGCGGTCTGGCGGGGATGCGTACCGACGGTCATCCGGGCGCGAGGACGCGGCGGAGGGCGGCCCGGCCGGCGGGCCCCCACGTCGGCTGGCCGCCGGGGAGGCCACGCTCCCCGGCGCGGCCGATGTCGATGAGGGAGAGGCTGCGCAGGAGCGCCCAGCCGCGGGCCCGGCGGAGCGTCGCCGGGTCGGTGTCCGGGTAGGCGCGGAGGAAGTCCGCGAGTGCGCCGTCGGGCAGCAGGAGCCAGGCGGCGGAGAGGTCGGTGGCCGGGTCGCCGGCGCACAGGTCGCCGAAGTCGACCACCCCGGCGAGCGTGCCGTCGGCGGTGACGACGTTCGCCGGGTGGAGGTCGCCGTGCAGCCACACGGCCGGGCCGTCCCAGGCCGGGGCCGCGACGGCGTCCGCCCAGGCGGCCCGGACCTCGGCGGTGGCCAGGCCGGTCGGGGCGATGGCGCGCAGGCGCTCCGCGAACTGCCCGTCCACCGCGGCGAGGTCGACTCCCCGCAGCGGATTGGCCGGCGCGTCGGCGGGCGCGGGCCGGTGCAGCGCCCGGAGGAAGCCGGCCAGCCGCCCGGCCCGTCGGCCGGTCGGTCGATCGGTGCGCGGTCGAGCGGCTCGCCCGGGACCCACTCGGCGACCGTCCAGGGGAACGGGAAGCGGTCGGAAGGTTCGCCGGCCCGCACCGGGCGGGGTACGGGCAGCGGCAGCCGGGCGGTCAGCGCGGGGAGCCACTGCCACTCCTTGCGCAGCAGCGCGGGGGCGTCCGGGGTGCGCGGCATCCGTACGGCCAGCTCGTCGCCGAGGCGCCACAGTTGGTTGCTCCAGCCGCCCGGCACGGGGCGCAGGGGCAGCTCGGCGAGGTCCGGGTGCTGGGCCTGGAGGAGGGAACGCACCAGTGGCTCGTCGATCGGGTGGCCGTCCATGGGCTGTCCTCGCTTCGCTGTCGGCCGCGGTGATCATCCGGTATCGCGCCGGGTGTCCGGGGTGTGGCGGGACGACCAGGCCGCCGGCTCCTGGAGGTCGAGCCGGAACAGGCCACGGGCCGGCGGCGGGTGGCGGGCCGGCCGTAGGACCGCTCAGCTCAGGAGCCACTTCCGGGTCAGGGCGACGACCTCCTCGCGGCTGCGCGGGCCTTCGTCGGCGGCGACGAACTGGTTGCCGATGCGGGTGGAGAGGCTGACCAGGCAGCGCATCTCGACCTCGTCCTCGTCGGGGCAGAACTCGCGGAAGAGCGTGCGCATGTACGCCATGCGCCGGTTGTCGATGCGCCGGACGCGCTCGGCGACGGCCTCGTCGCGGCGGGCCCAGTCGCGGACGGCGAGTTCGGAGGCGATGTCGGTCAGCGGGTCGCCGCCCGTGGAGGCGATCGCGTGGAGGCGGGTGAGCTTGGCCCTGGCGTCGCCGCCGCCGCGCTCGATCTCGTCGATCACGTTCCCGGCGACGGCGTGCTCCCAGGTGTCGAGCATCTCGGCGAGGAGGGCGTCCCGGTTGCGGAAGTAGCCGTAGAAGCCGCCCTTGGTGACGCCGAGCGACTGTGCGAGGACCTCGATGCGCACGGCGTCGGGCCCGCCGGCGGCGAGTGCCCGGAGGCCTTCGACGATCCACGCCTCGCGCGGTGTGCGGGGGTTGGCCACGGGTGTCTCCGATCACACGGCTTGCACGGCTCACGCGACGATCACAGGGCCCTGTCTATACGTTGCCGTATAAATGAGTCTAGCCTGTGTCTGTACGGCATCGTATAGACAGGGCGTCCGTGCCGGACGCCCGGAGGAGGGGCCGACGCATGAGACTCCCCAGCACCGCACACGCCTCGCGCCCGTGGCGGATCCACGAGATCACCCGGGACTTCCGCGTGGAGGACGTGTGGGCGCTGCCCACGCCGGGCGGGCCCGACGACCTCCCGTACCTGGTGGGCCAGTTCATCGACGGTGAGGGGCCCGGGAAGGCCAGCTCCTCGCCCGTGTACCGCGCGCTCTTCGCGATCCGGTCGACGCTCGGGCGCCTGCTGCGCCTGGACGACGCCGACACCGGCGTGGGTGCCCGGGTGCCGTCGCTCCGCGACCGGCTGCCGGCGGACCTGCGCGCGGCGCCGCGCGGTCCCGAGTCGGGCTCGGCGCCGTTCCGGTCGGTCTACCAGCTGCACGACGAGTGGGCGGCCGAGCTGGCGAATCGGACGGTGCACGCGGTGCTGCACCTCGGCTGGGTCCCGGACGGTGCGGGCGGGTACCGCGGGCAGATGGCCGTGCTGGTGAAGCCCAACGGCCTGCTCGGCACTGCGTACATGGCGGCGATCAAGCCGTTCCGGTACGTCGGCGTGTACCCGGCGCTCCTGCGGGCGATCGGGCGCCGGTGGGAGGAGACGGCGGGGGAGAGGTAGGCGGGAAGGGCGGCGCAGGAAGTCGACCGGGCCGACCTCCTGCGCGCGTGCGTCCGCCTACTTGGCGGCGGCCTGCACCTTGTCGAGCTGCTTCTTGACCAGCGCCTGCTCCGGCATGCCGGGGTCGGCGAGCGCGGAGTCGGAGACCAGGGTCAGCACGTCCCCGGTGCGGACGGCGACGTAGCTGCGCGCCTCGCACGGGGCGTTGTCGCAGTCGTCGGCGGTGAAGTTGGCGTTGAGGGCGAGGGTCCCGTCGCCGGCCGCCGGGGCGGTGGCCTTGCTGAAGGTGACCCTCAACGGGGCCTTGCCGCCGAAGGCCGCGTTGAAGGACGCGCACCCGCCGAGCGCGGACTCGGCCGAGGACAGGGCCTTCGCCGCCTGGCCGGCGCCGTACTGGGTCAGCTGGATGAGGGTGTACTCGCGGCCGTTGGTCCCGTAGTACGAGCCCGTGGCGGAGGGTGGCGGGGTGGCCGCGTTGCCGGCGTTGGCGAGGTCGAGCAGCGGCTGGCAGGCGGGCTTGTCGGCGGTGAGCTTGTAGCGCGGCTCGGTCTTGCCGGTGGCCGAGCGCTTCTCGTCGGCCTGGAGGTCCTTGGCGGTGAGCAGCGCCTTGACGAGCTGGTCCTGCGTCAGGGCCCTGCCGCCCGCCGGGGCCTTGGTGCCGGTGGCGGCGCCGGTCGCGCCCCCGGTGGCCGCGGACGTGGCGGTCGTGTCGCCGGACTTGTCGTCGTTGGGGCCGCACGCGGCGGTGAGCAGGGCGAGCGGCACGAGGACGCCGGCGGCGACGGAGACGCGCAGAGAACGCATGGTGGTATTCCCCCGAATACGCATGTGCAGGGAGTGGCCGGTCGGCCGACTGACAGTCGATCAAGGTAGCGCATCTTCCGGCAGTGCGGGTCGACGACGATCGACGCTCCGTCGTCACGGAGCGCGACGCCCGCGCGCGGCCTCCTCGCCGTGACGCTCGGTGACGAACGTCGCGCGGCCCGATGATCTGACCCCGCAGGCCGGTTGTGTCAGGCTGGTGGGGGAGCACCGCCGAGACCGGGAGGCTCGTGATGGCCGAGATCAGGGTGAACGGGGTCTCGCTGCACTACGAGGCCCGCGGGGAGGGGCCCGGTGTCGTCCTGGTGCACGGCTCCTGGAGCGACGGCGACACCTGGGCCCACGTGGTTCCGGGCCTGGCCGAGTCCACCACCGTCGTCAGCTACGACCGCCGGGGCCACAGTCGCAGCGAGGACCTGCTCACCCAGGGCTCGGTGCACGAGGACGCGGCCGACCTGGCCGGCCTGATCCAGGGTCTCGGCCTCGCCCCGGCGTTCGTCTGCGGGGACTCCTACGGCGCGCTCGTCACCCTGCGCCTGGCCGCCGCCCGTGCCGACCTCCTGCGCGGCATCGCCGTCCACGAGCCGCCCGGCAGCGGCATCCTGCTCGCCGACCCGGACCTGCGCCCGATCGGGACGGCCTTCGCCGACCGGATCGCCGTCATCCGGGAGCTGCTGGAGCAGGCCGAGTCGGCCGCGGCGGCCGAGCTCTACGTGGACACCATCGGCTTCGGCCCCGGCGCGTGGTCGCAGCTGCCGGCGCCCGTCCGGCACACCTACGTCCGCAACGCGCCCACCTTCCTGGACGAGCTGCGTGACCCGGACGCCCTGGACCTCGACCTCGCCGGGCTCGCTCGCTACGGCGATCCGGCGCTGCTCACGCAGAGCGACGACAGCGCGCCGATGTTCGGGGAGGTCCTGGACATGATCGACCTCGCCCTGGCCAAGGCGGAGCGCCACCTGTACAAGGGTGCCGGTCACGCTCCGCATCTGTCGCAGCCGGAGGAATGGGTGCGGGTGGTACTCCCGCGCGCCCTGCCGTGACACGAGTTGCGACACGCGCTGCGACACGCGCTGTGACACGCGCTGTGACACGCGCTGTGACACGACTGCTGCAGGGACGCGAGCGCCTCAGCGCGTCGCCGCCAGCTCCTCGCCGCGCGGCGTCCGCCGGTACAGCACCTCCCGGCCGCTGCGCACCCGGCTCACCAGCCCCGACCGGTGCAGCACGCCCAGGTGGTAGGAGACCGTGCCCGCGCTCAGGTAGTGCCGGTCGGCCAGCGTCGCCGTCGTGGCCGGGCCGACCAGGGCGGCCAGCAGGTCCGCCCGGGTGGGGCCGAGCAGCTGGGCCAGCGCCGGGCTGGGCTCCAGACGGGCCACCCGCCGCTCCGCGACCGGGTACATCAGCGTCGGCGCGCGGTGGACGCCGTCGATCGTATCCAGGATGACGTGGATCCGGCGCGTCACGAGCGTCGGCATCAGCAGCACCATCCGGGCCGGCAGCGCCACCGTGAACCGGCTCTCCAGCTCGATCCGCCCCTCCGCCCAGGAGAGCTGCGGAGCAAGGGAGTTGATCAGGGCCCCGGTGCCGTAGCGGGCGAGGAAGCGGCCCCGCCGGTCGATCTCCGCGTCCATCACCGCCCGGGCGTCCGGCCAGTACGGCGCGATCGCGAGCTCCCAGTAGCGGCCCAGCTCGTCCGCCGCCCGGTGGGCGAAGTACGTCGCACCGCGGTCCAGCGCCCGCTCGACGACGTCCGACAGCGCACGGCCCGTCAGGCCGGCCTCGGGGCGGCCGTACCGGACGGTCAGCAGCTCGCCGAGGACGCGCTCGGGCGGCGTGGCGCGGACGGCCGCCAACTGCTCCGCGACCTCGGGCGCCGGGCCGGACGGGTGCGGGGACAGGAAGTCGGGCAGGTAGCCGCCGTCCTTGTCCAGGGCCAGCCCGGCGAGCAGTTCCAGCCGCTCCCGCCGCAGGACCCGGCGGGTCCGGCTCACCCAGGCGTACGGGCCGGTGCGGGACGTCAGGCCGGACGACATCAGCGTGTTGACCGCCTCGTGCAGCGGTGAGACGACGAACCGCGAGCGGGCCAGGCCCGCCGAGTCGATGGTGAGCGTGATCACCGGTGTCCTTCCCCCGTAGGACGACGTCGTGACCGGTACAGGGCGCCGACGTTTCGAACCTGCTCGAATCCTCGCAGGAATCGTCGCGCCGCGATGCCCCCGCAGCACAAGCTTTTCCACGACCGCGTCAGCACGAGCCGGCCGTACGAGTCGTCGGTTCGAACCGGTGGGTGCGAGCACGCGGGCCATCCGGCACGGGAAGGACGAACATGACGAGAACGCGCGGCCGCGTCGCCGCACTGCTGGGCGCCGTCGCGGTGGTCGCCGGGACGACGCTTGGCTCCCCGGCGGTCGCCGCCGCGGACGGGGCGAGCGGCGGGCTCACCGGGCAGGCGCCCTGTGCGGGCAGCCCGGGCTTCACCTGCGGCACCCTCACCGTCCCGCTCGACCACGGCGGCGACACCCCCGGCACCCTCGACCTGCGGGTCGCCGTCGGCGGCAACACCGACGCGCCCAAGGGCGACCTGCTGTTCCTCACCGGCGGCCCCGGCCAGCCCGGCGTCCCGCTGGTGGACCGGATAGCCGCCAAGCTGGCGCCCGTCCTCAAGGACTACCGCCTGGTGATGTTCGACCAGCGCGGCACCGGCGGCAACGCCCTGCAATGCCCGGAGCTCCAGCAGCAGATGGGCGCCTCCGACCTCACCCCGCCCACCCCGAAGGCCGTCACCGACTGCGCGGCCGCCCTCGGCCCGAACCGGCGGTACTACAGCACCGCCGACACCGTCGCCGACATCGACCAGCTGCGCCGCGCCCTCGGCGACCGGCGGCTCACCCTGGACGGCGTCTCGTACGGCACGTTCACCGCCGAGCGGTACGCGATGGCGCACCCGGCGCACGTCGCCCGCCTGGTGCTGGACTCCGTGGTGCCGCAGCAGGGGTACGACCCGCTCGACCCCGTCCCGCTCAAGGCCACCGCCCGGGTGCTCACCGCCGCCTGCGCGGCCACCGGGTGCACCAGCGACCCGGCCGCCGACCTCGCCGAGACCGTCCGCCGCTACCACGACGGGCCCGACGTGCTCGACGCGATCACCAGCTTCGAGTTCGTCGACCCGGACTACCACGGGATCCCGGAGGCGCTGCACGAGGCCGCCGCCGGTCGGCCGGACCTGCTCCAGCGCTACATCGACGGGGCGCACCAGGGCAACGCGGCGTCCGCCGAGTACCTGAGCCAGGGCCTGCACGCCAGCACGCTGTGCGCCGACGGGCACTTCCCGTGGGGCACCGAGGACACCCCGGTCGAAGGGCGGGCGGCGGCGCTGGAAGAGGCCCGGGACGAGCTGACTCCCGCGGACACCTGGCCGTTCGACCCCGCCACCGCGGCCGGGACGGGCACCTTGCTCACGTGCCTCGACTGGCCGCAGGAGCAGGTGCCGGCGTCCCCGTCGGAGCACCACAAGCTGCCCGACGTGCCGGTGCTGCTGCTCGGTGGCGACCGCGACCTGTCCACGCCGCTGGCCTGGCTGTACCGGGAGGCGGAGATGGCGCACCACCCGCGCGTCGTGGTCGTTCCCGGGGCGTCGCACTCGGTGCAGACCCGGGCGGCCAACGGGATCGGCCGGCAGGCGGTGTACGACTTCCTGCTCGGCGACTAGGAACGGCACCGGTCGCCTTCCGGTGACCGGGGTGCCTGGGAACCTCCGGACCGTTCCGCGTGGGGGGTGGAACGGTCCGGAGCCCCGTTCGAGGGCCTGTCCTCACACTCCCGCCACGCAGGCGGGAGTGTGAGGACAGGCCCTAGGCGCCCCAGCCGTCGTCCGGCACGGTGTGCTCGGGCTCGGGGCAGTCGGGGTGGTCGTAGCCCCACAGGCCGACCTTGTTCAACAGCCAGTCGTCGACCGGCGGTTCGTCGTGGCCCTCGCGGTCGGTGAGGACGAAGGCGACCCGCACGTCCTCGGCCGGCGCCACCTCCAGGGTGCGCTGGCCGGGGATGTTCTCGTACGTCACCGTCTCCCACGTGCAGCCGGCCGCGGTGAGCGCGGCGACCAGGGCGGATTCCGTGACGTGCGTGGCGATCGCGCGCAACCCGCCGTCGGGGAAGGGAAGTTCGAGCTCGCCGTGCCAGGCCGGGAGCGAGAACGAACGCAGCCGGCGGCAGCGGCAGAACACCGTCCACGCGTCGCCCCAGCCGAAGGCGTGCGGCCAGCGCGTGCCCTTGTGGATCGGCCCGCAGTCGTACGGATCGCCGTAGCGGGCCGCGAGTTCGGGCAGCGAGGCGTCGTAGCGCAGGTCGCCCAGGCCGCCGGTGGCGGCCAGCTCGGTGAGGCGGGCGAGGAACTCCGTCACCCCAGGCACCCGCGGACCGCCTGGATCAGCCGGGTGGCGCGGGCGTCGCCGTGGCCGATCATCCGGTTCGCCACGTACGCGAAGCCGACGCCGAACTCGTCGTCGCCGAAGGCGAACTGGCCGCCCGCGCCGTCGTTGCCGAAGCTCCGTGCGCCGAACAGCGGGCGGAAGGCGGGAGAGTCCAGCAGGACGCCGGAGCCCCAGCGGGCGCCCAGGTCGAAGCCCAGGAAGCCCGCGCCCGAGGAGACTTCGCGCACCGCGTCGGTCACGGTGTCGTGCGAGAGCAGGCGCTCGCCGCCGTCGAGGCCGGTGACGGCCGCCGCGTACAGGGCCGCGAGGCCGGTCGCGGAGGCGACCGCACCCGCGCCCGGCAGCTCGATCGCGTGCAGGGCCGGGTCGTTCCAGCCGTGCGGCACGTCGAGGCCGGGGAAGGCGAGCGCGCCGTTCATCGTCACGATCCGGGTGAGCAGGTGCTCCGGGCCGGGCATCGGCCGGCGGCCCTCGGCCTCCACCAGGCGTGCCACGCACGGGAGTTGCTCCTCCGGGAGGCCGATCCAGACCGGCAGGCCGCCGAGCGGCTCGGCGATCTCCTTGCGGAGGAACGCGCCCGGGGTGAGGCCGGTGATCCGGCGGATCACCTCGCCGACCGCGAAACCGAGCACGTGGCCGTGGTACTCGTACGTGGTGCCGGGCTCCCACAGCGGCGGCTGCTCCTCGATCGCGCGGACGACCGGCTCCCACGCGGCGATCTCCTCGAACGGGAGCACGGCGTCGAGCGCGGGCAGGCCGGCCCGGTGGCCGAGGATCATGCGGGTGGTGATGTCCTGCTTGCCGTGCCGCGCGAACTCCGGCCAGTACCGGGCGATCGGGGTGTCGAGGTCGAGCAGGCCGCGCTGCGCGAGGAGGTGGGCGCTGATGCCGACCGCGCCCTTGGCGACGGAGAAGACCGGAACGAGCGTGTCCTGCGTCCACGCCCGGCCGGTGCGGTCGTCGGCGGTGCCGCCCCACAGCTCGACGACCCTGCGACCGCCCGCGTAGACGATGACGGCGGCGCCGAGCTCGGGGAACTCGGCGAAGTTGCGGGCGAACACGTCCGCGACGGGGCCGAAGCGCTCGTCGGCCCAACCCTGGTACTGCTGCATGGTGAGTCTCTTCCCTCGCCCAAGATCATCGACCGCTCCACGGTACGGGACCGGGGATGGGGGCGCGATCGGTTTGCCGGGAGTGGTGCGGGGGTTGGGGGCTCAGGGGTGCGGGACCGGGGCGTCCGTCAGGCACTGCGGCCGGTGACGTAGAGCGGCTTCATGTCGACGACCGTCGTGGTGGCGGTGTGGCCCAGGCCCTCGCGGGCCGCGTTGGTGAGCAGGCCGGGGTCGGCCGCGGCGTGCTCGGCGAACAGGCCGCCGAGGTTGCGGGCGCGGGCGTAGGCGGCCTTGGCGTGGACGGAGCGCGGGGTGTCGAGGGAGAGGAACAGGCCGCTGTCGGGGCTGTGGAGGAAGTCGGCGTCGGCGGCGGTGTCCGTGTGCAGTGTGAAACCGTTGCGGCCGCGGCCGTCCTCCAGATCGAGGTAGTTGCGCAGCACGTCGGCGAAGTGGGTCACCCCGGGCCGGAAGGACCCGGCGGCGTCGCCCGTGCCGTTGTCGTAAGTGCCCCGCAGGGGCGAGACGTTGTCGATCCGGGCCCGGCGGGCGTTGCGCGTCGTGGTGGCGTAGCCGAGGTGGATGCGGCGGGAGTCCACCCGTGCCTGGTGGAGGAGGTACGTCACGGCGTCGTCGATGCAGTCCGCCTGACCGCCGGCGGGGTCGCGGCGCAGGGAGGCGTGGTGGCCCAGCCCGGGGGACCAGGGGCTGCCGAAGAGGTCGAAGGACATCAGGTCGAGCCGGTTGACGCCCTCCTCCACCAGGACCGGGACGTTGAGCGCCTTCAGCTGCGTGACGGAGGCCGGCGCGGCGACGGCGATCGTCGCGCGCAGGCCGGCGGCGGTCAGGGCGGACCTCGTCTCGCCGACGAGTGCGGCGTAGTCCGTGGCGTCCCGGCCGAGGCCGGGCCAGCGCCAGTCCAGGTGGAGTGCGGAGAACATCGGGAAGGACTCGAAGATCCGCACCACGGACTCGGCGAACCGCTGCCGGGCGGCGGCGTCGTGCACGATGGTGCGGAAGGCCTGGCTCAGCTCCCAACCGCCCACGTGCAGACCGACGGTGAGGTCCGGGTTGCGTTCCTTGAGGCGGCGCGCGGCGCCGAGCAGGCCCTGGGCGTGCCGCTGGTCGAACAGTGCCGGGTAGTCGTTGGAGATCCAGCCGTCGAACCCGTAGCCCTGGTGGGCGGCCACCGCGCTCCAGGCGTCGGCGAACGTCACGGCGCCGTGCTCCGAGGCGGGGATGCCGAAGTCCCGGGCCGCCTGGGCGGTGGCGGCGCCCAGGCCGCCCTCGTCGCCGACGATGCCGGTCAGGCCGAGGACGATCCCGTCGAAGGCGCCGTTCGCGGCGTCGAGCCGGGTGAGGTCCGCCCCCGGGCCGCCGCCCAGGTCCTGGGAGTTCGGGTCGAGGCGGGCGTCGTAGGCCCAGGTGGTGTCCAGGAAGCCGGAGACGGTCTGGAAGCCGCTGCGCCGGTAGGTGTTGAACAGGGGCTTGGCGACGCGGCAGGGCGTGTGGGACAACTGCCGGTCCGCGGTGGCCGGGTCGAAGCCGTTCGCCGCGTGCGTCCGCTCGGCGGCGCCGACGCCCTGCCCGTTGAGACCGGGATCGGACGGGTACACCAGCTCGCTCATCGCGCGTCTCTCCCTGTGGTCGTGCCGACGGAAAGCGCCCGGACGGCCGCGCCGGGCCCGATCATGCCCATGCAGCCTAGTGTGGAGAGCCCGGAGTGTGAACGGGTTCGGTTGCCATGATTGACGTATCGTCAATCATGGTTTACGGGAAGGTCGATGACAGGAGATCCGCGGTGTGGCCGCGCGGCTGCCGGGCCCGGTGTTCGAGAAGCCTCGGTCGGACATCGACCGAAAGGAGCCGCACGCGGCCGCAGTGCGCGAATCCGTACTCGACGCGATCGGCGGGACGCCGCTGTTCCGCCTCGCCCGCCTCGGGGCAGGGCTCGCCGCGCCCGGCTGCGCGAAGGCGGAGTCTCCTCAACGCCGGCGGCAGCGTCAAGGACCGCGCCGCGCTCCGGGTGCCTGACCGCACGCGGGAGGGCGGCCGGGTGGTTCACGGCGCGGGTGTCAGTATCGCCGTGATCACCCGGTCGAGCGCCCGGTCGAAGGCGGTGGCCGGGTCGGCGGGCGGGCCGGGGGTGGCGAAGGCGGCGGCGAGGTTCGGGTAGGCCCCGCTCGCCGCCGCCTGGACGAGGTAACCCGCCAGCTCCGCCTGCCACTTGGCGCCGGAGGCGGCGGTCTGCTCGTACTGGGCGTACTGGCAGACGAAGCCGTTGAACAGGGCCATCGCCTCCATCCGGGCGCCGCCGCCGAGGCCACTCGGGGCGGTGACGGCCAGGTAGTGGTCGGTGTAGCGCAGGGCGTTCGGGCCGATGCCCGGGCGGGCGAGGACCAGGGCGGGCAGCCAGGGGTGGCGGCGGCAGAGGTCGAGTTGCTCGTGGCCGAGCCGGAGGAGGTCGGCGCGGCAGTCGCCGGTGGGCGCGAGGGTGCCGTAGTCGTACTCGCCGGCGGCGGCGTCGAGCATCAGGTCGAGCAGGTGCTCCTTCTTCGGCACGTAGTTGTAGAGCGACATGGTGCCCGCGCCGAGTGCGGCCGCGACCCGGCGCATGGAGACGGCGTCCAGGCCCTCCGCGTCGGCGATCCGGACCGCGGCGTCGGCGATCGAGGCGCGGCTGTGGGCCGGTTTGGGGCCGCGGCCGGTGCGTTCGGGGCGCAGCCAGATCAGTTCGGGCGCCTCGGGCGGCGTCGGCCACTCGCCGGTGCGCGGGGTTTCGCGGCTGCTGGGGGTCTTGCTGGACGGCACTGAAGATCACCTCGGTCTCCCATCTTAGATACGTACGGCGTACGTAGTACGATGCGCGTGCGTGCGCTTCTACGTACGCTGTACCTAGAGAAGGGTGGAGACAGTCATGTCCGACAGCCGTGGGCCCGCCATCGAGATGGCGGGCGTGGCGAAACGCTTCGGCACCACCGAGGCCCTGTGCGGCCTCGACCTCACCGTCCCCGCCGGCACCGTCTGCGGCCTCCTCGGACCCAACGGCGCCGGCAAGACCACCGCCGTCCGCGTCCTCGCCACCCTCGTCGCCCCCGACCGCGGCACCGCCCGGGTCGCCGGGTTCGACGTCACCCGCGAATCGGAGGCCGTCCGGCGCGCCATCGGCCTGGCCGGGCAGCACGCCGCCGTCGACGAGGGCATCACCGGGCGCGACAACCTGCACCTGTTCGGGCGGCTGCACCACCTCGGCGGCCGCAGGGCCCGCGCCCGGGCCGACGAACTGCTCGACCGCTTCGGCCTCGCCGAGGCCGGCGGCCGGCTCGTCCGCACCTACTCCGGCGGCATGCGGCGGCGCCTCGACCTGATCGCCAGCCTCGTCACCAGCCCGCCGGTCCTCTTCCTCGACGAGCCCACCACCGGGCTCGACCCGCGCAGCCGCCAGGAGATCTGGGACACCGTCAAGGAGTTGGCGGACGACGGCACCACCGTGCTGCTCACCACCCAGTATCTGGAGGAGGCCGACAAACTCGCCGACGACATCGTCGTCGTCGACCACGGCGCCGCGATCGCCACCGGCCCGCCGGCCCGGCTCAAGGCGCGGATCGGCAGCCGGGTGTCCGTCACCCTTGCCGACGTGAGCCAACTCGCCCCCGCTGCCGTGGTGTTGTCCCGGCTGTCCGGCGGGGACGCGCAGGTGGACATCGCCGAACGCCTGGTCACGGTGGTCACGCCGCCGGGCGCCGACGTCCTGCTTCCTTCGCTGGTGAGGGAGTTGGACGCACAGGGGGTCGTCGCGGAGGACGTCGCGGTCCGGGCGCCCTCGCTGGACGACGTGTTCCTCGCGCTCACCCGGGAGTCCGCCACCACTTCGAGGAGGGCCGCCTGATGGCCGCCACGCACGCGGCCCCTGCGGCCCCCATGGTCACCGGCCCGTCCCGGCTGCTCTCCGACACCTGGACGTCGATGCTCCGCATCCTCCTCAACTACCGCCACTCGCCGGGCCTGTTGGCCGCCTCGCTCGGCGTGCCGGTGGTCATGGTGGTGGTCTTCGGGTACGTCTTCGGCAGCGCCATGCAGGTGCCGGGCGGGGGCGACTACCGGGAGTTCCTGATGCCCGGCCTGTTCGCCATGGTCGCCACCAACGGCATCATGCCGACCATGGTCGGTGCCGCCCGCGACGCCGGGCGCGGGGTCACCGACCGGCTGCGCTCGATGCCGGTCTCGCGCACCGGGCTCCTGCTCGGCCAGACCCTCGCCGACCTGCTGGTCAGCGTCGTCGTCCTGGCGCTGCTCGCCCTCGTCGGCCTCGCCGCCGGCTGGCGCGTCCGACACGGGGGTGCGGACGCGGCGGGCGGGTTCGGGCTGCTGCTGCTCTTCCGGTTCGTCATGACGTGGGCCGGGACGTGCCTCGGGCTCGCCGTCGGCAAGGAGGAGGCCGCCGGCCAACTCTCCGTCGCCGTCTTCCCGCTGGCGATGATCACCAATGCCTACGTGCCGACCGGCGGCATGCCCGGCTGGCTGCGGACCGTCGCCGACTGGAACCCGATCAGCTCGGTGGTCGAGGCGAGCCGGAGCCTGTTCGGCAACCCCTCCGCGCCCGGCGACGCCTGGCCGATGCAGCACGCCGTGCTCGCCTCGCTGCTGTGGAGCGCGATCCTGCTCGTGCTCTGCATGCCGCTGGCCGTACGGAAGTTCGCCACGCACGGGCGCTGACCCGCCGGTCCGGCGAAGGCGCACCGGCGCTGACCCGCCGGTTCCGTGCAGGTGCTGGACACCCGCGCCGGTGCGGCCGAAGGTGGACGCCATGGAGTACACCCACCTCGGCCGCACCGGCCTGACCGTCTCCCGCCTCTGCCTGGGCACCATGAACTTCGGCCCGCACACCGACGAGTCCGACGCCCACCGCATCATGGACGCCGCCCACGACCGGGGCATCAACTTCTTCGACACCGCCAACGCCTACGGCCGCGACGGCGAGGGCAACCTCAAGGGCCGCACCGAGGAGATCATCGGCCGCTGGTTCGCCCAGGGCGGCGGGCGCCGCGAGCGGACCGTCCTCGCCACCAAGGCCTACGCGGCGATGGGGGAGTGGCCCAACGAGGGCAGGCTCTCCGCGCTCGCCATCCGCCGGGCGGTGGAGGCGAGCCTGCGCCGCCTGCAGACCGACCACATCGACCTCTACCAGATGCACCACATCGACCGGGACACGCCCTGGGAGGAGATCTGGCAGGCGATGGAGGTCCTGGTCGCCCAGGGCAAGATCATCTACGTCGGCTCCAGCAACTTCGCCGGCTGGCACATCGCCCAGGCCCAGGAGGCCGCCCGCAGCCGCCACTTCCTCGGCCTGGTCAGCGAGCAGTCCCTCTACAACCTTCTCGACCGGACGATCGAGCTGGAGGTCGTGCCGGCGCTCCGGCACTACGGCCTCGGCCTGCTGCCGTGGTCCCCGCTGCGCAGCGGACTGCTCGGCGGCGTGCTGCGCAAGGAGCGCGAGGGCACCCGCGTGCGGGGCGCACTGGCGCACGCCAGCGACCTCCTGGCCGTCCACCGCGACCGCATCCAGGCCTACGAGGACCTCGCCGACGAGCTCGGCGTCGACCCTGCGGACCTCGGGCTCGCCTGGCTGCTCAGCCGCCCGGCCGTGACCGCCCCGATCATCGGCCCGCGCACCCTGGAGCACCTCGACGCGGCGGTGGGAGCCGTGGACGTCGAGCTCGACCGGAAGACGCTGGACCGCCTCGACGAACTCTTCCCGGGCCACCGCCCGGCCCCGGAGGACTACGCCTGGTAGGCGTCCGGGCGGGCCTCGCCCCGGTGGTTTCGACCCGGGGCGGGGCCCGTGCCGGTCGCGCGGCCCGCTGGGGCGTGAGAGCGTCGGGGGATGGGTGACGAGGCGGTTGTGCACGAGGTGCCGTACTACGCGCAGTGGGAGTCGGCGGAGCTCGTGCGCGAGATCATCGGCGGGGGGCTGGACGCCGCCGACGATCCGCGGTGGGGGCAGTCGGGGGCGGTCACGCCGGAGGAGTACGCGTGGTGGTCGTGGCGGCTGTGCGGGGTGGCCTGCCTGCGCATGGCGCTCGACTTCTGGTGGGGGCTCGCGCCCTCGGCGCTCGCGCTCGCCCGGGAGTGCGAGGCGGCGGGCGCGTACGTCCGGGACGGCGACGGCCTGCGCGGGCTGATCCACACGCCGTTCGCCGCCTACGTCCGGGAGCGGTGGGGACTGGCCGCCGAGGCGCGGGAGTTGGCGCCCGCGGAGGTGGCGGCCGAGGTGGCCGGCGGGCGGCTGCCGATGCTGTCGGTGCACCCGTCGATCCGCGAGCCCGGCGGACCGGGACCGGCCCGCCGGGGCGGGCACCTGGTGCTCGCGGTGGGCGCCACGAGCACGGCGCTGGTGATCCACAACCCGTCCGGGTTCCCGGGCGGATCGCAGGCCTTCGCACACGTGCCGTGGCCGGAGTTCGGGCGCTTCTACGCCGGGCGGGGAATCGTCCTCGGCGCGCCCGGGGGCGCTGCCGGGTGACGTCTCCGCGCAGTGGCGCCCTTACGGACTGACGCTCGGCAGTCCGAGCAGGTCGACCGGCAGCTCGCCGCGACACAGGGCCGAGATCGGCTTCAACGCGGCCGCCAGGCGGTCGAGTTCGCTGCGCGGGTAGTCCTCCCACACCCGGGCGGCGGCCAGGTCGGTGGCGGCTTCCAGGGACTGGTGCCGGATCCGGCCGAGCTCGGTGACCGCGCCCTGCGCCGTCAGCCAGCCCCGCTCGACCAGCCGCTCCCCGGCGGCCTTCCACTCCTCGTCCGTCCACCCGCGTCGCGGCTGGAGGTCCTCGCGCCGCACGTCCATCGCGCAGCGGATGACGAGCGCCTCGCAGCCGTCCAGCCCGGCCGCGACCAGCGCGGCCACGTGGCCGTCCCCGCGGTGCTCGCGCATGACGGTCGCGGCCTGCCACAGCCGCCCGTACGGGTCGGCGGGCCGCGGCAGCGCGGCGTTCGCGGCGGCCAGGACCCGCCCGGCACAGTCCAGCCGCGCCGCCGCCCGCTCCAGCGCGCCGGCGGCCAGCTCGACCTGCTTCGGGTCGACGTGCTCCAGCACCCGGGCCAGTGCCGCGGACGACCCCTCGATCCGGGCGGCCAGCGCCCGCTCCGGGCTCGCGTGCGTCCACACCTCGGGCACCGCGCGCTCGACGACCGCCGGCGCGAAGCTGAAGAACGCGGCGATCACCGGCGGTGCGTCCACCGCGCCCAGCGGCGCCGACCGGCCGGCGAAGTAGCCGCGCCACCCGCCCCGCAGCCCGGCCGCCTCGAAGGCCGCCCGGCCCTCGGGCGAGAAGGAGGTGACGGAGTGCACCGGCTCGAAGAGCCACCACAGCGAGCGGGCGGGGTGAACGAGATCGGCCATCGGCGGACCCTCCTTGGAAGGGGGTGGGACGGGTCTGGGCGTCGCTCCAGTGCTGATGACCACGGCGGCGGCCGCGGCAACCCTGCGAGGGGTGTGATGACGGTCACGCGGGCGACGCGGGGTGCGCGGGCCGGTGCCGGCACGGGAGATGATGGGACGAGGTGCCCGTTTACGGTGGCGCCCGAGCCCTCGTGTGAAGGTATTGGTAATGGCGCAGATCAACCCCAGCATCCTGTCCGCGGACTTCGCCCGCCTCGCCGAGGAGGCCGAGGCCGTCCGGGGCTCGGACTGGCTGCACGTCGACGTCATGGACAACCACTTCGTACCCAACCTCACGCTGGGCGTCCCCGTCGTCGAGTCGCTCGCGCGCGCCACCGACATCCCGCTCGACTGCCACCTCATGATCGAGGACCCGGACCGCTGGGCCCCGCAGTACGTCGAGGCCGGCGCCGGCTCCGTCACCTTCCACGTCGAGGCCGCCGCCGCGCCCGTCCGCCTCGCCCGCGAGATCCGCGCCAAGGGCGCCCGCGCGTCCATGGCCCTCAAGCCCGGCACGCCGATCGAGCCCTTCGAGGACCTGCTGCCCGAGCTCGACATGCTGCTGATCATGACCGTCGAGCCCGGCTTCGGCGGCCAGGCCTTCCTCGACATCATGCTGCCGAAGATCCGCCGCACCCGGGAGCTGATCGCCAAGCACGGCCTCGAACTGTGGCTCCAGGTCGACGGCGGCGTCTCCGCGAGCACCATCGAGCGCTGCGCCGAGGCCGGTGCGGACGTCTTCGTCGCCGGCTCGGCCGTTTACGGCGCGGAGGATCCGGCCGAGGCCGTCCGCAACCTGCGCGAACTGGCGTCCAAGGCCGGCGCCGACGCCTGGTGGGCCTGCGAGCACTGAGCCCGCGTCGCGGGTGCGGGTTCCCGGCGCCGTGAGGGACGATCACTGACGAACGGCCCTCGTCGGCCCTGCTCCGTACGGTGGTGGACCCGCACATGAGCAACCTCGACCTCAAGCCCGTCCCGACCCCCTGCGGTCGGGAGGCCGGCGGCGGCCCGGTGAGGGAACTCCTCACCGGGCGCCAAGTCCCGCTCGGCGAAAGCACCGTGGTACGGCGCCTGCTCCCCAACCCGGGCCGCCAGGCGTGACGCCCGCCGGGACCGGCTTCAGAGGCCGAACGCCGCCAGCTCGGCCCGGGTCGGCGGATCCGCGCCGTGGCGGGCGCAGGTGAGCGCCGCCGCGCGGGCGGCCCGCTCCAGGGCGGCCACCAGCGCGGGGGACGGCTGCTCCGTGCTGGTCGCCCTGACCAGCCCGAAGCGACCGGCGCCCAGCAGCCCGCCCTCCAGGAGCCCGCTGATCAGGCCGGACATGAAGGCGTCACCGGCGCCGATGGTGTCGGCGACCTCGACCGGGATGGCGGCCACGTCGTGGCGGCCGTGCCGCCAGTGGGCGCTCGCCCCCAGGGCGCCCCGCGTCAGTACGACCAGCGCGGGGCCGCGACGCGCCCACGCGGTGGCGATCTCCTGGGCGTCCTCCCCGGGGTACAGCCAGTCGAGGTCCTCGTCGCTGACCTTGACCACGTCGCTGAGCGCCACCAGCCGCTCCACCCGGGGCCGCTCCCGCCCGGGAGCGGCCAGGAGCGCCGGCCGCAGGTTGGGGTCGTAGGAGATCGTCGCGGCCGTCGGCGCCCCGCGGACCAGGGCGAGCACCCCGGCGGCTCCCGGTTCGAGGAGGGCGGCGACCGAACCGGCGTGCAGGTGCCCGAAGGACTGCTCTCCGATCAGTTCGGTGACCGTCGGTGACAGGTCCCAGAGGATGTCGAAGGTGTAGGCGGCCCTGCCCTCGTCGTCGAGGACGGCCGTGGCGGTGGACGTCGGGCGGGCGTCGACCGCGTCGGGGGTGAGCGTCACGCCGTCGCGGGCCAGGTGGTCGCGGATCATCGAGCCGTACGCGTCGTCGCCCAGCCGGGTGGCGAGCTGGGCCCGGTGGCCGAGTCTCGCCAGGCCGAGGGCGGTGTTGGCGGGGCTGCCGCCCGGGTGGGCGCGCCGGCCGTCGGGGGTGTCGACCACGTCGGCGAGCGCCTCACCGACGACCAGGACGGCCGGCGCGCAGCCGGTCGGGGCGGGGGCGGCCGGCGACGGGGCTGCGAGGTCGGCAGGGGGGAGCAGGGTGTGGTCGGTCACGGGGTGACCAGGATCTTCCGGCCCTGGCCCGCCCGGAAGCGCTGGAGGGCGGTGGCGTAGTCGGCGAGGGGATAGCGGTCGCTGATGAAGACCTCCGGGTCCAGCACCCCGGCGGCGAAGAGCGCGGCCGCGCGTTCGAAGCTGTGCAGCACGGCCATCGAGCCGGTGATGGTGATCTCCTGGTTGTAGATCTTGTACGGCTCGATGACGGCGCGGGCCGCGTAGGCGGCGACGCCGAACTGCAGGTAGGTGCCGCCCCGGCCGACGCGGCCGAGCGCGTCCTGGATCGCGTGCTCGTTGCCGGTGGCGTCGATCACCACGTCCCAGCCGCGGGGCTGGTCGAACTCCGCGGCGCCCGCGGCCGTGCGGTCGCAGCCGAGCCGGCGGGCCGTGGCCAGGCGCTCGTCGTTGAGGTCGACGACGTCCACCGAGGCCGCGCCGGTGCGCTTGGCGAGCTCCAGCATCATCAGGCCCATGGTGCCGGAGCCGTAGATGAGGACGTTGGACCCGATCCTGCCGCGCAGGACGTCGTAGCCGCGCACCGCGCACGAGAGCGGCTCGATGAGGGCGGCGTCCTCGACGCCGACGTGCTCGGGCAGCCGGACGCAGTTGGCGGCGGGGGCGACGGCGTACTCGGCCGCGGCGCCCGCCGTGGTGACGCCGATGGCGGCGTACCGCTCGCAGAGGTTGTCCCGGCCGAGGCGGCAGTAGTGGCACTCGTGGCAGTACAGCGAGGGGTCGACGGCGACCTTGTCGCCGACCGCGAGGTCCGTCACCCCGGCGCCGAGCGCCACGACCTCCCCGGCGAACTCGTGGCCGGGGACCAGCGGCAGGCTGGGGGCGAACTCGCCCTCCAGGATGTGCAGGTCGGTGCCGCAGAGGCCGCAGGCCGCGACCTTCACCACCACCTCGCCGGGGCCGGGCGTCGGGTCGTCCACGGTCTCGATGCCGAGCACACCGGGCGAGCTGATGACGACTGCCTTCACTTGACGGCTCCAAGGGAGAGGCCCTGGACGAGCTTGTCCTGGGCGGCGAAACCGGCGACGAGCACCGGCAGGGAGACACAGACGGCGGCCGCGCAGACCTTGGCCAGGAAGAGTCCCTGGCTGGTGACGAAGCCGGTGAGGAAGACGGGTGCGGTGCCGGCGACCACGCCGGTGAGGACCCGGGCGAACAGCAGCTCGTTCCAGCTGAAGATGAAGGAGATGAGGGCGGTCGCGGCGATGCCGGGAGCGGCCACCGGCGCCAGCACGCGCAGCAGCACCGCCGGCAGACCGGCGCCGTCGATGGCGGCCGCCTCCAGGATCTCCTTGGGCACCTCGGCGAGGAAGGAGCGCATCATCCACACCGCGATCGGCAGGTTCATCGAGGTGTAGAGGACGATGAGCAGCCAGATGTTGTCCAGCAGGCCGGCGTTCTGCGCGATCAGGTAGACGGGCAGCAGGGCCGCCACCGCCGGGAGCATCTTGGTGCTCAGGAAGAAGAACAGGGTGTTGGTCCACTTCCGGACCGGCTTGATGGCCAGCGCGTACGCGGCCGGGGTGGCCAGGGCCAGCACCAGGAGGGTGGACACCACGCTCGCGGTCAGCGAGTTGATCAGCGGCGGCCAGGGGCTCATCCCCGTCCCGGCACCGAAGAACTCGCGGTAGCCCTGGAGGGTCAGCGGGGCGGCCACGCTCGGCGGGTTGGTCGCGGCGTCCTGCTCGCTGTGCAGCGAGGTGAGCACCATCCAGGCGAACGGAAGGAGGAAGAGCAGGCCGACCAGCCAGGCGACCAGGCCGAGCAGGCTGTTGGTGCGGCGCACCCGGGTGGTGGTCATCAGCGGCTCTCCTCGCGGAACAGCGAGAGGACGGTGCGCAGCGCGAGGGTCGCGATGAGCGTGGTCAGCACGACCACGATCACCCCGTCCGCCGACGCCTGGCCGTAGTCGTGCCCCTCGTAGAACGTCCGGTAGACGGTGTACGGCAGGTTGGCGGTGCCCAGGCCGCCCGAGGTCAGGGTGAAGACCGCGTCGAAGTTCTGCACCACGTAGATGCTGCCGAGCAGGGCGGCCAGCTCCAGGTAGCGGCGCAGGTGCGGCAGCGTGAGGTACCGGAAGATCTGCCAGGCGTTGGCGCCGTCCACCCGTGCCGCCTCAACGGCGTCCAGCGGGCGGCTCTGCAGCCCGGCGAGCAGGATCAGCATCATGAACGGCGTCCACTGCCACACCAGGGAGGCCTCCACCGACAGCAGCGGCAGGCTGGACAGCCAGTCCGGCTGCGGCGCGTCGTCGCCGGCCACCGCCGTGAGCAGGCCGTCGAACAGGCCGTAGGAGGCGTTGTAGAGCGCGTGCTTCCACAGCAGCGCGGAGGCCGCCGGCACCACCAGGAACGGCGTGATCAGCATCGTCCGCACCAGGCCTCGGCCGAGGAAGCGGCGGTCGAGCAGCAGCGCCGCGCCGAGCCCCAGCAGGAGGCTGACGGCGACGACGGTGACGGTCAGCTCGACGGTCGTCAGGATGGACGTGCGCAGCGCCGGGTCGGTCAGCGCGTGGGCGTAGTTGGTGAGCCCGCCGAACCCGCGGCCCGCCGGGTCCAGGGCGTTCCACCGCATGAAGGAGATCGCCAGGGTGCCCACGAAGGGCAGCTGGGTGA
Organism: Kitasatospora sp. NPDC001660; assembly: GCF_053596725.1. Classification (NCBI taxonomy): domain Bacteria; kingdom Bacillati; phylum Actinomycetota; class Actinomycetes; order Kitasatosporales; family Streptomycetaceae; genus Kitasatospora; species Kitasatospora sp. NPDC001660. The sequence continues at coordinate 44,448 of NZ_JBSFGU010000018.1, read as the reverse complement.
CCACGATCATGAAGATCAGGGCGGGGAGCAGGGGCGCGCGGCGCGCCCAGGCCCCGCGCGGGCGTCGCCCGGTGGGCTCCGTGCGGCCGCGGCCGGCCACGGAGGCCTGCAAGGAGTCGGGTAGGGAGGCTGTGCTCATGGGAGTCCCTCGGGTGCGGGTGGCCCCCGGCTGGGAGGCGCGGTGTCAGCCGGGGGCCACCGGATGGGGGATGTCGTTCGTGGTGGCCGCTACTTGGCGTGCGCGGCGGCGACCTTCTCGGCGAGGCCCTGACTGGTGGCCAGTGCCTGGTCCACGCTGATCTGGCCCGCGATGGCGGAGCTGATCTGCTGGGACACCTGGGTGCCCAGGTCCTCGAACTCGGGGATGCCCACGAACTGGATGCCGGGGGCCGGGCGCGGCTGGACGCCGGGGTCGGCCGGATCGGCGGACTGCAGGGCGGTCAGCGTGGGCTGGGCGAACGCCGAGGCCGACTGCAGGTACTGGGGGGTGGCGTAGGTGGACGTCCGCTTGCCGGCCGGGACGCGGGACCAGCCCAACTGGGCGCCGACCAGCTGCTCGTACTGCTTGCTGGACGCCCAGGAGATGAACTTCCAGGCGTCGTCCTGGTGCTTGCCGGCCTTCTGCAGGCCCCAGGCCCAGGTGAAGAGCCAGCCCGAGCCGGCCGTCTGCTCCACCGGGGCGGGCACGTAGCCGATCTTCCCCGCGACCGGCGAGCCGGTCGTCTCCAGGGCGCCGGCCGCCGAGGTCGCGTCGTACCACATGGCGGTCTTGCCCTGCTCCAGGTTGTTGAGGCACTCGGTGAAGCCGGCCTCGGGCGCGCCGGCCTCGCCGTGGGAGCGGACCAGGTCGACGTAGAACGAGGTGGCCTTCTGGAAGGCGGGGCTGGTCAGTTGCGCGTGCCAGTCCTTGTCGAACCAGGTGCCGCCCATGGTGTTCACCACGGTGGTGAGCGGGGCGGTCAGCTCGCCCCAGCCGGGCTGGCCGCGCAGGCAGATGCCCTTCATGCCCGGCTGGGCGCCGTCCACCTGCGCGGCCAGTGCGGCGACCTGCTGCCAGGTGGGCTTGTCGGGCATGGTCAGCTGCTTGGCCGCGAAGACGTCCTTGCGGTACATCAGGAACGACGACTCGCCGTAGAACGGCTCGGCGTACATCTGGTCGTCCACCGTGAGCGAGGTGCGGATGGCGGGCAGGACGTCGTTCTGGTCGAAGGCCGCGTCGGCGTTCGCGCGCGGGGTCAGCGGCGCCAGCCACCCGTTCTTGGTGAAGATGGGCGTCTCGTAGTTGCTGATGGTCGCCACGTCGTACTGGCCGGACTGGCTGGAGAAGTCCTGCGTGATCTTGTGGCGGACGTCGTTCTCCGGCAGCACCGTGAAGTTGACCGTGATGCCGGTGGACTTCGTGAAGTAGTCGGCCGTCAGCTTCTGGAGGTCGATCATCTGCGGGTTGTTCACCATCAGCACGTTGATCGAGTGCGCGCCGCCGGTTCCGCCTGCCCCGCTGCACGACGTGAGGCCGACGGTGGTGAGCAGGGCGGCGCCGACCGCGAGGGCGCGTCTGGGGATCATGGGTGCTCCTGTTTCGGGTTCGTGCGGGTGCGACCGGTCGGCGGCGTGCGCCGTCGGCGGGGGGAGGGGGCGGGTCGTCAGACCCGGATGACCTTGGGGCCGAGCAGGGCGTAGCGGTGGGCCTCGACGGCGGGCAGGCCCGTGTCGGTGACGATCGCCTCGAAGTCGCCGACCTCGGCGAACCGGCAGAAGCTGCTGGCGCCGAACTTGGTGTGCACGCCCATGAAGACCCGCCGCCGGGAGACCTGGAGAGCCTTGGCCTTGACGTCGGCGACGACCGGATCGGGCGTGGTCAGCCCCATCTCCCGGGAGATGCCGTTCGCGCCGATGAAGGCGAGGTCGATGACGAATCCGCTCAGCATGGTGCACGTCCACGAGCCGACCGTGGCGAGCGTGCGCGACCTGACACGGCCGCCGAGGAGCAGCACTGTCAGGCTGTTGCACTCCGCCACCGCGGCGGCGGTCGTCAGCGAGGCGGTCACCACGGTCAGCGGCCGGTCGGTCGGCAGCAGTGACGCCAGGAGCTGGGGGGTGTAGCCCTCGTCGATGAACACCGTCTCGGCCTCGCCGAGGAGGCCGGCGGCGGTGGCCGCGATCCGGCGCTTCTGGTCGACGTTGAGCGTGGTGCGCCGGGCCAGGTCGGTCTCGAAGCCCGCACTCTCGACGGGGTACGCCCCGCCGTGGGTGCGGTGGAGCAGTCCCCGGTCCTCCAGCACGCGCAGATCGCGGCGGACGGTCTCCTGTGCCACGCCGAGCTCGTCGGCGACCCGGGTGACCTCGATCCGGCCCTGCTGGCGTGCCAGGGTGAGGATCCGGTGCTTCCGCTCTTCCCCGCGCATCAAGGGCCCCCTCAACTCCTCTTCCGTAGTGGCCCGTTCGGGCGTCGTCGGCCCGTTCGGCACCTGTTCGAGATTTATACCGGCTCCGCGTGGCGCCGGGAGCGCCCGGATCTTGCGGAATCCTTACCGGTCTTTGACCGGTTGTGGTCCGTACTGGGTTGGCTCTGGTGCGGGAAATGTCCGAACGGGCGCCGCGCTCGCCCGATCGGTGTCCGCCCCGCCCGAACGGCGGGCGGGGCGGCACTCGCTAACGGATGGTCGGATCGGGCGGGGCGGCCCCCGCCTCCGGGGCTCCGGCGGCGGGGGTTCCGGCAGCCTCGGGGTGTCGCGGGGGCGGGAGCTGCGGCGTCGGGGCGGCCGGAAGGACGGGGGCGACGGGCGAGCTTGCGGGGGAGGGCCCGGTGGTGAGCGGGACCGGGGCGAGGGTGAGACCGCCCGAGGCCGACAGGATCGGCCCGTCCGCCGCCGGTGCCGCGGGATCGGCGCCCGGCGGGGTGCCCTGCGCGTCGGCGCGTGCCTGGGCCCGGTCCGAGCCGGGTCGCCCGAGCTGACTGGCCTGGGGCGTGCCGCCCGCGGTGCCGCCGCCCTGCCCGGCGACGGGGAGCTGCGGCGGCCGGGCGGCCGTGGGTGCGGCCGCCGGACCGGGCCTGGCGGGCGGAGCGGTCGAGGAGCCCGCAGCAGTGGGCTGGTCGGCGTTGGTCACCGCGGGCACCGACGCGGGTGCCTGGCGGGGTGTGGTGGACGCGGCGAGATCGTCCAGGACGGAGCCGCCGAAGTCGCCGGAATGGCCCGAGCCGAGGGGTGCGGGGGAGTGGGTGGAGACCGGGGAGACCGGCGACTGCCCGGCGAGGTCCGACAGCACCGAATGCAGGCTCGACACCTCGGAGGCGGCGTCGTCCGGCGTCCGGCGGACGGCTGGGGCCATGGGTGGCGGGCCGGGGTGCTGCGAGGTGTCGAGCGTGACGACGGGCCGTGCGGCGGTGGCGGGTGCCGGGGTGACCGTGGCCGGTTGCTGCTGGACGCTGGGTGCGCTCGCAGGACTACCGGCGGGGGTCGGGGCGTTCGCGGGCTGGGCGGTGTTGGTGGTGCTGGTGGGTGCGGGCAGGGCGGTGGCGGGAGGCGGTGTCGCGCTGGTCGTGGCGGGTGGGGCTGCGCTGGTCGAACTGCCGGCCGGTGCGGGTGCGTTCGCCGGTTGGGCCGGCGCGGGCGGGGCTGCGTTCGCAGGCTCGGCGGATGCGGATGCGGATGCGGGTGCGGGTGCGGGTGCGGCTGTGTTCGCGGGTTGGGAGGAAATGTTCCCGGGAGGCACTGCCGGGGTGTGCGCGGCGGGTGTGGAGGCGTTTCCCGGAGCGCCCGCAGGCGCCGGGGCACCAGCCGAACCGCTGCCGGAGGCGCCGGCGTTCGACGAGCCACCGGCGGCCGCGGGTGCGGGTGCGGGCGCCGCCGCGGGTGCGGCTGCCGGCGTGTCGGCGGCCGCAGCGGGCTTCTCCGTCCAGTAGTACAGGTTGCCGTGGGTCGGCACGGCCTCACCGTACGGCCCGTTCTGGTCGACCTTCTGCGTGGTGATGATCACCGGCTGGCGCACGAGCGCCTGCGGCCCCGTGAGCTCCGCCTTGCCCGCTTCGGTCGGCGCCTTGCCGTGCGGGATGTCGGGAAGCGGCAGGGAGCGGCTGGGCACGCCGGGGGCGTGCGTCACCGGGGTGGAACGATCGGCGGTGGCCTGGCCCCCCAGGTTGAGGGGGTTGACCGGAACGCTCACCAGGGGATCCTTGGTCAGCACGGAGAAGTCCGCGGGGGTGGCGCTCCAGGTGTACCCCTTGGTCGACGTGGTGCTGGAGGCGTCCTCGGCGCCGATGGTGAGCTCGTCCTTCGCCTCGTCGCGGGTGCTGACCTCCACGGCCGGGCCGGTCGGTTCCATCCGGACCGCCAGGCCGGTCTGGCCGTCCGCGCCGAGGGGGACCGTCCGGTACTCGGAACCGGGGGTGTTGAGCTGGTGGTAGACGGGCGGCATGGACTGCGCGGAGAACACCTGACGGACCGCCGCCTGCATGTCGAGCGACAGGTGCTGCTCCTGCTTCAGCACGTTTCCCGCCGGCAGGCGCGGGTCGCTGACGAAGGACTGGACGACCCGGTGGTGCAGGTCGAGCGCGGGCTGCGGCGTGACGGCGTGGGCGAACGCACTCACGGCCGAGCCGACCGCCCCGGCGCCCGTGGCCAGGGCCGATCCGGTCCGGCCCAGGACGCCGTTGCCCCACGGGCGGGGGGTGGTGAGGGTGTGGACGGCGTTGTCCATCAGCTGGCCGGCGTTGTCGAAACCGACCATGTCGTGGCCACCGGCGAGTTGCCCGCGCCAGGCGTTGACGTCGGCCGCGTGCGGTCCGACCGGCTGGAGTGCGATCCCCCCACCGGGAGGGGCACCCGACCCGTCGCCGACCGGCTGCGGTGCCTGCGGCTGTGCGTCGGGCCGCTGTTGGGCGGGCGGCGGCTGGACGGTGGCCGGATCCTGGTCCGCCGCGGGCTTCTCGGTCAGCGGTTCGGGCACCCAGGACTCGACCCGCCAGGTCGGCCTGACCGGTTGGGGGGCGTGGTGGAGGTTGACGAACCTTCCGTAGCTGTTGTACTGGCTGACCGTCACGTCGAAGTGCACGTCGTTGGAGAACTTGTGGTTGGTGCCGAAGCCGGAGGTCTTGTGGCTGACTTCGGTGGTGATCCCCGACTTGGAGCCGTTGGTCAGCGTGCCTTCGATGCCCCCGGCGGGGTTGAAGCTGCCGTTGCTCAGGCGGGGGACGCTCTTCGGCGCGAGGCCCGAGATGCGCACGTTCTGTGTCTCCGCGCCCAGTGAGCCCGAGCCGCCGGAGTTTCCGGTGGAGGTTTGCGAGTTGGTGACCTTGCGGCTGATCTCGTTCTCCGCCTGCTGGTGGTCGTCGCGCCAGCCGGCCTGCGGCACCCCGCGGACCAGCACCTGGGTGATCACCCGGTTGGTGCGGCTCTCGTCCACGTGGGTGGCGAGGATGCCCTTGCCCATCACGTCGTCAGGGTTCGCGCTCAGGTTGTGCGGGGAGAAGGCGTCGGCGAAGGGCAGTGCCGCCGTCGGCACCTCACCCGCCGGCCGTGGACCGCGCAGCTGCCGGTCGATCTCGCCCAGGATCTCGTCACTGCTCGGGACGTGGACGGACGCACCGCCGCTGATGCCGTGGTCGAGCAGCGGGGCGGTGCGCGGGTCGGACGGCTCCGGCGCCTCGGTGTGCCCGCCCAGCGCGCGAACGTCTCCGTCGGAGAGCAGGACGTGCACGATGTGCTCGCTCTGCTGTGGTTCGCCGTAGTACGTCTTGCCGCTGTTGTCGGTGACCCGTCCGACGGTCGTGATCCGGGCGTGGGCCTGGTAGACGTGCCAGGTGCCCTTGGGCGTGGCGAGCGTCCGGGTGGTCGACATCTCGTTCTTGACCGCGTCGCCACCGGTGACCGTGGCACCGCCCTTGACCTTGAATCCGCCCCGGACCTGGTAGCTGGACTGGTGTTGGTTCGTCGGATTCTCGGGGAACCTGCCGAAATCCGGGCCGACTCCGCCCTTCCCCGCGCGGGTCCACTTGTCCTCCACCGCCGTGGACGTCTTCGAGGTGCTCTCGATGGTGAGCTTGCCCTCGCCGGGGAGGGTTTCCAGGTAGTGGAAGTCGGTCATCTGAGTCCGGGTGGACAATCCGGCGGCGCCCTGCCTGATCCCCCGACCCACCTGCTCCTCGCCGGAGTTCGACCAGCCGCCGTGTGACGAGGTGACGGCACCGCGCAGTTGGTTCGGCCCACCGAGCACGTCCAGTGCCTTGGACAGGTCCGGGGTGTGTCCGAGGAGCCACTGGTCGAAGGCGCTGTTCAGCGCCTTCTCGGCGCTCTCCCGGAAAGCCTGCTGGTCGTCGACGTGCCGGATGAAGCTCGCCTGCGGCAGCCGGGGGGTCGCGAGGTGCTGGGGCGGCGGAGTGTCGGACGGGGAAGCGGGCTGGTGCTGTTCCACCACCAGTTGCCCGTCGTGCGGTTGGAACGTCCGGGTCTGTCCGGCGTGCGCGGAGCCGGCGCCGGTGTCCAGCACCGTGGTGGGGTGCTCGGAGTTCTCGCGGCCGACCATCACGTGGTAGGTCACCGGGTAGCCGAACTTGTCGGCCGATGACTTCAGGCTGAACTCGTGTTTGGTCTCGGTGGCCGCGGCCGTGGTGGTCACGTGGCTCTTGCTGGAGGAACCTTCGAGGTTGCCGTTGACGAAGGCTCGGGTGGTGTCCGGCGGGTTGAGCGAGCTTCGCACGTTCCCGGAGCCGGTGACCGCGTGCTTGCCGCCGTCGGTGACCACCAGGTCCCCGCCTGAGGTGAGGCTGATGCTGTTCTTCGTGGTGGAGGTCTGGGAGCCGACGTGCCCGCCGGGGCCCAGGTCGGCCTTGACCAGGATCTCGAACGTCTTCGCGTCGATCCCCGGCAGGTGTGAGGCGTCCAGGGTGATCCGGAACCTGCCGTCGAGCAGATCGGGCCCGCCGCGGGCCAGGGCGGACGGGGTGATCTGCTGGTGGAGTTCGTCGAGGTTCTTGACCGCCTGCGGGGTGATCCGGGCGTGGCTCCCGCCCGGGGCGCCGGCGGCACCGGCCGGAGGGGGGAGGAGCCCGGGAGCCTCCGTGTGCAGTCGGGTGACGATGTGGTTCGCCAACTCCGCCGAGCCGGGGACCTTGAGGTAGGTGGTGCGCTGGCTGTTCAGCGGCTCGCGGAGCCCGGCGGCGTCCGGGGGAGCGGGGGGCGCCGGGCTGGCCGGCGCGGCGGGCGCGTCCGCCGGGGCCGCGTGTGGCTGAGCGTGCTCGGCGCCAGCGCTACCGGCGGGCTCGGCGTGGGTGGCGGGGGTGTGGGTGGTCGGAGGGTACTGCACCACGCGGCGCACCTGGCCGGTGATGGGGGCCTCCATGGAGATCCGGTGCTCCCCGGGCGGGTGGCCCGTCACGGCGCGGCCGCCGATCTGCACGTTGTTCGTGTCGTGCAGACCGTCGGGGCGCGGGGAGAACCGCTGCTTCGTCACGCTGATGTGGAAGTGCACGTCGGTGGCCACCAGGTCGGCCTTGCCCTCGTGCTCATGGCTGCTCGCCACCTTCACGGTGTGGTTGTTCTTGCTCTCGTGGTCGCGGTTCGCGGTGTAGGAGTAGCCCACCGAACCGCCGGCCCAGGTGGACTCGTGGCTGCCCGGTTCCGTCGACTTCTTCACCTGGCCCAGGACACCGCCGGTGAACCCCGCGCTCCGGGACGACTTGTTCACGTGGCTCGCCTTGTGCTCGGTCGACGTGTTCGAAGCCAGTTCGCTCTTGTGGTCGACGGTGTCCAGCACGGTGGAGCCGTGGGGTTCCAGGGTGAGGTGCAGGTGACCCTCACTGCCGTCGGAGAACCGTATCGGGGCCGACGTCATGCCCCAACCCGCCGCGTGTTCGAACTCGTTGAGGACGTTCTTCGTCGTGAAGAAGTCGTTGATCACCTTGTGTGCGGGGGCGTCCGGGCGATTCTCCTCCGGCAGGGCGTCGAAGACCGCGTTCCGGGCGTTGCCGAGCCCGATGACGGCGAGCGGTTGCCCCTCGGGGTGTGCACCCGGCTCCGGGGCGGGCCGGCCCGCCGGTGCCGGATCCCAGCCTTCCCAGGCCCGTGGCGCGGTCCCGACAGGGGTCCCTCGGCTGGGGATCTCTGCGGTCACCGAGCCCGTGAGCGGGGGACGTCCACCGGGGCCGAGCGGTCGTCCCTGATGATCCAGGACGGTGGCGTTGTAGGCGAACTGGGCGATGTGCGGGGAGGTCGGCCCGGTCAGCGTCAGCTTGTTGGACGTCTCGGCCTTCGACGTGACGGTGGTTTCCGTCTCGTGGTTCGCCCCGCCGACGCTGACGGAGGCGGAACCGGTCGCGAACAGGTGCTCATTGACCGGATACGTGATGGCCGGCGCGACGTTGAGGGCGGACTGCGTGCGGGAGGCCTGGGTCTTGCGCGGCTCGGGGGTGAAGGTGGACTTGGCGGTCGACTCGACGTCGGTCTTGCCCTCCGTCTCGGCCCGGTCCTTGGTGGGTACGTGCGCGGCCGGCTGCCAGCCGTTCGTCCGGGCGGTGATCTGCACCTCGTGCGGGCGTCCGTTGACGATGATCTGGAAGCGCCAGGCGTCGTCGACCATCTGTGGATGGTTCTCGCGGAAGTTGCCGGCCGTGAGGTGGGAGTCGAGCCCCTGCACGACCGTCGTGTCGGTGCGGTGGTCGCCGAGGATGTCCTCGATCCGGGCCCGCACGGCCGCAGGCCCGGGATCAGCGGTGATCTTGATCTCGGCGAGGGAGGTGGTGTGCCGGGGGTCGACCGGGGCGGCCGGCGGCGCGGGCGCGGGGCGCGTGGGCGGCGGCGGTGCCGCCTGGTGCGGGTCGGCGGGCTCGTGGTCGGCGGGCTGGTTGGGCGTCTCGTGTGAGGTGGATTCCTGGGTGGTGGGTTGCTGATTGTTGGCGGGCTTCTGGGCGGTGGGTTGGTTCTTGGGCTCGTCGGTGGTGGATTGCTGGTCGGTGGTGGGCCGGGTGGTGGGTTCGCTGGTGGCGGGCCGGGAGTTGGGCTCGTGGGTTGCCGGCTGGGCGGTGGGCTGGTTGGCCGCCTCGTGTGAGGTCGATTCCTGGGTGGCGGGTCGCTGGCTGGTGGCGGACTGGTCGGCGGGCTCGCGCGTCGTGGGTCGGGCCGGGGTGGGCTCCTGGGTGGTGGGTTGCAGGTTGTTGGCGGGTTGGGTGGCGGGCTCCTGGGCGGCCGGGTCCTGCGGCGTGGGGCGGCTCGCGGTGGCCTCAGCCGGCGGTGCCGCGTGCGAGATCACCGGGGCAGGGGTGTGCGGCCGGCTGGAGGCGGCCGCGGGGTACTCGGTGCGGGTGGGGACGGCGACCGGGTCCACCCAGGTGTGCTCGCGCGGCGCCCAGGGCGCGGTGGCGCGGGCGTTCTGCCAACCGGGGTCGGCGCTGACGGGACCTCGGGCGGTGCTTCCGCCCGGAGGCGGCTCCGCCGGCGTGCCGGTCTCCGTCCCGGGACGCGCGGCCGGCGCGACCGGGCCGGAGGTGGCCGGCGCCTCGGGCAGTGCGCCGGGCCGGCCGGCCGGGTTCTCCGCCGCCTCGGTCGCCGGCACCCGGCCGGAGCCCCGGGCGCGGCCGGGCGATTCGGCGGGCGGGCGGTAGATGCCCTCGTCGCCCCCGGTCAGCGTGCCGAGCAACTGCAGGTGGCGGTTCCGCAGACCACCCTGGTCGAGACCGGGGTCGGCGGGCGGCTTCCGGTAGTCGCCGAGCAGACTGCCCGGGGCATCGGCGCGGTGCGGGTTGGTGGGGTCCGCGCTTTCGTCCCGCAGGCCCAGCTGGTGTGTGAACTCGTGGGTGTACGTGGTCGGCTCGGCGCCGATCGGCCAGGTGTACTGGTCCGTCCGGCCGCCGTGGGGGACCAGGTCGACGGTGAGGTGCGGATTTCCCTCTGGTCCGACGTGTTCGACCGTGACGTGCAGCCGGTCACCGTTGGGCAGCACATGGTTCGGGTCGTTGAAGCGCTGCTGGACGCCCTGCTGGAGGCTGTTGACGGTGTCGGCGGCGTCCTTCGGGTCGCCGTTGAACGCCACCCGGACGGTCAGGTCGGTGTAGCGCGTCTCCTGGAACGTGAAGCGGCGCTGGTCGAAGCCGGAGCGCAGCAGCAGGCGCGGGGCGTTGCGGTCCACCTCGCTCGGCCTCGGTCCGAACGGCCCTCCCGGCCCGGCGGGCGGCTGGGCGGTCGGGCTGACGGTCGGGTCGGGCTGTCGGCTGCTGCCGGACGTCGTGTGAGCGGTCGCAGGCGCCTGCGCGGTCGCGGGCCCATGAGCCGCAGCGACCGGCTCGGAGGACGCGGGCTGCGGCGCCCCGCCGGACACCCCTGAGGGCACGGCCGGTAGCCGTTGCACCGTCGACCCGCTGCTCCCGTCGTCCGGTACGGCGGTGTTGTGTGTGCCGCCTGTGGCCGGGGTGTTGGGTGCGTTGCTGCTGAGTGGTGGGTGGGTGGGTTGGGTGGTCTGCGGTGGGGTGGGTTCGGGTGTGGTGGTGTGGGCGGTGGCGGGCTGGGCGGGTTCCTGCGCGTGGTTGTTCGGCTCCGCAGGGTTGTGTGTGCCGCCTGTGGCCGGGGCGTTCGGTGTGCTGCTGCTGCTGAGTGATGGGCGGGCGGGTGCGGTGGGGGTCTCGGTGGGCTGGGTGCGGGCCGGGGCTTGGTCCTGCGTGCGGACCGGCGTCCCGCCGTTGCCCGTGCCGGCCGTGACCGTGGTGGAGCCGGCACCCGGGCCGGGTCGGGTGCCCGTGGCCGTACCGGTGTGATCGGTGCCCTGGACGGGTTCCCGGGTCTGGGCCGGCGCCTGGGTGGGCGGGGCGGTGGCAGCCGTCGGTTGTGCGACCGGTTCCTGCCGTGTTCCCTGCGGCTCGGCGGCGTGTGCGACGGGGGAGGTCGGGGCCGTCTGGCCCTGCCCGGCGGTGTGGCCGGGACCGTCGCCGGTGTGGGTGACCGGTGCCTGGTCGGCCGAGCCCGACGGCGGGAGCTCGCCTCCACCGTGCCCGGCGACGGGCGCCGCCGGTTCCGTGGTGACCGGGTGTCCCACGGCCGTGGTCACCAGGTGCCCCACCCCCGTGCTGACCGGGTGTCCGATCTCCGTGGCGGGTGTCGTCCCGCCGGTGGAGACCTGGGGGTGCGTCCCACTGGCGGAGGCCGGAGCCTGCTGTGCGGCGGGCGCCGCCGGGGCGGCACCGTCGGCGTCGTGCCAGCCGGGTGCGCGTGGGGCCATCCAGACCCCACCGTCACGAGGGGAGCCGAACTGTCGGAAGCCGGACCCCTGGCTGTCGGTCCCGCCCCGCGCGGGCGGCCGCGCGGCCGCCCGCGCCGTGCCCGTTCCCTCCGCCGCCGGCCGCTCGCCGCCCGAGGCGGACCCGGTGGCGGGCCGGACCCCGGTGAGCGTCGTCTCGAAGCCCGGCAACCCCGACGTCGTCCCGGAGCCTTCGGCCGGTGAGCCCGCTGCCGGGCCGGTCGGCGACTTCGCGGTGCCTTCGCCGTCACCTGTGTCGGTCCGGGACGTGGCCTCTCCGGGAGAGGGGGCGGAGGAGCCGCCCGTGGAAGTTGGGGCGGGCGACTTTGACGGCACGTCGTCGCCGGTGGTCGGGGGTGGCGCCGACCGGGTGTCCTCGCCGGGGGTGACGGAGGGCTCGCCCACCGGCTCGACGGCCTTCGAGCCCGGGCCGTCACCGCCTCGGTGGTCGCTCGATCCGCCGTCGTCGGCGCCGCGGGTCCCCTCCGCACCGATGCCGCCCGTTCCCGTCACACCGGTGGCGCCCGGGCCCGCGCCGCCCTCGAACTTGGGCAGGTGCGGCACCACCGGGTCGTGGACGTCGATGTCGTCGATCTTGGGCGTGGTGCCGCGGCCCTTGCGGCCGCCCGCCACCCCGCCGATCACACCGCCGGAGGCCGCCATGGCGACGTCGTTCGGTCCACCGAAGACGGAGGTCACCACCGTGCCGCCGGCGATGGCGCTGACCCCGCCGACGGCGCCCTTGCCGATCATGGTGTTGGCCGCGTTCTTGAAGAGGCCGCGCGCTCCCTCGCCGACGATCCCGCCGACGCCCCCGCCGATCCCGCCGCTGGCCGCCGAGATCCCGATGGAGGTCCAGTCCCACGAGGTGCGGTCGTGCATGAGCCGCTGGAGGCCCTGGATCCCCATGTCCATGCCGGCCAGGAGGGCGGCGCCCCTGGCGACGGCCATCGCCAGCCGGCGCAGGATCAGAGAGACTGCCACCCGCGCCGAGGTGACCGCGGCGGGGATCGCCTCCGGCGCCCAGAAGGACAGGTCGACGATATCGTTCGCCAGCCACACCAGCTGCGCGAGGATCATCATCTTGGCGTGCTGGAGCTGCACCCCGGTGTCGCGCGCGGCGAGACCCAGCTGCCCCGCGGCCCCGGCGACATCGGGGATGCTGGACGACAGGCTCTGGACGAACCGCGTGAACTGGTCCGCGACCTGGCCGCCGACGTGCTGGAGAACGGCACTCCCGGCGGGTCCGAGCCGGTCGACGACGGCGATCAGCCGCCGCTTGGCGTCCTCCCAGATGTGGCCCAGCACGGCCATGCCGTCCTCGTCGCCCTTGGGCCACCGCGAGCCGACCGCCAGGGAGGCGACCCATTCGAGCGCGGGGGGCAGCTGGATGGTCACGGCTTCCCCGGCCGGCCCGTGTGTCCGCCCCCGGTTCCCCCGACGGACGGGCGGTTCTCGGCGCCGCCGTTGAGGGTCTGCGCGTGGGCGATGTTCTGGTCCTCCAGCCGGCGGTAGTTCTTCGCCATGGTGTCGATGCCGTGTGCCGTCTCGTTCACGACCTCGGACATGGCCGTGAAGCCGAGGAGGAGCTGGTCGCGGGGGCCCCGGTACACCTCGGAGAACTGCCGGCCGGTCTCGTCGTCGCCCCAGCAGGGGCCGACCTCTGCGAGCCTGGCGGTGAGACTGTCGCCGATGCCGTGGAATTCCGCGGCGATCTCCCGGATGTGGGACATCGGCTCGCGCAGGCCCTCCGGGTCCACGAAGAAGGTTCGGTCAGCCACGGACGCCTCCAGGGTTCAGGCCGGTGTCGATGTAGTCCCGCACCTCGTCCGGCATGCCGGGGGCCTCGGGCAGCAGTGCGACGGGGTCCCCGTCGCCGCGGAGCAGCGAGGCGGCGTTCGCGCCCGACGGCAGCTGGAGGTCGGTCATCCGGGCGACCTGCTCCAGCGCGTCGCGGCGGGCCTCGGCGATGGTCGTCAGCAGGGCCTCCGAGAGCTCCTTCGGGGTCAGCCGCCGGAACGCGCCCGTGGGGAACTCGATCCCGGTGACGTCGCCCACGGCATTGACGGTCACCTTCACGGTCTGCCGGGGTGCGGTCGCCGTCCCCGTGGTCTCGTTGATCCTGCGTCGGGTCTCGGCCGCGCCCTCGCGCTGCCGCTGGTAGAGCGCGAGGAGTTCCTCGATCTCCTGGTCGTACGTCGAGCTCATGGTTCCTCTTCCGGCCACGGGTCAGATGATGGCGCCGAGGCCCTCGGAGTCCGAGGTGCCCCACAGCTCGCGCTCCTGGACGAGCAGGTCGGCGGCCCCGCGGGCGGGGGCCTCCGCCTCTTCCGCCTCGGCGGTCTCCTCCTCGGGCTCGGGAGCGATGTCGTCGGTGGCGCAGGACAGCGCGGCGCCCGCGAGCGCGACCGCGGCCGGGGTGGTGGCGGCCTGGCCGGCGGGGCTGGGTTGCCAGGTGGTGAACGCGGGCTCCGCCGCGGCCGTCCCCCAGGTGCCCTCCTCGGCCGTGGCAGGACCGTCCGCCGTGACGTCCGCCTCGTCCTCCGCCGAGGCTGCCCACAGCAGGGGCACGAACGCCGCGCCCGCGACGTCCCAGGCGGCGCCCGACTCCTCGTCACCCACGACCTCCGGCAGGGAAATCGTGGCGGAGGGGAGTGCGGCGGTGGCGAGCTCCGCGGCCGGGGTCCCCGCCGCGGCCTCCGCCGTCTCCTGGGCCTCGGTTTCGGTCCCGGGCATGGCGACACCCTCGGCCCAGACGGCCGCGGCCTCCCCGGCCAGGAGCGCGGCGGCGGCCGCTTCCCGGCGGTCGTCGCGTTGCTCCCGCCCGGACCCGACCGGGGTGGGGAAGAAGGGCATCGCGAGCCCCTCGCCGCCCGCGGCGGTGCCCGACTCGGCGGTCTCGCCGTCCGCCGCGCCGGTCCAGGGTTCGGCGTCGTGCTCCAACAGGCCTGAGGCGTCGCTGCGTTCGCTGTTGACGGCGGGTGCCTGGGCGCCGCCGCCCATGCCCGGCAGGTAGGGCATGCCCGCGGCCGGGGCGGTGGCTTCGTGGGCGGTGCCGGCGCCGATGGGGAGGGTGAGTCCTTCGCCGCCGGTGGTGGTGCCGAGGTGGGTGGCCATGTCGTCGCCGACGTCGGTGGATCCGGCCCACGGTTTGGCGTCGTGCTCCAACAGGCCCGAGGCGTCGCTGCGTTCGCTGTTGACGGGGGGTGCCTGGGCGCCGCCGGTGTTCGGGAGGAAGGGCATGCCCGCGCCGGCCAGGCCCCCCGTGCCGCCCGTGCCCAGGCCGCCCGGGAACGCCGTGCCCGCCTCCCCGAGGCCCGACAACCCGGGGATCGAGGACCCTCCGGAGAGGTCGGTGGGCAGCCCGGAGGAGGTGGAGAGGTCGCCGGGGAAGCCGGCGGGCAGGCCGCCGGTCAGACCGCTGCCCAGGCCTCCCGTGGCACCGGTGCCGAGACCACCGGGGAAGGCGCTGGGCTTCCGGCCGGTCAGACCGCTGCCCAGCTTTCCGGTGCCCCCGGTCCCGAGGCCGCCGGTGAACGGTACGGGGGCGGGCGTCGACCCCCAGGTGCCCGGATCGGCCGTGCTGAGGCCGTCACCGCTGCCCAGGCCTCCCGTACCGCCGACGCCGGTGCCGCCGGGGAAGGCCCCGGGCAGGGGCGCGGGGGTGCCGAGGCCCCCCGTGCCGAACGTGGGCAGCGGGGAGAGGCCACTGAGGCCGCCGGTGCCGCCGGTGCCCGTCCCGCCGGTGAAGGGGTCGGCCCCGGGAGGCGCGAGCGGGGCCGGGTTGAGGCCACTGAGACCACCGAGTCCACCGAGGCCGTCGGTGCCCGTTCCGTCGGGGAGGGGGGCCAGGCCGGCCTTGAGACCGTTGACGTCGCCCGCGCGGGTGCCGGCGGCGAGGTCGGGGAAGGCAGTCGGCGGGCCGTCGAGGGTACCGGCGCCCGCGGTGCCCGTGCCGGCCTTGAACGCCGTGAGGTCGGGCTTCTCGCCGGTCGGGTCCGGGCCGAGGCCGTTCAGGCCGAGTTTGCCGGCGAGGTCGGTTCCTGCCGGGTTCGACAGCTCGGGCAACGCGGAGAGCTTGACGGGTTCGATACCGGGCTTGTGGTCGTCGCCGTCGAGGCCGGTGAGATCCGGCAGGTCCGACGGCTTGGGCTGGTCCAGCCCGCCACCCCCGCCCCCGAGGGGGGAGCTGATGCTGCCCGGCGACGTGATCGTGTCGAGGGTGACCTGGTACTCGCCCGCGAGGCTGATCAGCACCTGCCGCATGTCGTGGTTCATCATCTCGACCAGCTCGGGCCTCTGGCTGACCGGGATCAGGCCGGTACTGCTCATGGCGTCGAGGTGCAACTTGTCGTGCGCCTGCTTGGCGTACCAGTTGTCGATCTCCAGGATCTTGTTCTGCGCGTTGGTCAGGTTGACCGCGTTGTCGGCGAGCTGCTGCGGCACGGAGTTCTTCCCGGAGTGGCCGCCGGAGATCACGTCGGCCACCGCACCCACCTGCCTGGAGAAGGTCTTGATCACCTCCGTGAAGGCGTCCGCGGCGTCGCCCGTCCACACGCCGTCCTTGCCCGCCAGCGCGTTCGCCTGGTCGGTCAGCGCCTGCGAGACGCCCACGAGGACCAACTGCACCTGGTAGAAGGTGTCGGCCGCGTTCTGGAGCGACTGCGGGTCGGCCACCGACTTGGCGTATTCGAGGTTGGCGGCGCTGCTGACGCCGCCGCCCAACCCGACGATGGCGGCCTCGATGTGCTTCCAGTCCCACTCGTAGTAGTCGTGCTCGTGGAAACTTTCGCTAGTAGTGGGCTTGCCCTTGAGGGAGCCGTGGTCGCCCTTGGTGACGCCGTTGTCGTTGTTGCCCGTGTCGCTGTTGTCCTTGCCGCTGTCGCCCTTGCCGGCCATGGTCCCTCCCGGTCGCTTCGCCGCGCCGCCCGTCGCCGCCCCCGAGGGTCGGGACGCGGCGACGGGCGGCGCGCCGATCAGTTGTTCTTGCTGTCGTTGCCGCTGTTGCTGTTGCCGTGGTGCTTGCCGTCACCGCTCTGGCTGCCGCCGCCACTCTGGCTGCCGCCACCGGCCGTGGCGGCGTCGCCGCCGGCATCCTTGACGACCGTGTTGAACTTGTCGTTCGCCGAACTCATCGCATCGCGGAGGTCCTTGGCGGTCATCTTGTTGGCTTCCTCGATGCTCTTGTACTGACCGCTCAACGTCCGTACGCCCTCCCGCAGATCGACCAGCGCGTTCGAGAGATCGCCGAGCGCCTTGACGCACTGGTCCTTCAGCCCGGCGTCCCCTTCGCCGCCGTTGACCGTTTCCCGCATCTTCGCGGCGTGGTAGAAGGCCCCCGGATGCACGTCGATCGCGTGGAGCGCCTTCGCCGCCGCGTCCACCGGGGCGATGAGCAGGTCGATGTTGTCGGCGAACTTGCCCAGGGACGGCGTGCTCACCGTGGTGCCCTTCGACTTCCCCGGCGCCGGGGGGACCTCGGGCGCGGTGAACGCGTCGGGCGCGTGGTAGCTGCCGTGCCCCCCCGCGATCGTGGTGCTGCCGCCGTACTGGAGCTTGCTGTAGTCCGCCGAGGGAGCCGGGGTCGCGGAACCCCCCAGGTCCCTGGCCGGCTTTATCGGGGCGCCGCCGGTCACGACCAGAGCCGAACGCCGGAGCGCTCGCCGGAGGCGTAGTACTCGTTGATCGTGCCCAGCATCTGGGTCGCGTTGGTGGCCTTCACGGTCATGTCGGCCGCAGCGCTGTCCCACTGGGCCTTGACCTGCGTGTAGGTGTCGCGCGCGGCACTCGTCCACTCGGCGAGGTGGACGGTGGACTGGTTGTCGAGGTCGGCCAGCGTCTCGTTGATCTTCCGGGTGATGGCGGCCATCTCACCGACGATGATCTCGACCTGGTCCATCTGAACGCGGTACGTGCTCATGCTGATTGCTCCCTGGGGTGCGGAGTGGAGGCGAAAGGTGGGTCAGAGCGGGAAGCCGACGAGCCCGCCGCCCGAGGCGACCTGCTGCGCGACCTGGTGGGCCACCTGCTCGGTGTCCTGGTGCGTGTTGGCGTAGACGTTGGTGTTGGCGGCCAGCGTCTCCAACATGGTGGTCAGCGCCTGGTTGAGCTTCTGGAAATCCGCCAGCCACTGCTGCATGGCCTGGGTGTAGATGCTGGCGGCCTGACCGGTCCAGCTGGCGGCGAGCGCCTCGACCTGGCCCTCCACGTTGGCGTAGGAGGTGGTGGCCTCGTCCACGGCGTGCTGGAACGTGCCCTGGGCGGCGGTCATGCCCGCCAGTTCGACCTGGGACAGCTGCTGTGCCACGGTGCTTCCTTTCAGGAGTGCGCGGGTACGGGTTCCGGCTGCGGGAGTCGTTCAGCCTCGGGGCGGGAGCCGGTGCCCGCCGGAGGACGCGTGAGGTCGTCCAGGGTGACCGTGCGGTCGCGCGCGGTGGCGGCGATCCTTTCGGCCAGCCGGTGCGCCGCGTACGCGGTGCGTTGCGCGGGCTGGTCGGCGAGGGCGGCGGTCAGCGCGTCGGCCGCCTCCTCGTCCAGTCGCATCCCGTGGGACGACAGATGGCGGATCGTCATGTCCAGGGTCTGCTCGGCCGAGTAGTCGGCGAGCTCGACGTACTGCGCGAAGGAGCCGGCCAGGTCGGTCCGTCGGCGCAGCGTCTCGACCAGGTACGGGCCGCTGCCGGTCAGGACCAGCACCGTGTCCTCGGCGCTCGCGGCGACGGTGGCCAGGGCCGTGAGGACGGCGTCGCACTCCTCGGGGTGGCGCCGGGTGAACGCCGGGTCCGCCTCGGCGACCAGTACCCCGCCCGAAGCGTCGGCCAGGGCTGCGGCCAGTCGCACCAGCGGCTGCTCCGGCCAGCGCGCGGGCACGGCCGACAGCGGCAGGTGCGCCGTCGAACCGGTCGACGGGAAGCCGAGTTCGGCGAGATCGCGGCCGTACGCGCGGGCGAGGGCCCGGCGGCCGCTGCCCGGTGCGCCCTGGATGACCAGGTGCGCCGGCCCGCCGATCGGCCGCCCCGCACGCAGGGCCTCCGCCGTCCGCCGCAGCCGCTCGCGCAGCGTGGCGCGCGCTTCCTCGTTGCCGACCAGCGCCGCTAGGTGGCGCGGCCCGGGTCCGTCGGCAGCGCCCTCGGGGGAGGCCGGGTTGCCGGGTATCGGCTCCGTCGGGTCCGTCGGCTCGCCGGGGGCCGGTGCGGCCGGGGCGGTCGGTGCCGCGGGCCCGGCCGGTGCCGTGGGTGCGACCGGTGCGGCCGGTCCCGCCGGTCCGGCGGGCACCGTGAGCACGTCGGCGGCGGTCAGCCGGGACAACTCCCGGTCCTCGTCCGGCGGTTCGCCGGCCAGCCGGGAGGCCTGCCGGTTGATCATCTCCTCGAAGACCTGCCGGGCGACCCGGCCGTTGCCGAAGGTGGCGCTCTTCGGCACGTCCTCGAAGTACCGGTGCAGCGCCGCCAGCGCGTTCTCGTCGAGCTCGTAGTAGTGCTTGCCGCAGAGGCCCTCGACGATGGTGACCAACTCGTCGGCGCTGTAGTTGGGGAACTCGACGGTGCGGGAGAACCGCGAGGCCATGCCCGGGTTGGAGGCGAGGAACTGGTCCATCTGCGCGGAGTACCCGGCGACGATGACGACGATCTCGTCGCGGTGGTCCTCCATCAGCTTCATCAGGGTCTCGACGGCCTCCTGCCCGAAGTCCGGTCCGGTGCCCCGGGACTGGTTGGTCAGGGTGTAGGCCTCGTCGATGAACAGCACCCCGCCGAGCGCCTTCTTGAAGACATCGGTGGTCTTGATGGCGGTGCCGCCGATGATCTGCGCGACCAGGTCGGCGCGGGCCACCTCCACGATGTGGCCCTGGCTCAGGATGCCCAGCTCGGCCAGCACCGCGCCGTAGAGCCGGGCCACGGTGGTCTTGCCGGTGCCCGGAGGGCCCGCGAAGACCAGGTGGCGGCTCATCGGGGGCATCGGCAGGCCCATCTCCTGCCGCCGCTGGGTCAGCTTGTTGAGGTTGATCAGGCCGGTGACCTCGCGCTTGACGCTCTCCAGCCCGACCAGGGCCTCCAGGTCGGCCAGCGGCCCGGTGCCCGGACCGGACGCGTCCGCCGAACCGGGAGCCCGGCCGGACGACGGTCCGTCCGCCGCCCCGCCCGCCGACGGGCGGTCGTCGTCGGTGTCCAGGCGCGCGACCTTCGGCTGCCCGGCCCCCTGGGCCCGGCCGACGGCCGCGCCGCCGTTGCCCCGGATCTCGCAGTCGTGGATCCGCACCGGCCCGTCGGTGGCGGAGCGCACCCCGTCGCCGCTGTTGTCGCTGACCGCGCAGTTGCTCAACTCCGCCCGCGAGGAGGGCTGCAGGTGCACGCCGTGGCGCCGCGCCCCGGTGATCCGGCAGCCGACGGCGTTGACCGAGCCGCCCTCCGCGACCCGGATGCCGTCGCCACCGGAGTCCGTGAACTCGCTGTCCTTGGCAGTCAGTTCGCTGTCGTCCCCGACCAGTGCGGGGGAGCCGCGCAGCAGGGACGACACCAGCTCCGTGCGGGCGCCGCCGGCGAGCGTCAGGCTCGCGTCCCCGCCGGCGGCGAGCACCCGCACCCCGACGAGCTCGGTGGCCGCCCCCTCGGTCAGCACGATCCCGGAGCCGCGCTCGATCTCGATCTCCGCGTCGCGCGCCGTCAGCCAGCTCGCGCCCGCCAGGGTCACCGCGGCGGTGGTCGTCCCGGCGAAGGACGTCTTCTCGCAGACCACCTCGGAATCGCCCTCGACCAGAAGGCCGACCGGGGTCTCGACGATCCGGCACCGCTCCAGCCGCGGCCGCGAGCCCTCGGTCACCCGCACTCCGCCGACGGCGGCCGGGCCGACGGCGCAGCCGCGCAGCTCGGGCCGGGCCCCGCCGCCGACGTGCACCGAGGTGCTCCGGGACCCGGTGAACGAGCAGTCGGTCAGGACGGTCTCGCCCTGGCTGGTCAGGTACGCGTCCAGCATCGAACTGCCGGTGATGGCAAGCCTGTTCAGCCGCGCGCGGCCGTCCTGTTCCACAGCGACCGCCGGCTTGCCGGCGCCGTCGATCCGCCCGCCCTCGACCACCACCGAGCCGCGGCCGTTGACGCAGATGCCGTTGCCGCGCGGACGGTCCAAGGAGCACTCGCGGACGGTCAGTTCGCCCTGCTCGGCGATGACGAACCCGGAGGAGGCGACGTCGGTGATCACGCACTGCTCCACCAGGTTGCCACCGGTGGAGGTCACCACGATCCCGGCGCCGCGGGCGTTGGAGATCTGGCAGCCGCGGAGCGCCAACACCCCGTCGTGCCAAGCCAGTACGGCGGCCCAGGCCTCGCCGGAGAGCCGGCAGTCGTCCAGCGCGGCCTGGCCACGCCGCACGTCCAGCACCGGCGCGTGGGCGTCGGCGCCGGAGAGCGAGAGGCCGGACAGGCGCACCGCCTCGGCGTCCAGCACGACAGTGCTCCCGGCGGCCGCGTGCAGCACCACCGCGCCGTCACCGTCCTCGGCGGCCAGCGTCACCGGCCGGGTGATGGTGAGCGCCTCCTCGTACCGGCCGGCGGCCACGGTGATCAGCGCGCCCTCGGCCGCGTCGGCCAGCGCCGCGCCGATGGTGGGGTAGGCGCCCGGGCGTTCCCGGGAGACCAGCAACCTCTGAGTCATGCGGCCGCCGCCTTCCGTGCCGTCCGCGGCAGCAGGCCCGGCGGGGCACCCGCGGAGGGCGGGGTCCACCCCGCGTCCCCGGCCCGCGCGGGGGCGGCGTCGGTGTCGTCCGGGCCGTCGGCGGCGTGCGCCAGGCCCTCCAGGGCTATCTCGTCGAGCGCCACGCGCGCCTTTCCGTCCTCGGAGCCCTCCGACGCGGAGAGCTCTCGCAGCAGCAGTCGGTCACGGTCGTCGGTGCCCAGCACGCGGAACCTCGTCCCGGGCAGGAAGACCACCCGGTCCGCGACGTTCGGGGCGACCAGGGTGGTGCGCCGGGCCGTCAGCGACCAGATCAGGAAGTCGGTCGCGGCGGCCGCGGGCTCCGCGGTGCGGGCCCACGCGGTGCAGAAGGCCCACTCGGTCAGGACGTCGCCCTCGCGGTACCAGGCCCGTTCGGACGGGTGCAGCGCCGCGCGCAGCAGCGTGGCGCCCCGGTACGACGGCAGCCGCCGGAGTCCCGCCGCGACACAGCGGGCCAGCGGCACGTGCGGTCCGACGGTGGCCGTCCGGACGGCAGCGTCGAGCGCTGTGCTGTCGCCGGTGAGGTAGAGCCGCAGGGCCGCCAGATCGGTGTAGGCGTCGGCCTCCTCGGCGCGGGAGGCACCGCGCAGCCCGGGGGACTCGGACAGCACCCGGGACACCGTGCCGGCGGCCGCGTTGAACTGCCGGGCGAAGGTGCGCCGCACCCACTCCCGTTCCTGCGCCATGCCGCGCTCCTGCGGCACGGCGCTCGCGCCCGGCCGGGGCACCGGCTGCACCACGACCCCGGACGGCGCCGCGGCGGCGAGAACCGACGTGACGGGCGAGGGGGAGTCTGGCGCTGCGTTGCGCGGCGTGGCGACGGCCAGCTCCGGCGGGGGGACGGACTCCAGCCGGATGCCGGGGATGCCGGCGGGCCGGGCCCGTGGGGCGGGCGCGGGGGCGGCCTCGTCGGCGTCCGGCTTGCCGGGTTCGTCGCCGTCCGCGGTGTCCGTGTTGGCCGTGTCCGCCGTGCCCGTGTCCGGCTGGCCGGTGTCGGAGCCGCCGGTCTCGGGGCCGTCGCTGTCCGCCGCGGCCGGGTCGTCGGTGGACGGCGCGGGGGGCGTGCGGTCGGGCCGGGTCGGGTCGGACGTGACGGTCGGGGGCGCCGTAGGGCGCCGGCTCGCGGGCGTTTCGCCCACGGGAGGAGCGGCCGGAGCGGCCGGAGCGACCGGGGTCGTCGGGGTGACCGGGGCGGACCCGGGCTCCGCACTCCCGGTCGGTCCGATCCGGCCCGGTGACGGGGCGTCGAGCGCCGGGTCCGGAGCCGTGCCGCCCTGGCGCGGGCCGCCCACGACGACCGGTCCGGGGGTGGCGGGCGGTGCGGCGCCGACGGCCGGGGGCGCCGGCAGCTCGGTCCGGATGGGCGAAGCGGGTGCCCCCGGCTCCGCCCGGTGCGGCCCGGAACCGGGGCGGGCCGGGCCGGCGGTACGGGTATTGAACGGGTCGGTCGGTTCGTCGGTGCCGGGGCGGCCGGAGTCCGTCCACCCGACGGCCGGCGCGGTGGTCGACGGCGATCCGGCGTCCGCGGCCGGCGGCGCGCTCGACAACCGGGGCGCGGCGTCGGGCGCGTCGAGGCCCGGCCCGACCGAGGTCAGCAGCGACTCGGACGGACGGGACGGCCCGGCGCCGAGCGCGGATTGCGTCCGGTCCAGGGAGGGCGGGCGGACGACCCCGGGCGAGGCCGCCTCGGCGGCCGGGAGGGCCGTGATCCGGGCGGCGGTCGCGGCGGTCACCCCGAGGTCGTCGGCCGTGCCCCCGGCGGGCCGGGCGAGCGCCCTCCGGCGTGCTCGGGACGCGGCCGGGTCGACGCCCGCCGCCGGGGCTCCCCCCGCCGCGGTGCCGGTCGCCCCGGACGAGGCCGTCGCCCAGAAGGCGAGGTGCGCCGGGCGCTGCGGAGCCGTCCGCGCGGCGGTGCCCGGCCGGGTGCCGTCGTCCATCGCCACCGGCTCCCCGAGCGGCCACAGGCCGGACAGGTCGTTCGGCGCGGCGCTGCCGGGGGCGTCGGCGGGCGCGATCCGGTAGGCGTCGCGGGCCTCGGGCGGCAGCCGCCACAGGAGGTCCTGGGCGTGGGCGCGCATCCGGTCGGCGGTGGTCGGCTCGCTGCGGTCGTAGAGCAGCGCGGCGTAGCCCTGCGGGGCGGGGACCCGCCGGACGTCGTCGCCGTCGGCGGGCTCCCTCGTCGGGCGGATCCAGAGCCCGCTCTGCACGATCTCCAGCACGGTGCCCGCGGCCAGCTCCCACACGCCGGTGCCCACGTGGGGGAGGCCCGGCAGGGGGGTGCGCACCCCGAGCAGCTCCGGCGGCGTCGCTCCGGTGTGCTCGTGGGGGCGCGGGGCGTAGCGGTAGTGGGCGGCGAAGGGATGCCAGCCGGGCGTGCCGTCGGCGAGCAGGCCGCGTACGTACGGCGGGGCGTCGTGCCCGGCCGGCACCACCGGCAGGCCCGAGCACACCACCACGTGCTGCCCGAAGGCGTCCGCCAGCTCCTGGCCGAGCGCGCCGGCGCCCGCGGGCACCGCGACCGGTCCGTACGGGACGAACCGTACCCGGCGGCGCACCGACGGCAGCACGGTGTCCCAGAGCCCGATCGCGTCGGCCAGCGGCACCGCGGGGCCGCCCGGGCTCCCGAGGACCACGGTCAGCACGTGGGGGTCGGCGGGCAGGGTCTCGACCAGCCGGCGCCACCCGTCGAGCAGCCCGGAGGGCCGGGCGCTGCGCAGCCAGACGCCGCACGGCACGGACTCGACCACGCCGTAGGGGCTGGTGGCCCACGGCCGGTCGGGGGTGGAGAACTCCCACATCGGCCGCGGGTAGCGGCGGGACTCCGGTTGCGCGAGGCCGCCCGGGCGCAGCTGGAGCCAGCCGGCGCCGTGGTCGATCGGGACGAACAGGCCGCCGCCGGCGGTGAGCACCGGCCGGCCGTCCGGCACGAGGACGACCCGATTCAGCCGGTCGGCGATTCGCTGCCCCGCGCACCGGGCTTCCGCCGGGGTGGCGCGTCCGGGGAGCAGCCGCAGGCTGCCGGGACGGTCGGCGAGCAGCCGGGCGACCGGCTCCCACTGGCTGTCCAGCGCGCCGTGGGGCAGGTCGAGGACGACCGGGGTGTGCTGCGGGTCCGGTGCCAGCCGGGCGGTGAACTCCAGGGCCTGCGGGTCCGGTTGGCCCTTGGGGTGGACGAGCAGCGCGTGCCCGGCGGCCCGGCAGCGCAGCGCCGGGGCGGGAGGCCTGGTCCTGAGTCGCACGGTCACCGACCCCCCACCGTCGCCCGGGCGGCGGCGACGTCGAGCACCGGGCCCTGCGGGAGTTCGGCGAGCAGGTCTGCGGGCACCGGCGTCCTGGGGCGGCCGACCAGACCGAGCTGGCCGACGGTCTGCCCGTCTCCGAGCGGGTAGGCGGTGCCCTGGTCGTCGATCAGGTAGGTCCGCGGGTTCGAGGTCTGGGCGGCGAGCTGGGCCTGGTCCACCGCGTAGACGCCGGTGTCGGCCGGCAGGAGTACGGCCCGGCCGCCGGTGGCCGCGGCGCCGGACTCCAGGACGACCTGGGTGGTGATGCCCGTGCCGTCGGGCGACTGGGCGAGGCAGACGGCCTGCCCGGCGGTGGCGATCGGGGGCGCGTCGCGGACGTCGGGCACTTTGGCGGTCGGCGCGGGCGCGGCGGAGAGCGGCGCGGTGGCCATGTCCGTCGCGCTCACCGGGCGGACCGCCGGCGCGCCGGGAGCCGCGGCGAGCAGGGCGGACTCGCTGGCGCTGACCGGGGCGATGCCGTCGGACAGCATCACGTAGTAGTGGTCGGTGCCGCCCGCGGTGGTGGTGAACAACTGGCCCACGGTGACCGCGACGCCGGCCACCTTTCCGGCCGGGTTGCCCGCCCCGGGGACGGGGGCGGCGGCGAGCGGCACGCCCTCCGGCAGGGCGGCGATCCAGCTCCGCGGCGCCGGTATCGCGCGGTCGCCGTCGAGGCCGAGGGCGATCAGCGCGCCGTCGCCGGGCACCGGGTAGCGGGTGCCGCCGAACAGCAGGTAGCGCTTGCCGTCGGGGTCGGTGAGCAGGGCCCGGCGGCCGGCCGGGACGGGCGTGGTGCGCCCCTGGGGGGCGAAGTCCACGGCCTCACCGGTCTTCAGGTCGGGTCGCAGGCAGCGCGTCCAGCCGCCGGACAGCAGGCCCGCGGCGGTGGGCACGGTGTCCGGGGCGCCGGGGATGCCGACGGGGGCGCCGTGCGGGGTGCCGGCCAGCGTGGCGCGGGCGGCCGTCTGCATCGGGGCGCCGCTGCCCGCGAGGAGCATCGCGGAGGCGTGGTTGCGGACCGGGCGCAGCTCGCCGTTGACGTACAGGTAGCGGTTGCCGGTCTGCTGTTCCAGGACGATCGAGCCGGGCGTCCGCCAACCGGCCGGCGGGACGGGTGAGATGAGCCCGTAGACGGCGAAGCCGGCACACAGCAGGGCGGTGGCCCCGGCCCCGAGGAAGGTGCCCATCGCGGCGCGCCGGGTCGGGCTCTCGCCGCGTCCGGGGTCACCGCTGACCAGGGCCGTGGCCAGCCTGCCCATGGCGAACTGGTAGGCCTGGACGTGGTCGCGTCGGGTCTGCACTGGTGTCGTCCCCTCAGCTGAACAGCAGCCGGACGGCGGCGTAGAGGTGGACGGTCTGCACGAGCAGCGGGAGGAGGGCCAGCGAGGTGAGGAGTTCGAGGATGTCGCCGGTGTGACCCCACACCGGCAGCGGACGGCTGTTCGGCAGGCGCCGGGCGGCGAGCAGCAGCAGCGTGGCGGACGTGAGCAGCAGCGCGAGCACGGCGAGCCGCGGCCCGTCCCCGGCGGCGGCCACGCGCACCAGGAGCAGCACGATCAGACCGGTGGCTCCGGACAGCACCGCGGACACCCGCTGCACCGTGCCGGTCAGGCCGCGGGCGCGCAGCAGCACCGCCGCGGCGAAGACCAGCGGCACCAACCAGCCGGTCCAGTCGGGCCGGTGGGCCAGGTACCAGAAGCCGGCCGTGTGGACCAGGGCGCCCGCCAGGCCGAGCGCGTCGAGGCACGCGGTGGCGGTGGCCACCCGGCGTTCGACCCGCTCCTGCGGCTCGGGCTCGATGTCCTCCTGCAACTCCTCCGCGTTGTTGGGTAGTTGCGGGGCGCGCAGCCGGGCCACCCGGAGTACCGCGCGCGGGCCGAAGTGGCCGAGCACGAACATCGCCCCGGCCGTCATGCCGGCGGCCTGCTCGGCGCTCCAGTGCGCCAGTTCGACGAGGGCCGCCGCGCCGGTCGCCGAAAGGGCGGTCAGCAGGGCGGTGCCGGTGAGCGCGATCGGCAGCGCCCGTACGGCCAGCAGCACGGCCGACAACACGGTCACGCAGCCCGCGGCGATCAGCACGCCGGGCGCTCCCGGACGGGGTCCGCCGGACGTCAGCCCGGCGAGCGCGCCGAAGAGCAGGGCGGCGCCGCCGGTGATCACCGCGGCGGCGCGGTCCGCGACCAGCCGTCGAGCCGCCACGCTGCCGCCGGCCAGCGCCACGGCGAGTCCGCCCGCGCAGGCCGCGGTGAGCGTGCCCGGCCCGTTGCCGAGCAGGGCCGCCGCCAGGGCGAGCAGCGTCAGCCCGGCCAGGGCGAGTGCCAGCCGGCGGGTGGACCGCGGCTGCCAGCGGTCGGCCTGCCCGCCGACCACGTGGGCCACGCCGTCGGCGAGGTCGTCGAACTGCAGCGCGGGCAGCGCCGTTTCGGCCGGACGGAGGTGGAGCACGTCGCCGTCGTGCAGGCCGAGGGTCTGCGCGGTGCCGGCCGGATCGAGCGGATCCTCGCCGAGCCGTTGCAGGACCCAGGCGGTGCCGGGCTCCGCCGACCGCCCCGGCAGGGCGTCCAGCAGGACGGACTGCAGGGCGGCGACGCTGAGCGTGACGGGGATCGCGAGGTCGCTCCGGCCGGCCGGACCGTCCACGGTGATCCGGCACACCTCGGGGACGGCGAACGGCTCGCGGAGTGCGGTGGTGCGGGCTGCGGGGGTCATGGGGCGGTCACCAATCCGGTCTGGACGAGCCGGACGGACCGGCGGGTGACGAGTTGGGCGCGTCCGGCGGGCAGCGTGCGCGGTTTCGCCTCGCCGAGGAACTTGCCCTCCTCCTTCGGGTAGGAGAACAACAGGGCCGGATTGCCGAGCTCCCACAGGTGGCGCAGCACCGGGTCCATCATGGCGCGCATGGCACCGGAGGTGCTGCGTGCGATCACCATGTGCATCCCGATGGCGGGGCCCTGCGACAGCAGCGGCACCAGCGGGGCCAGCGCCGGGGGTTGGCCGGTTGTGCCGGCGAGCAGGTCGTAGTCGTCGATGACGACGAAGAGCAGCGGGCCGCTCCACCAGTCGCGCCGGGCGAGTTGCTCCGGGGTGATGTCGGGCCCGGGGACGCGCTTGCCGAGCGAGACGACCGTGTTCTTGGCGAGGAGCCCGAGCGACTCCCGGTCCACCACGTAGCCGACCCGGTACTCCTCGGGGACCATGGCGAGCAGCCCGCGTCCGGGGTCGGCGAGCGCGATCCGCGCCTGGTCGGGGGTGTACCGGTCGGTGATGGCCCGGATCGCCAGCCGCAGCGCGTTGGTCTTGCCGGTCTCGTCGTCCCCGAAGACCATCAGGTGCCCGTTCGCCGAGAAGTCGTGCCAGACGGGCTCCAGCCGCTGCTCGTCCAGGCCCAGGCAGATCCGCACGTCCCCTTCGGCGGCCGGGAGTTGCTCGACCGGAAGCCGGCTGGGCAGCAGCCGCACGCCGGGCGCCGACGGGCCGGTCCAGAAGGTGCCGATCTCCGCGACCGCCGACTTGGTGGCCTGGGTGAGGTCGGTGGTCGCCGAGGAGCTGTCCAACCGGGGCAGCGCGGCCAGGAAGTGGTAGCCGGACGCCGACAGCCCCCGGCCCGGCTGGTGCGGGACGGCCGCGGCGATCCGGGTGCCCACCTCGGACTCCAGCGCGTCACCGAGGCGCAGCTCGAACTTGGTGCCCAGCATGTCGCGCAGCCGGGGCCGGATCTCCGACCAGCGCACGGCCGAGGCGACCAGGTGGACGCCGAACGACAGGCCGCGCACCGCGAGTTCCATGACCCGGGGCTCCAGGTCCTCGAAGTCCTGGCGCAGGGTGAACCAGCCGTCCACCACCAGGAAGACGTCGCCGTACGGGTCGTCCACCTGGCGCAGCGCGCGCAGCCGCCGGTACGCGGCCATCGACTCCAGGCCGCGCTCGGTGAACTCCCGCTCCCTGCGCTCCAGCAGCTGGGTGAGCTCGGCGATGGTGCGCAGCACCCGGTCGCGTTCCAGCCTCGTCGCCACCGAGCCGACGTGCGGCAGGCCGGCGATGGAGACCAGGCCCCCGCCGCCGAAGTCCAGCCCGTAGAACTGGACCTCCTCCGGGGTGTGGGTGAGCGCGAGCGCCAGGACCAGGGTGCGCAGCAGGGTGGACTTGCCGGTCTGCGGCGCCCCGACCAGGCCCACGTGGCCGTCCGCGCCGGACAGGTCGGCCAGCAGGAGCTCGCGGGACTGCTCGAACGGCCGGTCCACGGTGCCGAGCGGGACGGTGAGCCGCCCCACCCCCGGGTGGTCCGCCGCGCTCATGCCGCGCACCGGATCCGGCACGATGCCGGGCAACAGCTGGTCCAGGCTGGACGGTTCGGTGAGCGGCGGCAGCCAGACCTGGCGGGCGGGCGGGCCGCTCTCCTCCAAGCGGTCGACCAGCACCTCCAGCAGGCTCTCGGTGTCGTGCGACTCGCCGGCCTCCCCGGCCCCCGCGGGGGCCTGCGGACCGGGCCGCAGGGTCTCCTCGGCCGGCTCGGGCTCGGAGAGCAGCGGCCCCTGCCGGTCCAGCGCGAACGCGGTCACCTCGTCGCGTGCCGTGGCCCGCAGTGCCGACTCCTCGTCCGGGCCCACCGGTTCCGGCGCCGGACCGGAGACGTACGCCGCCTTGAAGCGCACCAGGTTGGTGGTGTCCACCTTGAGGTAGCCGTGCCCGGGCGCCGACGGCAGCTCGTAGGCGGAGCCGACGCCGATCACGCTGCGGGACTCCATCGACGAGAAGGTGCGCAGGGCGATGCGGTAGGACAGGTGACCCTCCACCTTGTGGATGCGGGACTCGTCGAGCCGCTGCGAAGCCAGCAGCAGGTGCACGCCGAGGCTGCGCCCGAGCCGTCCGATCGAGACGAAGAGGTCGACGAACTCTGGCTTGCTGGACAGGAGTTCGGAGAACTCGTCGACGATGATCAGCAGCGACGGCAGCGGGGCCAGGTCGGCGCCGGCGTTCCGCGCCTTCTCGTACTCGAACAGCGAGGAGTGGCCGGAGTCCCGGAGCAGCTCCTGACGGCGGATCATCTCGCCGTTGATGGAGTCCCGCATCCGGTCGACCAGGTGGATCTCGTCGGCGAGGTTGGTGATGACGGCGGAGGTGTGCGGCAGCCGGTCGAGGCCCAGGAAGGTGGCGCCGCCCTTGAAGTCCACCAGCACCAGGTTGAGCACCTCGGACGAGTGCGTGGCGGCCAGACCGACGACCAACGTGCGCAGGAGCTCGCTCTTGCCGGAACCGGTGGCGCCGATCAGCAGCCCGTGCGGGCCCATGCCGCCCTGCGCCGACTCCTTGAGGTCGATCTCCACCACCTCGCCCTCGTCCGTCACGCCCAGCGGCACCCGCAGCCGGGCGGCCTGCGCCTGCCGCGGCCCCCAGAGCGTGGGCACGTCGAAGCGGTACGGGTCCCGTACGCCGAGCAGGGTGGTGAGCTCCAGGTCCTGCTCCAGCGGGCGGTCGACCAGGTCGACGGCGCCGCCGGTGCGCCGCGGCGCGAGCACCCGGGCCAGGGTCTCCGCCTCGGCCGGCAGCAGCGCGTCCGCCGTCGCGGTCACCGTGTCCGTGCCGGAGGGGAACTCCACCCGGCGGCCGTGCAGGCTCAGCCGCAGCACCTCGGGCCCGCCGGTCATCGCCCCCGTGGCGTCCAGCAGCACCAGGTTGCGCAGGCCGCCGTGGAGCAGCCTGGAGGTCTCCGGCAGCCGGACGCCCTGGGCGACGACCACCACGAACGGTTCGGCGATGCCGGGGGAGGCGGTCGGATCGTGGTCCGGCCGGTCGGTGACGTCGGGGCCGAGCAGCTCCAGCAGCGCGTCGTGGTCCCCCGCCGCCAGTCGGACCGCACCGGCCGCGTCCTGCTGCGTCGGGTGCGCGTTGTGCGGCAGCCACTTCAGCCAGTCCCACTCCGCGCGGCCGGCCGGATCGGCCAGCAGCGCGATCCGTAGCTCGTCCGGCGAGTGCAGGACCGCCAGTTGGGCCACCATCGCCCGCAGGAGGCCGAGGGCCGGCTCGCCCTCGCCCGCGAACTCCACACTGGTGAACCGCCGCAGTGCCAGCGGGACGGGGAGCCGGCGGACGGTCTGGTGCGCCTTGGTGAACCGCCGCAGCGACACCGCCGCCAGCGGCTCCAGGTCCTCCACCGGTTTGGTCTGGGGTGGCACGAACTCCAGCGCGGCGCGCCGCAGTCCGAGCCCGATCCGGACCCGCCCGAAGTCCTCGTGGCTGGGACGCCGCTCCCACAGCCGCGGGCCGCGGGCCAGCGCCCACAGCTCGCCGGGCTCCGGGTTGTCCCACAACAGCGCGGCCCGCTGCCGGCTCGCCGCCTGCTGCGCCTGCCGCCGCTTCTGCGCCAAGTACCTGAGGTAGTCCCGGCGTTCGGCGCGCAACCGGCGCCGCCGCTCGCCGCTGGAGCGTCCGAGCTGGGTGAGCGTCATGCTCACCATCGCGACGCCCATCATCCCGGACATCAGGTAGGTGGTCGGACCGGCGGAGCGCATGGAGAACATCAGCACCATGGCACCCGCGCCCAGACCCATCGGCAGGTACATCATCGCGGTGCCGAAATCCAACCCGGCGGGCTCGCCCAGAACCGGCGGCTCGGCGAGTTCGATCTCGCCCTCCGGCATGGCAGGACTTTCGGCGCGCGCGGCGCGCTTGACTTGGAAGTTGCTCAAGGGAGTTCGCATTCCTTCGTGCGTCGGCACGACAAATCGCATCAGGGACTCTAGGGGCGTTGACGGGGCCCTGTAAATGCGATCCGGACGCCGATCCGCCGTTCACCGGCGTTTTTGCCCGTTCGGACATGACGTGCAGGTTAACGGAATTGACGAAAGCTCAGCTGGAGCTCAAAAGAACGAGGTCACGTCCGGTCGGCGAGCCCACCGCCACTCCCGGGTGGGCGATCCGGGCATCACTCGGGCAGGATTCCGGTAATTCGGAACGGGTCACCGGCCCCCGGCTGCCGGGCAGGTCGGGCTAATCGGGCAGCCGGTCCGGTTTGTTCCCGATTGGGCGCCGGGAGTCCGCCTTCCCGCTGGTGAACCGGCCTGTCGCTGCCCCGCTCGCGACGGGCCGGACGCAGTCGGTCCGCACCCTCCGGTGGCGCCCGACGGGCCTTTCGGGCCCGGACGGCTCCGGTCCGGGCGCCCGACCCGCCGATCCCGCGTCGCCCGAATGCCGAACTCCCGGCGGCGGGGCCCGGGTTCGCCGCCGCCGGACGCCTCGCGCAATGAGGCGCGCCCGCCCGCGGTCCGGGGATTCCGGCGATTACCGGGCAACCGGGTTCGGCGGCCGGGATTCAACGGAATGTCCGACGTATACGCCTGAAATGAAATGCGCCAGCAGCCCGGCGATACCTCGGGCCGGCGCGGGCGATCGGCGCGCGGGGGTGCGGGCCGCCGAACCGGCCTTTCGAGGGGTGGCGTGCCGGGACGGGCACACCGCCACGGCCGCTCCGGCCGAGCCCGCGACGGCGGGTGGTCGTTCGCCGCGGCGACGGGGCCGGAGTGACCTCCAGGTCGATGACGGCGCGGAGGAAGTCCGCCGCCGGACGTTGCAGCGTGTGGGCACAGGTGCTGCCGTTGGTGCGGTGACGGGCCCACGGCATGGTCTGGTGTGTGATCGCCTTGACGGCGGCCCGGATCGGAGGTATCGGACCGCCGTCGACTGCCAGGTGGTCAACGGGGGCGGTTCACCGGCTCACGCTGTGCCGACATCCGAGGTGAAGCAGAGCCGGTCGTGTTGCTCGGCGGTGACCCGGATCAGTGCGGGCGACTCGACCCAAGCCGTGATTCGGCACGGGGCGTCGAGGTCCACGTAGCGATGGAAGGTGGCGGACATGGTCAGCGGCAGGGCCGGTACTGGGTGCCGTACAGCCTGGGTAGCCTGCCGGGCGGCCTCCAGCAGCAGCATGCCGGGAACGTGGTCGACCGGGTGGTCGAAGTATTTCCGGTGGGCGGTGTCCACGCGAAGCCACCAGCTGCCGGCGCTGGTTCCCAAGAAATCGGACATTTCGCCGACTATTCGTTCCGATATGTCCTCGTGATGGATTTCGGAAAGTACCACGTCGGCCTGGGCCGGGCGTCCGGTGCTGGTTGCAGGAATTCCCGCAGGAGTCGGCGGTGCGGCTGCCATCGCACGCATGCGGTCGGAATTTGCCCCGCGTAGCCGCAGGTAGACTGCGGGTGCCTGGACGGTGAACCGGGAGGTGGCCGAGGCGAGTCGAATTCCGTCTCGCAGGACGTCCACGTTCATCGTCATGCCGGCCAGCCCGGTTCTCCTGTGGACGAGGTCGGAGCAGGCCACGCGCAGCTCCAGCGCGATTGGTCCGTTGCCGGCCCGCAGCACCGCCGGATCCAGGTCGTACCGGTAGTGCTCCCAGACCAAATGGTGGTCGAAGGGTGTGTCGTATCCCACATGGCAGATCAGCGGGAAGAGTTGACGGATCGTCTCGGTGAGGAGTAAGGAATCGAAGTTGCCGTCGGCCGATCGGTAGAATGGCCGATCGGCAGGCCAGTGTGCGGTCACCGAGAACGTGTCGGGTTCGGTCCGGCGCCACGTCGTGAGGAAGACTTCGCCCGAATCCAGCTTGTGGACGAGCTTTCGGTTGATGGGGTGGTGGGCGGTCGGCTCCAAGAGGATCTCAATATCGGACATGGTGGTGCACTTTCCTTCTTTCGATGCTCTTTCGGTTGCGCATCCGGAATGGTGGACGGGTGTCGAATATATCGAATGATGGTTCAGATCGGTGCTCGGGTGTTTTCTTCTCGAAGTGAGACTGGAGAGACGTCAATGGTGGGCAGACAGCAACGTGCGGTTCGCACCCGGGAGCTCATTCTGGAGGCGGCGGCGGAGGTGTTTGACGAATCCGGCTTCGCCGGTGGCTCGATCACGAGGATCACGGAACGTGCTGCGACGACTCAGGGGGCGATCTACTTCCACTTCAAGTCCAAGGAGGGGCTGGCGCGGGCGGTGATCATGTATCAGGCGGCCCATCTGAAGGGGCTGCCCCAGAAGCCCAATGGCCTCCAGCAGCTGATCGACCTCACCTTCTACCTCGCCTATGAACTCCAGCGGGATGTGGTGTTCCGGGCCGGTGTGCGGCTGGCGGTCGAGCAGGGCGAGTCCGGGCTGTCCGAGTACTCGATCTACCAGGAGTGGATCGAGTGCTTCCGTGCCGAGCTGACCGCGGCCCGGGCGGCGGGCGAGTTGCTGCCCGAGGCGGAGGAGGGCGTCTTCGCTGCCGTCCTGGTGGCGGGGTTCACCGGTTCCCAGGTGATGTCGCAGATTGCGAGCGGCCGGGTGGACCTGCCGGAGCGGATCGCCAATCTTTGGCGTTGCCTGCTGCCCGGCATCGCGATGCCGGGGTCGCGCGACAAGTTGGTGGTGGACGCCGAGCGATGCCGGGGGCGGTCGTGCTGACCCGCGTCGCACTCACGGGGGCACCGGCTTCATCGGCTCGGCCGTGCTGCGGGTCCTCGCCAACGGCGGTGCGCGCGTGCGCGCTCTGGCCCGTCGGGTGCCGGAGAGTGGCGGACGAGCGGACTGGGTGAGCGGCGACCTCGCTGCCCCGCTGGACCGGGACCGTTGGCCCGGATCGCAGCCGCGGCCCCCTGGTGTCGGGAGGCGTTGGGCCGGTCCTGAGCTGGCCATTCCCCCCTGGCGCATTGTGATCGCCATCACACAAAAACAATGAGAACGTTCTGTATTCTCGCTGGCGGAGTCGGCCCGGGTGGCGGGCGGGGGAGTAGTGCAACCGGAAGGCCGGGACGTCATGTGTTCCTCCAACTTGGCCACTCGAATGTGACAGGGGGAGCGATGGGTGCGTCTGAGGTCCAGGTACTGGCTGGGCCCAACGATCGAGTTCCCGGGAGCGGTCTGCGCGAGCCGGCCGCCGGCGGGGATGCAGCGACTGTCAGCAGCTGGAAGGCGCCGTCGCGGAATGGTCGGAGTGTCCCGTCGCAGCCCCCGGCTCCGGGCGGGCCCGTGCGGAGTCCCGGCTGCCCGATCGGACTGCTCGATGGGCTCGGTGCGCTGGCCAGACGGGCCGTGCGCGAGATCCTGCTGGTGCTGCCGAGTGCGCCGGTCGACCCTCGGCTCCGCGCCCGCCTCGAACTCCTGGGCGCGGAACTGGTCGGCCGTGGGGTGCGGGTCCGTGCGCTCGGCCCCGAGAACCTGGACGATCCCGCCTGTGGTGGCAGTGCCGAGCGGATGGCGGCCCTCGGCGTGGAACTCTTGGCCGTGCCGCAGCCGCCGCTGTGGATGGCTGTCGCTGACCGGGACGCGGCGATCGTCCCGACCGACCCGCTCGTCGAGCAGGCCGGCTGGGTCTTCCTTCGCGGAGTGGCCCCGGTGGCCGCATGCCGATTGCTCTTCGAACAACTCTGGGACCAAGGAAGGGAGTTGGGGCGATCGGGTGATTCGGGGGTCGACTGCGGGCCGGACCGTCGGGAGCGTGAGGTCCTGCGGCTGCTGGCCGAAGGACTGACCGACGCGGCCATTGCCGCGCGCACCGGGCTCTCCGTGCGCACCAACCGACGGACCATCGCCGACCTGATGGCCAGACTCGGCGCCCGCAGCCGCTTTCAGGCCGGCGCCGAAGCGGCCCGGCGGACATGGGTCTGACGGATCGCCGGTTCCGTCGGACGAGGTCGTCCGGTCGGGGCGGAGGCAGGCGGTTCGCCCCGACCGCGCCCCTCAGAGACCGGTCCGGGCGAGGTCCTGCTCGGCGTAACGCGCCCCCGTGGCCGGCGTCAGTGCGTCGAGCCGCGCCAGTTGGGCCGGAGTCAGCGTGACGGTGGCGGCAGCCGCGTTCTCCTCCGCCCGGGCACTGCGCCTGGTTCCGGGGATCGGCGCGATGTCCTCCCCCTGGGCCAACAGCCAGGCGAGCGCGACCTGGGCCGCCGTCGCCCCAGCCTCCGCGGCCACTTGCTCCACCTCGTCCACAATGCGCAGGTTGGCCTCGAGGTTCTCCCCGGCGAACCGGGGGGTTGTCAATCGGAAGTCGCTGGCGTCAAGTTGGCTCGTCGAGCGAATCGCTCCGGTGAGGAAGCCGCGACCGAGCGGCGAGTACGCGACCAGTCCGATGCCGAGCTCGCGCAGCAACGGCAGTAGATCTGCCTCCGGGTCCCTGGTCCACAGTGAGTACTCGGTCTGCACCGCCGTCACCGGGTGCACCGCGTGAGCACGCCGGATGGTTTCCGGGCCGGCCTCGGACAGGCCGATGTGCCGCACCTTGCCCTCACGGACCAGCTCGGCAACCGCGCCGATGGTCTCCTCGATCGGAGTGTCCGGGTCGACCCGGTGCTGGTAGTACAGGTCGATCCGGTCGGTGCCCAGTCGCCTCAGCGAACCTTCAACCGCGGTACGGACGTTGGCGGGAGAGCTGTCGAGCACGTTCGGGCCGGCGCCGCCGTGCGAGACCAGGCCGAATTTGGTGGCCAGCACCACCTCGTCACGCCGCCCCGCGATCGCCCGACCGACCAGCTCCTCGTTCACGAATGGACCGTAGATCTCCGCGGTGTCCAGGAAGTTCACCCCGAGGTCGAGTGCACGTCGGATCGTTCGCACCGATTCCGCGTCGTCGTCGCCGGCGCCGGTGTAGTAGTCCGACATCGACATCGCGCCGAGGCCTATGCGGGACACCTCAAGCGCGCCCAGAGAAATGTGTTGCATGGAGGGCAAAACCATCCCTTCGTGAACGGATAGCGGCGAGACGGGTGTTCCGCCCGCTCCCGCCCGGTTCTGACGGCAGCAGATAACCACAGCCGACGACCGTGCACCAAACCAGGTCTGAGGCTCCGTCATGCCGATCGGGCCACCCGGCTGCCGTTCGGCTTCGAGGGGTGTGCCAGCAGGTCCGGAGCGGTGTGTGGCAGCTATCGGCCACACACTTGTTCGCTTCCTGTCGGTCGTGTTGACTCGGAGTCGTTCAATTCCGCAGCGCCGGTCCGGCGGTCGGATTCGCGGGCAGTGTCGCCCTTGTCGAACCGTGCCGACCACGCAGCGCCGCCGAATTTCCAGAATCCTCCAATCCAGCAGAGCGGTCTGTTCCCGCCGTTCCTGTGCCCGTGCCCGCGGGCGGAAGGATGTCGTGATGTCCCGCATGACGCTCGGGCCAGTTCCCGTCGAAGCCGATTACGAACTCGAACAGCTCACCCAGCGCATGGGAATCGAAATCCACACCTGTGAACCCGGCCTGGTGACCGGCACGATGCCCGTCGCCGGCAACCGCCAGCCCATCGGCATCCTGCACGGTGGCGCCAACGCGGTGCTGGCCGAGACCCTCGGCTCGCTGGCCGCACTGGTGTACGCCGGACCGGACGGAAGCGCGGTCGGTCTCGATCTCTCCTGCACGCACCACCGCTGGGTCTCCTCCGGCACCCTGACCGGCGAGTGCCGGACGCTGTACGAACGGGAGTCGGTGGCCTCGTACCAGATCGCCATCACCGACGACTCCGGACAGCGAACGTGTACCGCACTGCTCACCTGTGTCATCCGGCGCGGCGCCACCCGGCGCTGGGCCGGCCGGCCCCAGGACGCCCCCCGACGGACGGAGAACTGATGACGATCCAGGTCGCGAACACCACACTGGCCTCGGTCGACGACTACCTCGGCCCCGGCGACCGGCGCTTCTTCGGTCGGGGCTTCCGGCGGGTCCACTACGACCTGAGCCGGATCCGGGTCGTCCGCACCGCGGACGGCGTGGCCGGCGCCCGGGCCGTGGTCCGGGTCCGGTACCCGGCGGACTGGTCGCGCAAGGCCATCGGTGACCTCCGGCCGCACTTCAGCACCATCGACGGGCTGGTGCTCGCGGCGCAGCTCGCCGAACTCTGCCTGTCCGACCGACGCGGCGACGACCTGAGCGAGGCCTGGCTGCGCAAGGTGCGGATCACGGCGGGCAGCCGCCCGCAGGAGGACCTCGACCAGCTGGAGGCGGTCGCCACGCGCCGCCGACTGGAAGCGCTCGACGGTGCCCCCGGCTGGTCGGTCTCGGTGATCGACTGCAGCATCGGCACCATGCGGGTCCGCTGCGAACTGGTCCACCAGAGCGAGGATCCGCGCCCGGGCCAGTGGCAGTACGCGAACCCGGCCGAGGCTCTCGGGCCCGCCGCCGGCAGGTACTACGACCACGGCTTCACCACCCGCCGCCAGCTGATCCGCGAGGTCGCGGTGGACCAGGGCGCGCTCCTCGCCACCGCCCGGCTCGGCATCGAGCAGGAGGAGCCGGCGAGCCCGGCCCCACGAGGCCTGGAGTCGGGCCACGGCCCGTCGGTCACCATGGTCGATGCCTTCGTGACCGCGCTCCAGCTGGCCCAGGTGATGCTCTACGAGATGGACGGCGTCCGCCGTCAGGACAGCGACACCCTCTGGATGCGCCGGACCGTGATGACCGCGGTCGGCCCGCACCGCCCGTACGAGGGTGGAGTGCCCGTCACCACCGCCCTCACCGAACTCGACCTGCTCCGGCTGAACGGCGGCACCTGGCGCACCATGACCGTCGCCGCCGACACGGCCGGCATCGATCTTCGCTCCGCTGTCACCCACCGCCTCCCCGCCGGCCACCCGTTGACGGCCTCCGAGGCGGTGGCGCGATGACCCGCGCGGCCGTCCTCGCCGGTGTCGGTGCCACTGTGCCCCCGCGCGTGGTGACCAACGCCGAACTGGCGCAGCGTCTGGACACCTCGGACGAGTGGATCCGCACCCGTACCGGCATCGCCCAGCGGTATGTCGTCGAGCCCGGCATGACCACCGGCGATCTCGCCGTCGAGGCCGGACAGCGAGCCCTCAAGAGCGCGGGGACGACCGGTGTCGACCTGGTGGTGCTCGCCACCACGACCCCCGACCGGCTTTGCCCGGCCACAGCTCCCTCGGTGGCCACCCGGATCGGCCTGGTCGGCGTGCCGGCCTTCGACGTCGCGGCGGTCTGCTCCGGCTTCCTCTATGCCCTGCAGGCCGGCGTGGCCGCCATCTCCGCCCGCCACGCCGCGAGTGTGCTGGTCATCGGCGCCGAGACTTTCAGCACCATCCTCGACCCCGAGGACCGCTCCACCAGGGCCATCTTCGGCGACGGCGCCGGTGCCGTGGTCCTGCGTGCCGGGCAGCCGGACGAACCGGGCGCGGTCCGGCAGATCCGGCTCGGCAGCGACGGCAGCATGGCCGACCTGATCACCGTCCGCGGCGGCGGATCCGAGGAGCGCACCAGCGGCCGGCCGCCCCGCCAGGAGGACGCCTACTTCCGGATGGACGGGAAGTCGGTGTTCTTCACCGCCGTGCGCCGGATGACCGAATCCTCCCTGGACGTCCTTGCACGGACCGGGTGGCAGGTCGCCGATGTCGACCGGATCGTCGCCCACCAGGCCAACGTCCGGATCATCCATGCCGTCGCCGACCAACTCGGCGTTCCCGCCGACCGGGCCGTCCTCAACATCGACCGGGTCGGCAACACCTCCGCCGCCTCCATCCCGCTCGCCCTCGCGGACGGCGCCGTCGACGGTCGGCTCACGCCCGGCGACCGGGTGCTCCTGACCGCATTCGGCGGTGGCGCCACCTGGGGGTCGGCAACCCTCACCTGGCCCGCCGTCACCCCGGGTTGAGCCCGGCGGCAGCCCTCTGCACGACCGGCCACCACCCCTACGCACGAGGAGACCACGAATGACCCGGACCGTCACCGAGATGATTATCGAGATCCTGACCACCAAGTACCAGGTGCCCGCCGAGGAGGTCTCCCCGGAGGTCGCCTTCGACGAGCTCTCCGTGGACTCGCTCACCCTGCTGGAGATGTCCCTGATCCTGGAGAAGCGCCTCGGCATCGCCATCAAGGAGGGGGTCCTCGATGCCGGCCAGACCGTCGGCGAGGCCGCCGAGACGATCAGCTCGCTCGGCGCGGCCGCCTGAGGCCGACCGTCGTGCGCCTCGTCCTGCTCCGCCACGGTGAGACCGACCTCAACACCCGGAACCGTTTCCAGTCCCAGACCGACACCCCGCTCAACGCCGAAGGACGGCGTCAGGCCCGGGAGGTGGCCGAGCGGTTGACACCGGGCCGGTGGGCCGCCGTCCACGCGTCTCCGCTGGCACGGGCCGTGGAGACCGCCAGGCCCGCCGCCGAACGGCTCGGCCTGTCGCTGTCCACCCTCGACGGGCTGCGCGAACGGCACCTTGGCACGGTCGACGGCCTCGACCGTGCCCGCTACGCCGCCGAGAACCCGGATGCCATGCGCCGGCTGCTCGCCGATCCCGGCTACGGGCCGCCCGGCGGCGAGACCGGGGTCGAGGCCCACAGCCGCTTCGTCGCCGCATTGCGCGACCTCGTCGCGGCCGACCACGACGGACCCGTCCTGGTGGTCACCCACGGCGGCGTCCTGAACCTGCTGCGCGGTGGCCTGCCCGGCAGCGCGTACGGCGGGATGGTGGGCAACTGCCGAGCGGTCGGCCTTGACGCCGTTCTCACCCCGGACGGCGAGCTTCAGATCGAAGGGTGGCGTTGGGACGTCGCCCCGCACGAGTGCGAGGACGGCCCCGTTGCGGCGTCCCCGCTGCCCCCGAACGAAAGGACCCCGGCATGACCATTCAGATCGTCGTCACCTTCGACGTCGTTCCCGAGCGGCTGGAGCCGACCCTGGCCGCGTTCCAGGAGCTGGCCGAGCACACCCGCCGCGAGGAGGGCGCGCTGCGCTTCGACGTGTTCCGCTCGCAGGCCGAGGAGCACACGGTCGTGCTGGTCGAGGACTGGGCCGACCAGCACGCCATCGACCTGCACATGAAGGAGGAGTACACCGGGGCGTTCCTGGCCAAGGTCGACGGCGCTTTCCGCGCCCCGGCCCGGGTGCACCGGCTGGCCGAGATCGGCGGTTGAGCCATGGCGGAGGAGCACGGACAGCCGCGCGTGCTTGTGGTGGGCGCCGGGCCGGTCGGCATGGTACTCGCCTGTGAGCTGCTGCGCCACGGCGTCCAGGTCGAGGTGATCTCCAACGCCCGCCGGGAGAGCCCGCATTCGCGTGCCACCATCCTGTGGCCGAGGATCTTGGAGCTGCTCGACCGGGTGGGCGTGGGGGAGAAGCTGGTGGCGGCGGGCCACTACTTCGATCAGATGAACTACTACTCCAACAAGAAGATGATCGGCCTTGTTCGGTTTGACCGGCTGCGCGGCGTCGGCTACCCGTTCGCCATCACCATCCCGCAGTGGCGCACCGAGGCCGTGCTGGAGGAGCACCTCGAAGCCCTCGGCGGTACGGTCCGCTACGACCACGCCTTCGTCGAGGGCACTCAGTCCGCCGACGCTGTCCACTGCGTCCTGCGCGGACCCGACGGGGCGTCGACCACCCGGTCGTACGACTACGTGGTCGGTGCCGACGGCTACAACAGCACCGTCCGCCCGGCGTTCGGCTTCGAGTTCGCCGGCCGGACGATGCGTACCCGGCTGGCGATCACCGACGCCGAGCTGGTCGGCGAGACCACCAGCAGCGAGGCGGCCTACTACCTCACTCGCACCGGCAACATGGTGCTCGCCCCGCTCGGCGGCGGGATCTTCCGGGTGGGCGCCAGTGTGCCGGACGGCTACCAGGGCGAGCCGGACCGGGCATTCTTCGAGCGGCTGCTGTCCGAGCGGGTCCCCGGGGAGCGGCGGCTCGGGGAGATGAAGTTCAGCGGGGTCTTCACCGCGCACGTCCGGTCGGCGAGCACCTACCAGCGCGGCCGGGTGTTCCTGGTCGGCGACGCCGCCCACGCCATGAGCCCCTCCGGCGCGCAGGGCGTCAACACCGGCATCCAGGACGCCGTAAACCTCGGCTGGAAGCTCGCGGGCGTGCTGCGCGGCGACTACCGGCCCGGCCTGCTGGCCAGTTACGACCGGGAGCGTCGGCCCGCCGTCGAGACGGTGGCCGGGCTGTCGACCCGGCTGGCCCGGATCGGCCTGTTCAGCAAGCCGCACCAGGTCATCGGCCGGGACATCGCCTATCGGTTCGGCTCGGCCACCCAGCTCCTGGAACGCGTCCTGGCACCGAAGCTGGCCCAGGTCGACACCCACTACGGCCCGCGGCCCAAGCGCCGCGGCCTCGTCCCCGGCGAGCGGCTTCCGCTCGGCTGGCGGGCGTCCGCCGCCGCGCCGGTCCTCGCCGTCGACCGCTACACCGTCCTGCTCTGGCCCGGCCTGGAGTACCGGTACGACCGGTGGGTCCAGCTGGTCGAGCGGCTGGGCGAGGCCGTCGACCGCGCCGAGGTCACCGACCTCGGCGGCCGCCCGCCGGGCTCGCTGCCGGCCAAGTTGGGCGCGACGCCGTGCGCGCTCGTGGTCCGCCCGGACGGCCACCTGGACACGGTCGTCGACCTCGACGACCGCGAGCCCGAGGCCGCCGTCCGCGCCGTCGACCGGGCGCTGGACGACCGCCACGTGCCGAGCCCCGCCCGGGCCCTCGTCACCAGTTGAACAACCTGAACAACCGTTCACGCCGAGAGAGAAGAGAACCGAGATGACCGACCGCGTGACCCTCACCGACGTCGCCGACATGACCCCCGAGCAGCGCGAGGTGTACGAGAAATTCCAGTCCAACCTGACCCGGGCGCTGCTGCTCACCAAGGGCTCCGCCGGTCCGCACCTCGCCCTGGGCGGCTCGTTCACCGTCGGCCTGCTGAGCCTGCTGGACCGCGAGGTGATCGTGCTGCGGGTGGCGAAGCTGCGCGACAGCGAGTTCGAGCGCCTGCTGCACTACCCCCTGGCCGTCAAGGCCGGACTGACCGACGCCGAGATCGAGGCCGTCGAGGAGGGCCGGTTCGAGGAGATGCCGCCGTCCCGCGCCGCCCTGGTCCGCTACGTCGACGACTGCATCCTGCACCACAAGGCCGGCCACGACGCGTTCTGGGGCCTGCGCGAGCACTACTCGCAGAACGAGGTCGCCGAGGTGACCCACCTGGCCGGCCACAGCGCGATGACCGCGATGTTCCTGGCCAGCCTGGAGATCCCGCTCGACCAGGACATCGCCTCCTGGGGCCGCCTGACCGAAGTCAAGTGACCAGCCGCCACGTACGAGGAGAAGCAACGTGAAGTACGCACGGCTGGGCTCGTCCGGCCTCAAGGTGTCCCGGCTGGCGCTCGGATGCATGAGCTACGGCGAGCCCGGCCGGGGCACCCACCCCTGGTCGCTGCCGGAGGAGGAGAGCCTGCCGTTCATCGCCCAGGCCCTCGACCTCGGCGTCAACTTCTTCGACACGGCCAACGTCTACTCGCTGGGCACCAGCGAGGAGTACCTGGGCCGCGCCCTGAAGAAACTGGCCCGGCGTGAGGACGTCGTCATCGCCACCAAGGTGTACGAGGCGACGGGCCCGGGGCCGCTGTCCGGAGGTCTGTCCCGCAGCGCCATCATGCGTGAGCTGGACGCGAGCCTGCGCCGGCTCGGCACCGACTACCTCGACCTGTACATCATTCACCGCTGGGACTACGAGACGCCGATCGAGGAGACCAT
Source organism: Kitasatospora sp. NPDC001660 (assembly GCF_053596725.1). NCBI lineage: Bacteria > Bacillati > Actinomycetota > Actinomycetes > Kitasatosporales > Streptomycetaceae > Kitasatospora > Kitasatospora sp. NPDC001660. The sequence goes on along the minus strand of NZ_JBSFGU010000018.1, from coordinate 1,772 downwards.
GGCGGCGCTGCATGACGCCGTCACCGCGGGCAAGGTCCGTTACCTCGGCGCGTCGTCCATGCACACCTGGCAGTTCGTCAAGGCCCAGTACACCGCGGACCTGAACGGGTGGACGCGGTTCGTCAGCATGCAGAACCACTACAACCTGATCAACCGCGAGGAGGAGCGGGAGATGATCCCGTTCTGCCTCGAGGAGGGCGTCGGCGTCACCCCGTGGTCGCCTCTGGCCCGCGGCCTGCTGACTCGGGACTGGGACGCGAGGTCCGCCCGGACGGCCGGCGACCCGGTCCAGGAGCGGTTCTACGGGCCGACCGAAGCGGCCGACCGGCGCGTCGCCCGGGCGGTCGCGGAGATCGCCGCCGAACGCGGGGTCCCGCGGGCCCGGATCGCGCTGGCCTGGCTGCTGCGCCAGCCCGCGGTCACCGCCCCGGTCATCGGCGCCACCGCGCCGCACCACCTGTCGGACGCGGTCGCCGCGCTCGACATCGAGCTCGACGACGCCGAACTCGCCCGGCTGGAAGACCCGTACGTTCCGCACGCGGTCGTCGAGTACGTCTGACCATCTCCCCCGGACGCCCGGGGCCCGGCCTCACCCCCGAACGGCCGGGCCCCGGGCCCCTTTTTGCCGCACGCCCTTCTGCCCGCACACCCTGAACGGCCGGGCGCGCGGGGGCGCCTCCCGCCCGAACCCGCCCAGCACGAAACCGAATCGGAGACCACCATGGGCATCACAGACTTCGCCCTCACCACCGGCAGCGGCAAGGTCACCGCCGAGCAGCTCGCCCGCGAATCCGGCTGCGACCCGGACAAGGTGAACGAGATCCTGCCCGCGGGCCGGCTCTCGGCGCTGGGGCCGGGCGAGAGCTCGTGGAGCCTCGGCCGGGACGCCGCCGCGAAGATCCTCGCCCGCAACGGGGTGTCCCCCGAGGACATCGGCCTGGTCATCTACGCGGGCTCCAGCGAGTGGGGGACCCCGTTCTGGTCGCCGGCCGCGAAGATCGCCCAGGAACTCGGCATCCTCCAGGCGCACTGCTATGAGGTGTCCAACTTCTGCAACGCCGCGCCCACCGCGATCCGGATCGCCGACGACCAGGTCAAGGCCGGGGCCTGCCGCTACGCGCTGGTCGTCGTCGCCGACCGGCTCAGCGAACTGGTCGACCGCCCGGGCGGCCTGGTCGAGCTCTTCAACTTCGCCGACGGCGCCGCAGCCGTCCTGGTGTCCGCCGAGAACCCGCGCTACGAGGTGCTGGGTTCGGCCAACCGCACCGACCCGACCTTCGTCGACCTCTACTACGGCGAGGTCCGGGAGAACCAGGTCAAGGTGTTCCGCAGGGCGGGCGGCGATGGCCTCGGCGAGGCGTTCATCACCAACTTCACCGCCCTGACCGACCAGGTGCTCACCGCCGTCGGCCGGGATCTGGCGGACGTGGCCTACCTGCTGGTCACCCACGGCAACCAGAACACCCAGCGGAAGCTCCTGGACACCCTCGGTCTGCCGCACGAGCGCAGCGTCTTCAACTACCACGTCGAGGGCCACCTCGGCGGCGCCGACCCGTTCCTTGCCCTGGAGGACCTGGAACGGGCGGGCCGCCTGAAGTCGGGCGACCTCGTGCTGATCGCCACCGCCGGCTCCGGGTTCACCTGGGGCGTCACCGCGCTCCAGGTGGTCTGAGGACGGCTCCGGGCCGTCCGGGGCCGACGAAGAAGCTCTCCGTCGACATCGCCGGGGAGGGCGCCGACTCGCTGGCCCGCGACGAGCGCCACCTCGTGGT